>JAGQJE010000234.1 GCA_020430775.1 Myxococcales bacterium
GGCGCGCCGGCGCGCGCGCGACGCGGGGCGACGCGCGGGCGACGAGCCAGACGGCGCCCGCGACGAACGCCCAGCTCACGACGAGCGCGGGCCAGGGGACGGGCTCGTGCTGCGCGGCCTCCGGGTAGAGCTGGAGCGTGGCCAGCGCCACCGTGTTGTTCAGCACGTGCGCGAAGATGGTCACCGAGGTGCTCCCCGTCCGGGCGGCCGTCCACGCGAGGAAGAACGCGAGCGGCAGCACGCCGGCTATCTGCCGCGGGTCGAGGTGGAAGGTCGCGAACGCGAGCGCCGAGACCCAGATCGCGACCGCGCCGCGCCCTATGGCGCGCTGGACCATCCCTCGGAAGAAGATCTCCTCGCCCATGCCCGGCAGCAGGCACAGGAGCGGCCAGAGCATCCAGAACGGGTAGCGCCGCCCGATGCCGTCGAGCACCGCGAGCGTTCCGTGGGTGTCGTTCGGAAACAGCGTCGTCGCGCCCTGGACGAAGAGGTCCGCGGTCGGGCCGAGCGCGACGATGCCGACGCCCGCGGCCAGGAACGCGAGCCAGGGCGCGCCGCGCAGGCCGAGCGCGGGTCCGACCCGCGTGCGCGAGAGCCTGGCGGCGATCGCCGCGGCGCCGATCAACACCGCGGCCGTCGTGATGAGGCTCGCGGCGATGCCGGGCAGGGTCAGGAGGAACTTGCCATCGGCCTGCAGCGGCGCGCCGTGCGCCCGCGCGACGACAGCCGCGACCACGGTGGCGACGACGACGCTCAGAATGAACGCGAGCAGCCCGCCGCCGATGGCGAACCCGATCATGATCGGCAGGCGCACCCGCGGCCAACGGCCCGCGGTCGCGTCCGCCCGGGCGCTCGAGCGACCCGCCGATCGTGGCGTGTGCCCGTCAGCCATGGCGATCCGGCCGCTCCTCGTCGAGCAGCAGGCGCAGGTAGCTGTCGTATCGCTCGACGTCGACGTCGCCCCGGTCGACCGCTTCGGTCACGGCGCACCCGGGCTCCTCGACGTGGGCGCAGCTCCGGAACGCGCACGCGCCGAGGTAGGGGCGCAGCTCCGGGAAGCAAGCGTCGAGCTGCGCCGGGTCGAGCGCCCACGTCCCGAGCTCGCGGATGCCCGGCGTGTCGGCCAGGAACCCGCCCTCACGGAGCGGGTGCAGGGTCGCCACCCGCGTCGTGTGGCGCCCGCCACCGTGCGCCGCGCTCGTCGCGCCGACCTCGAGCCCGAGGCCCGGTTCGAGCGCGTTCGCGAGGCTGCTCTTGCCGACGCCCGACGGCCCCGTCAGCGCCGAGATGCGGCGGCCGTCGGGCCCGCGGAGGCGCTCACGGAGCGCGTCGAGCCCGTCGCCCGTGACCGTGCTCGTGTAGAGCACCGGGTAGCCGAGCGCGGCGTAGCGCTCGAACACCTCGCGGGTCGGCTCGTCCGCGCGATCCGCCTTGTGCGCGACGACGCAGGGCTCGACGCCCTCGTGCTCCGCGATGACGAGGAAGCGGTCGAGCATGCGCGGGCTGAACGGCGGCGTGTCGAACGAGAACACGACGAGGAGCTGGTCGAGGTTCGCGACGAGCACGTCCTCGCGGAGGCGGCCGCGGCCGGGGTGCTTGCGGGAGAAGCGCGACGTGCGGGGCTGCACCGCCGTGACGACGCCCGTCCCGTCCGGGTGGGCGTCGATTCGGACGGCGTCGCCGATGACGCACAGATCCGTGCGGCGGCGCTCGTGCTTGAGGCGGCCGCGCAGGCGGCAGCGGAAGGTGCCCTCGGCGGTCAGCACGTCGAAGAAGCCAGCCGTCGCGAGCACCACGCGGCCGTCGAGCGGGTGCGCCCGCGTCGGGGAGGCGCGGCGGCTCGTGCGGTTCGAAGCGGGGACGCCGGCCACGGTCAGGAGCGGACGCCGTCGTTGCAGGTCGAGCTGGTCTCGGGCGTGATCTGGTCGCGCAACGCCTCCTGCGCGGCGATCCACGAGTCGCGCACGCGCATCGGCACGCCGCGGTCGTCGCAGACCTCGATGAGGATCTGGCGGCGGCGCCCGAACTGCCCGCTGAGGATGCGGTGCTTGCGATGGACCGCCGCGAGATCACGGCCGGTGTACGGCGTCCCGGCACCCAGCAGGTGCGCGGCGTGCTCGTACTCGAAGCGCTTGATGCGCGCTCGGTCCGCGCGCTGGAAGATGAAGCCGATCATGACGTCGTCGAAGCAGCGATCGATGAAGTCGTCTATGAGCGGGCGGAGTGCGGCCTCACCGCCGATGTCGTCGAACAAGCTCATCGTCCGGCCGAAGGATTCTCCGAAACGGCCCGGCGAGCCACCCGACCGCAACGGACTCGAACACGACCGGCCCGAGTCCGGCTGCCCGTGTACGCGGTGTGCGCGGGCCCTCGGGCGCCGCCGGTCCCCCGCCGATATACTGTGCCGGGTGCAAAGGGACTCAGGGCGCGGGTGAGCGGTCGGCGTAGCGAGAGAGGCCGCGGCCGGCCGGCGTCCGCCGCCGCGGAGGCTGCCATGACGCGCGTTCGCGGCCGGCGCGCGGCCGTCGCGATCTCGGTGCTGCTCGGGGCGCTCGTCACCGGCGGGAGGGCGTTCGCGGCGCCCCCGCGCTTCGTCGACGTCACGGCCGCCGCCGGCCTCGATTACCCGCAGGACGCGAGCCCCGAGGGGCTGACCTGCGATCCGGTCGCCGAGTCCTGCCAGCCGAAGACGTTCGCCGGAGGCGCGACGGTCGGTGACTACAACGGCGACGGCTGCCCGGACCTCTTCGTCACGCGGCTCGGTGGGCGCCCGCTGCTCTTCGAGAACACCTGCGCGGGCGCCTTCGTCGAGGTCGGTGCAGCGGTCGGCATCGACGCGACCGTCGACACGAACGGCGCCATCTTCGCCGACCTCGACAACGACGGCGACCTCGACCTCTACGTGACCACGCAGGACGCCGACGCCAACCTGCTCTACATCAACGACGCCGCGCAGGCGGGCTTCGCGCCGCGTCGCCCGCACTTTCGGGAGGAGGCGCTCGCCCGCGGCGCGGCCGTCCCACAGGAGGCCGGCGTCCGCCGTGAGAGCATGAGCGTCACGGCCGGCGACTACGATCGCGACGGCTACCTCGACCTCTACACGACCGAGTGGCGGTCGGGCGTGCCGGGCGTCTGCGGCGGCTCGCACGCGCGCCTGCTGCACAACCTCGGCGCGAGCGCACCCGGTCACTTCGAGGATCTCACGCACGCGACGGGGACGAGCATGACGACCGGCACGGTCTGGGTGCCGCTGTCCTTCTCCGCGGCGTTTCCCGACCTCGACGGCGACGGCTGGCCGGACCTGGTCGTCGCGTCCGACGGGCACACGAGCGAGCTCTTCTGGAACGACCGCGACGGGCGTTTCGTGCGAGGCGGCGCCGCCGCCGGCGTCGGCACGGAGTGGTTCGGGATGGGCTCGACCTTCGGCGACTTCGACGGCGACGGCCGGCTCGATTGGTTCATCACGTCGATCTACCGCAGCGACGAGCCGCCCGACGACGGCAACCGCCTCTTCCACAACGAAGGCGGTCGCCACTTCACGGACTGGACCGACCGCGCAGGCGTGCGCGACGGCGGCTGGGGGTGGGGCGCGGTCTTCTTCGACTACGACAACGACGGCGACCTCGACCTCGCCATGACGAACGGCGTGCAGCTCGACCCGCGCTACCACGCGGACCCGATGCGCCTGTGGGAGAACCCGGGCCGCGCCGCCTTCAGCGGCCCGACGGGCGGCGCGTTCGCGGAGGTCAGCGTGGCGCGAGGGCTCGACGACACCGGACAAGGCCGCGCGCTGGTCGCCCTCGACTACGACCGCGACGGCGACCTCGACCTCTTCGTCACCCACAACCAGGGCCGCCCGATCCTCTATCGCAACGACAGGGGCAACGCGCGCGATTGGCTCGACGTCCGCGTGGTCGGCACGGCGTCGAACCGGGACGGCCGCGGCGCCGAGGTGACGGTGCGCCCCTCGAGCGGCGGGCCCGCGCAGGTGCAGCAGATCGGCATCGGCAGCCACTTCCTCGGCGAGAGCGAGCTCGGCGCGCACTTCGGGCTCGGGGACGGGTTCGCCGCGGCGGGTGGCGTCGTCGACGTCGACGTGCGGTGGTTGAGCGGCCGGACCGCGCACCTGTCGAGCGTGAGCCCAAACCAGCGGATCACCGTCGTGGAGCCGGCCGTTGGCTCGACCGCGCCCGCCGCGCCCGTGCCGGCGCTCGAAGACTGCGACGGCGACGGGCAGCTCGACGCGTGCGAGTACCAGGTCGACTGCGATGGCAACCGGGTGCCGGACGCGTGCGACCTCGCCCAGGGCGCGGACGACTGCGACCACGACGGGCGGCTCGACCGCTGCCAAATCGCCGCCCTCGAGGCGAGCGACTGCGACGGCGACGGCGTCATCGACGCGTGCGCCATCGCGCGCGACCCCGGGCTCGATCGCGACGACAACGGCGTCCCGGACAGGTGTCCGGGCGGGTGCGAGTCGGCGGCGGCGTGCGCCGCCCCGGACGCGGGCGTGCCGCTCGACGCGGGGACGCCGACCGCCGACGCTGGGGTACCCTCCGATGCCGGGGTCGCGGCGGACGGCGGAGCGGAGGCCGACGGCGGCGCCGAGGCAGACGCAGGGGCGCCTCCGGACGCCGGCGCTCGCACGCCGAGCGCTGGCTGCGCCCTTCGGCACCCCCCGCCTGCGACGGGCGCCGCCCCGGGCGCGGCGTGGGCGCTCGGGCTGTTCGCGCTCGCCCTCTTGCTGCGCTCGAGGCGCCGCCGACCGAGTGCGCCCGGCGCTACGGCGCCGCCGACGTAGGCTCGCTCACTCGCCGGTCGGCTCGAGGCCGAGCGCCGCGCAGACGTCGCGGTAGGCCGCGTCCTCGGGGGCTCGGTGGCGCGCGTCGGCGCCGATCGCGATGTACGCCGCGTGTCGGACCCGCTGCGCGCGACGGTCCCCTCGGAGCTTCTCGACGAGGCCGAGGGCGCGCGCTCGACCACACGCCGTGTCCGTGACCATCGCCTCGCAGAGCCCGCGGAACGCGTGGTAGAGCTTCGGTCGCGGGAGGTCACCGAAGGCGCCGGGCGCGTGGGCGAGCTCGACGAAGCTCTCGAGCTCGCTCGGCGCGACCTCGCCGTCGGCGGTGACCACGAGCGCGAACGCGGCCGCCACGGCGCGAAGCAGGTCGTCCTTGATGTGGTCGTCGAACTGCGCCCAGGCGGCGAGGGCGGCGGCGGTAGCGTCGTCAAGCGGCATCACGCTCTTGGTACCACAGCCGCGTGATGCGCGACGCGCGTCCTGCGACCCGCGCGGCGGATGGACCGAGCCGCACAAAAAAAGACGACGGCCGCGGATGCTCTGGGGGGGGGTGAGCACAACGCGGCCGTCGAAGGAATCGAAGCGACGGGGCGGGCACAGGGGGGACAACGCTCGCCAACGCGCCGCTTCGGTGGGTCTGCTATGCGAAAAGGGTGCCAGTTGTCTCTGTCACGAAAACATGGGGCTTTTGACGCATCAGCGTCTCAGAGCGCGCTCCATGTCTTCCATCAATGCAATGCGATCTTGCAAGTTGGCGAGCCGGTGCCGGCAGGTGTCCTCGGCAGGTGACACCCTCCTGGGTGACCCGGTCAGTAGGGCCGCTCCGTGTTGGCGAGCTCGACCTGCTCGTTCAGCGTCCAGAGGTCCCAGAGGTAGCCGATGCCGAAGAGGGCTCCGCTGAACAGCCAGATGAGCCCGGTGACCCACTTGCCGAGGTAGAAGCGGTGCACGCCGAAGACCCCGAGGAAGGTCAGCAGGACCCACGAGACCTCATAGTCGTAGCGGCCGGACGGGTATCGGAGGTCGGCCTCTCGCGCCATCGACGGGATGAGAAACAAGTCGATGAACCAGCCGATGAAGAACAGACCGAGGGTGAAGAACCACAGCGTGCCCGTGAGCTTCTTGCCGTAGAAGAAGCGATGCGCCCCGATGAAGCCAAAGATCCAGAAGAGATAGCCGAGCAGCACGCTGTGCGATTCGTCACGGGAGAGGGCGTTCATGATCGGCTCCTTCGCATGGCCCCGCCTCGCGGCGCGGCGCTGCACCTGCAACACTGGGGACGCGAAACTCAACCCGCCGGTAGGGCGGAGGCTGGTCTACTTGGCAAAACCTAAGACGTCGACTGCTCTCCGGGATTCGGTCGCCCGTACCCTCGCTCGCGTCGCGCCGGCGTGGGTAGCGGCGCTCGCGTGCGGGGCCGCCCTCGGCGCCGCGGGGTGCGCCGTCCCGACCACCCCGGCCGGCGCCGACGCGGCCGCCGCGCGCGCCAAGGTGGTCTACGGTCGAGACGACCGCGTCGACTACTACGCCGAGACGGACCCCGCCCTGCGCGCCCTCACGCGCGACTCGATCGTCGCGTTGATCCCAGACCGCGCCATCGTGCGCGCCGGCAAGGACGACTACTTCTACCAGGCCGCCCCGCTGAAGAGCGCCTACGACCTCTGCGACGGCGAGCGCTTCGAGGACCAGCCGACCGCGGCGCAATGCTCTGGGACGCTCATCGGCACCGATCTCGTCCTGACGGCGGGGCACTGCGTTACGACGCTGACCGCCTGCAAGTCTTGGCGCTACGTGTTCAACTACGTCGAGACGGGCCCCAACGAGCTGGCCGGCCTGACGGATGACGACGTGTACGAGTGCAAGGACGTCGTCGCGAGCACCGTGCGCATGTCGCGCGGACGCTCGCTCGACTACGCGGTCGTCCGCCTCGACCGCCCCATCGTGGGTCACTCGCCGGCGCCCATCCGCCCGCCGACCGATACGCTGCGGGCGGGCGACCCGCTGCGGGTCATCGGTTTTCCGAGCGGCCTCCCTGCGAAGATCGACGACGGCGGGCAGGTCTCGGACCCGCGCACGCAGCAGGGCGACTACTTCGTCGGCAACCCCGACACGTTCGCCGGCAACTCGGGCTCGGGTGTCTTCGACGCGATGGGGCGCCTCGTCGGCGTCCTGGTCCGCGGCCAGACCGACTATGACACCGATCCGACCCGCGGCTGCGCGGTTGCACATGTCGAGCCGAACCTCCCAGGCGGCGAAGAGATGACGTACGCGGTGAACGCCATCCGGGCGCTTTGCACCGCCGATCCGTCCGACGCGGCCTGCGCGGTGCTCGAGACCTGCGGCGACGGTGTCTGTGCGCCGAGCGAGACGGCGTCCTGCGCGGCCGACTGCGACGGCCACACACCTACCTGCGGCGACGGGATCTGCGAGGGTGACGAGCCTGAGTCCTGCGCCGCCGACTGCCGCGCGACGGTCTGCGGCGACGGTCGCTGCGAGGTGGGTGAGCAGAGCGCGTGCCCCGACGACTGCGTGTCCGGATTCTGCGGGGATGGCCTCTGCGATCCGGTAGAGCAAGGCGACTGCGACATCGACTGCCCGGCGGCGCCGGCCATTTGCGGCGATAGCCGCTGCGCTACCGGTGAGCCGAGCACGTGCCCTCAGGACTGCCCCGGGGTGCCCGCCACCTGGACTTGCGATCCGGCAGGGTACGCCTCGGGTGGCGCTTGTGAGTGCGGCTGCGGCGCCTGGGACCTCGACTGCGACAGGGCGGCCGGCTTCGCGCTCGGCTGCGCCAGCGACGAGCGCTGCGTCCGGGCCACCCCCGACGTCAGCGCGGGGGCGAGCGCGCCCGCGACGATGTGCGTGAAGGGCGGAGCCGGCGGCGGCTGCACGCTCGCGTCGGGCCGCGTGGGGTCGACGGGCGCGCAACCACGGCTCCCCGCGGCGCTGGCGGTGCTCGTGCTCGGCGCCGTGCTCGTCTACAGACGTCGCCGCCGCGGCGTCGAACCAAGATAGCTGGCGTGCCAGGTCATCGCCCGACGTGCAGCACGTGCAGGGTCGTCAGGCGGCCGGTGTCGACGACGAGCGAGCGCACGGTCGCGTCGCCCTTCGTGAACACGGTGCGCCGCTTCCCTTCGCCGAGGGCGCTGTCGGACTCCACCTTCCAGCCGGCGGCCTTGGCGGCCGCCTCGAGCTGCGCGGCGAGCACGGCGCCGTCGAGGTTGTAGCCGATCATGACGGTGGACGATGGGCCGGTCACCGACGAGCCCTCGATCGGTTCGCCCCCGGGCAGGAGCGGGAAGCCCTCGGGGTAGCCCGCCGGGCGCTGCGCACCGGAGCCCTCCGCCCGCGCCTTCGACACGCAGGGCGCGAAGTACTCGCACCATTTCCCGAGGCAGCGCATGGCCGCGAGCTGTCCGTCGAGCGCGCCGCCCGAGGCGCACGCGGCGGCGCAGTCCGTCGGGGCGGGTGGGGCCGCCGGTCCGCCGTGGGCCGCGCAATACTGGAGCTGAGCGCATAGCCCCGCGCAGGTGCGATCGAAGGTCGGCAACGCGGGGCGGGACTCGGGTGCGCCGTGTGCCGCGTCCGACCGCTGGCACCCACCGGAGACGAGGGCGCACAGGAGCGCCGCACAGAGCGTGAACCGTCGCATGTCGGAAGCTCTACCACGAGCGCTCAGCCCCCAGGCGGCGCGTTCCGCTACCCCGCTGTCGATCGCCGCACCGGCCGAGGACCGGAGCGCACTCTGACGGCTGCCTCCGGCAGACGTAGCGTGGGCCACATTTCACCAGAATATTTTCGGAACGTGGCGATGGCGTCGGTGTAGTCACATTGAGGTATCTCCCTAAATTGGGATGTGATGTACGACGCATTACATCGCGAATGAAAAGGCTGTCGAAAGCGATTCTTTTTACGCAACGGTGATCACGACTGAGCGATGAGCGGGAAGCTCGTATGCACGCGTCGCGCGGACAACACCTGTGTCTCGGATCGCATCCGTCTGGCGTCTCGGCCGGTTGCCTCCTGCAATTGTGGCCCCTAGCGTTGCCGGCCATGAGGCGCGCCGGCCAGACGCTCTGCACACTGTGGATCGCCACGTGGGCCCTGTGCGGCGCGGTGTCCGCGCAGGCTCCGGCGCTCTCTTCCGTAGGAAACGAGCTTGCGTTCGGCGCGGAGCCTCTCGGAAGCGCTCCGAGCTCCGACCAGCCTCCTGTCGACGAACAGTGGGTAATCTTACGATACGCGTCATCGAACACCGGGGGGGATGACGCGAGCGCGCGGCTCGCGGTGTCGCGTCTGTCGGACGAGGTCCCCCCGGGCCGGCTCGTCTCGAGCGCCGCGTCCGAGGCGCGCCTCGATCGGGCGGCTCCCCTCCCTCCACGCGCGCCGTCCCGCGAAGAGCTCGACGCCTGGCGCGCGCAGGTGCGCCGGGGGCTCCGCTACGTGGCGCGCGGAGCGTACCGAGCGGCGCTCCGCGTGTTCGACGCCGCCGCCGAGCTACCTGCACGCGCAGGGGTCGCCATGAACCGCGACCGAGGGCTCGCGACGGAGGTGCTCGACGCCTGCCTCTGGTCGGCCCGCGCGTACGTCGAGCGAGGAGACCGCGCGCGCGGGCTCGCTCAGGTGCGCGGCTGCCGCGTGCGCGTGCCTCGAGGGGCGCCCACCGCGGGGTTCCACACCCCGGAGGTCCTGTCGCTGCTGGCGGAGGTCGACGAATCGAGCGACGGGGCGTCGCGTGGCTCGCTGCGCGTCACCGCGGCGCGCGTCGGCTGCGTCGTCCGAGTGAACGGCGTCGCGCTCGGGACCACCCCGGCACCCGTCGCCGACCTGCTCCCCGCCACCTACGCCGTGCAGGTCGAGTGCGCGCCGGGTCAGCCCGGGCGCGTGTTGCTCGCAGAGGTCACCGGCGGCGCGTCGACCCTCTCCGTCGGTGGCTCCGCGGGGCGAGCGGTCGCCGTAGACGGTGGCCTCTCGCTGCGCTACGCGAGCGCTCCCGCCGGGGCCGCGCTGCGCGCCGAGGACGCCGCGTTCGTCGCGCGCGCCGTCGGGGCGCAGTCGGCGCTCCTCGTCGAGGCGACCGATCAGGGGACGCGCGTCGAGCGGGTCGACGGCGATCGGCCCGAGGTGCTGGCCTCGGCGTGGCTCGGGTCCCCGGACTCATGGGACGCCGCGACGGTGACGCGCGCGTTCTCGGCGCTCTCCCGCGGCGAGTCCATCGATCTGCGGTGCGACGCTGGTGGGGCAGGCTGCGACGGCGCCGGCGCGGCCGCGCGCGGCCACCATGCCGCGAGTCGCTGGGACGGCCCGAGCCACCCGAAGGCGTGGGCTGGAGCCAGCACCCTCGGCGCCGGGCTCGCGGGTACGGCAGCCTCCTGGGTCCTGTACGCGCGCCGTCGCCGGGCCGGGCGTGTGTTCCGACACGACCTCACCGGCAGCGAGCCCGGCTTCCTCGACCACCAGGCCGCGTGGCTCGCGCCGCGCCCGGCGATGCTCTCGCTCGCCGGCGCCGCGGCGCCGGTCTCCGCGCTCGGCGCCAGCCTGCTCGACGGGGCGCTCCGGGATGCGTCGCGTCCGTCGCGAGCGACTCGCTGGACGGTCGCGGCGGCGGGCGTCGTCGGCGCGGGCCTCGCCGCGTGGGGCGTCGGCGAGCTCGTGGCCGGGGGGCGCTGCCATGGGCCCGTCACCGGCAGGTGCGTCGGCCCCGCCGAACGCTTCGACCGCGGCGCGCTCCTCCTCTCGAGCGCCGCCCCGCTGCTCTACTTCCCGATCGCCGCGTGGATCCGCCAGGCGGTCGGTTCCTCACACGGCGTCGAGTTGGGCCTCGACGTGACCCACGACCAGGCCGCTGTGTGGCTTCGAGGCGCGTTGTAGGGCGTGGCCTATGGCTGTCTCGAAACAACCAACCGCCGCGACGTGGCTCATCAGAGCGCTGGCAGGACGATGAACGAACACACCTCAGTGGCCATCGAGGCGCGCCGGTCGCGGCGCTGGTACGGGCTCTATCCCCTCGCCGTGGTCCTCGCGGTTTCCGTGGGAGGCTGCACAGAGCCGGGTTGCCCCGACGGCCTGGTGCGCTCCGGGAGCATGTGCGTCCGCGCCGACGTACAGACCGGCGCGGAGACGACCGGCGGCGTCGACGGCGGCGTCCCTGACGCCGGGCCTCAGTGCGTGGTGAGCGTCTGGTACCTCGACTACGATCAGGACGGCGCGGGCGACGACCGCGTCACAGTCGAGGCTTGCGACGGTCCGACGGGGTACGCAGTGGTTGCCGGTGACTGCGACGACGGCGACGCGGCGCGGCACCCCGGTCAGACCGAGGTCTGCAACGGCGTCGACGACGACTGCGACGGGGCCGTCGACGAGGGGTTCGAGTGCGTCGTCGGTGAGACCGTCGCGTGTGCGACGACCTGTGGCTCGACGGGCGTGGGCGCATGCACCGACACGTGCCGGGTGCCGGTCGGCGCAGCCTGCGTCATGCCGGAAGAGGTGTGCAATTACGTCGACGACGACTGCGACGGCCTGGTCGACGAGTCCGTGACCGCTGCGCGCTACGTCGACACGGTCGGTGACGAGTCCCCGCAAATGCGCTGGCTCGCGACGGGGGGCGCCGATGAGCCGCGCTTCCTGGGCCTGCAGAGCCGATTGGATGCTGGCGGGTCAATCGAAGCACGCGTTGTCACGGTCGGGCCCGGGGGCGTCGCGACCGAGGGCGCTTCGAACGCGTGGGTCCCGGACCCAGCGGACGAACTGCGTTGGGGTGACGTCACTGTCGATCGCGCGGCCGGGTACGCGTTCGTCGTCTGGCCACGCGCCGATGCGATGCGTGTACTGCGGATATCCGTCGACGATCCGACTGATTACGTCGGTCCGGTTACCTACTCGCTGCCGTCCGAGGCGCTCTACGCCCGGGCCGCTGTGGCCAACGGACGGCTGATCCTCGCCTACGCGACGGACCACGCCGCCTTCACTGCGTCCGCGCCGTTCTCTCTCGATGCTAGCGGGCTCACGGAACCGCAGCGGGTGACGGACCCCGCGGCCCCCGAAAGCAATCGAGTCCTCGTCGCAATGGAGCTGCTCTCCTCGGATCGCCCCGGCGATCCGGCCCTGCTCACCTACTCGCTCGCGGGTGGACCGGACGCCGGACTGTACGTGCGGCCTGTGTCGTCGGAGGGCGCACCCATTGGGCGGTCGCGGTGGTTGGCGAGCAGCGCAGACCAGGTGGGCATCGGAAGCGACGGCCACGGCGGCGCCCTCCTCGTGTGGGGGACGTACCAGGGCGCTATTTGGGGCCTCTTCGTCGAGACGAACTCGGCCTCCCCGCACGGCGACGTCTTCACCCTGGGGTCCGGCGTCTGGCCGGTGGGCTTCCTGGCCGGCCAGATTACGCCGGTGCGCGTCGGCGGTCGGTGGCTCGTGCCGTACCTTCGGCTGACCGAGGGGGTCGCCACGGTGGTCGAGATCCTGGCGGTCGATGACCATGGGAGCCTTTTGCCTACCGGCGCATCGCTGTCACCGAGCCCGGGATTCGAGCCAGCAGGCCTGCACTACACGACGTGGGTTGCTGCCGCGGGCGGCCATGTGCTGCTCTCGGTGGGCGACAGCGTGTCGGTGCGGACGTATCGGCTCGGGTGCGAGTGACGTCACGGTCCGCGCGGGATCCGGTGGCGTGGTGAGCCGCCGCGCCGCGCGCGATCACGCGCCGTCGGGCGGCGGCTGCATGCGCGCTGGGCGTGCGAACGCGGTGCGGTCCGGGACCAGCAGCGCCACCGCGACCGCGCCGGCGCTCAGCAGGCCCGCGATCCCGAACCAGGCGGGGTAGCCCTTCGCCTTTGCGTACAGGCCGCAGCCGCAGATGAGCAGGGTGGCGGCGACGAGGCCGAGGACGACGCCCGCCGTCGTGGCCTCACCGCCCGCCCACGACGCCAGCCACTGCACGAGCAGGCCGCCGCCCATCCCCACCAGCCCGAGCGTCCGCGCGTGCTCGATCATCGTTCGAGGCGGTAGCGCCCGCGCGCCGACCGTTCA
>JAGQJE010000235.1 GCA_020430775.1 Myxococcales bacterium
CGCCGGCCGCGCCCGCGCCCGCGCCCGCAACGGTCGCCCCCGCCGTTCCCGCCGCCACGCCCACGCCCACGCCCTCGCCTGCCTCGAGCGCCGCAGCCTCGGCGGGCGGCGACCGCGCGCGCCTGCTCCGAGCCCACCCCTCGCAGTACGGACCGACCGGCGGCGTGCGCCTCGTCGACGCCGCGTCCGGGCCGGTCGGGAGCTTCCGGGTCGGTCTGATGTCCGACCTGTTCATCTGGAAGGGGTTCATCGACGAAGGCGCGCGCCTGCGTCACTTCGGCGGGGTGCTCTCGCTGAGCTGGACCGCCTACGACCACCTCGAGGTGTTCGGCTCCCTGCGGGCTGCCTCGAGCTCGGACGGCAAGGCGCCACCCTACGTGTTGCAGACCCTCGGCGATGCGCGCGTCGGCCTGAAGACCTTCTTCGCGCTCACGCCGTGGCTCGCCCTCGGCGGCGACGGGGCGCTCTGGGTCAAGAGCGCGGTGGGTCGCCTCGGCGCCAAGGCGAAGGCGGTGTCGTTTGCGGTCCGCGTCGACGGCACCGCCGACCTGCGCGGGCTGCCCTCACCCCTGCCCCTGCTCGTACGGTTGAACGCGCGCTACGTCTTCGACAACTCCCACGAGCTCACGCGCGGCATCGAGGCGCGCCGCTACCAGAGCCTCGCCATGCCCCGCCCGGCTTCGGTCGAGACCCGGCAGCTCTTGACCGACTTCGAGCGCTTCGGTCTCGACATCAACCGCACCGACCGGGTCGACCTCGGCCTCGGGCTCGAGGCGCCCCTGCACGTCGTCGCGGGCTTCTACCTGCATCCCCTGCTCGAGTGGACCTGGGCCGTTCCGGTCAACCGCCAGGGCTACCGGTGTCCCTTCGTCCCGCAGGCGTCCGGCTCGAGCAGCCCGGCGCCCGGTGAGCAGGGGTGCCTGAGCCGCCGCGGCCCGCGCGCGTTCCCGATGTCGGTCCTCGCCGGCGTGCGCGTCTTTCCCGGCGTCCGGGGGCTCGCCCTGACGGTCGCGGGCGAGATCGGCTTGACCGGCAGCCGCCACGCGGACCTCGTCCAAGAGCTGGCCCCGAACCCGCCGTACATGATCTACGGCGGCCTCTCGTACGCGTATGACGCGCGCGCCCCGGCGCCCCCCGTCGCGAGCCCGCCGGCCCCGCCGCCCCCGCGGCGCGGCCGCGTCGACGTCGACGTCGTAGACGCAACCTCCGGCGAGCCTGTGCCGGGCGCGGTGGTCGCCTTCGAAGGCGTCGAGCGGAACGCGCTGGTCGCCGACGAGCACGGCCACGTGCGCGGCTACCCCTTCCCGCCGGGGACCCACGTCTCCATCGAGGTCTCGCTCCCCGGACGCGAGCCGCCGCCCGCTGCGCTCAGCCGCTGCGCGGGCGTGGTCCCGCCGCCCGGCACGCTCGGCGGGCCCGACCTCACGGTCCGCTGCGCCGTGCAGATGCCCCAACGGACGGGCGCGGTGCGAGGCCGCGTCCTCGGCGCCGACGACCGCCCGATCGCCGGCGCCCGCGTGACGCTGACGCCGCCCGTCACGAAGGCGCCGACCGCTGCCGCTGCCGCTGCCGCGCCGAGCCCCGAGCCCGTCTCCCTCGTCACGGACGCGGCCGGCGAGTTCTCCGCCGACGCGCTCGCTCCGGGTCCGTACACGCTCGTCGTCGAGGCGGACGGCTTCCTCGCGCAGACGACCTCGGTCGATGTGACCGAGCGCGCCCTCGCGCGGCCTGTCCTGCACCTCGCGCCGCGCCCGAAGCACGCGCTCGTCCGCCTCGAGGCCCACCGCATCGTGCTGCGGCGCCAGGTGCACTTCGCGACCGGCAAGGCCACGATCGACGCGAGCAGCCAGCCCATCCTCGCCGAGGTCGTGGACGTGCTGCTGCGCCACCCGGAGATCCTCCGGGTCGAGATCCAGGGCCACACCGACAGCAAAGGCTCGCGCACCGCGAACCTCCGCCTCTCCGAGTCGCGGGCGGAGGCCGTGAGGAGCTTCCTCGTGAGCGCGGGAATCGATCCCTCGCGCCTCGTCGCGAAGGGCTACGGGCCGGACCGGCCGCTCGTCCCGAACCTCACGCCGGCGATGCGCGCGCGCAACCGTCGCGTGCAGCTCGTCATCGTCGAGCGCGCGCCGGCAGACGCGGGCGCCGTGCCCGACCAGTGACCGGCGCTACCGGCGGCCGGCGCGCGGGCCCCGCGTGACGCCGCCGCG
>JAGQJE010000236.1 GCA_020430775.1 Myxococcales bacterium
CCGGCGACAACGTCACGATGACCGTCGAGCTGATCACCCCCGTCGCCATGGAGGCGCAGCAGCGCTTCGCCATCCGCGAGGGCGGCCGCACCGTCGGCGCCGGCGTCATCACCAACATCCTCGAGTAGCCGCTCCGGCGGAAGGTACTACCATTTTGATCAGTGGTCTCGCCGCCACGGCCCCGAGCGGGCGGGCGGCAGACCCGCCTCAGGGGCCGGTTTTGACTGAGCGGGTTCGAGTGGCGCTGGCATGCGAAGAGTGCGGGAGCCGCAACTACCACACTACCAAGGCCCGCCGGCCAGATACACGAGAGCGCCTCACGCTGAAGAAGTTCTGTCCCACCTGCAATCGTCACACGCTCCACAGCGAGTCGCGCTGAGCATTTTCTTAGGCCAGTAGCTCCAACGGTAGAGCGCCGGATTCCAAATCCGATGGTTGTGGGTTCGAATCCCTCCTGGCCTGCCCCATCACCCACAAGCCCCGGACGACACGCCATGGCGACGACGGTAGAAGAGCACAACGTAGCCTCCGATTACGGCGCGGCCTCGCTCGGCACGGCGCGTTGGGTGCAGTTCACGTTCATCGTCCTGGCGCTCACGGCGTTCTGGTTCTTCGATCACCTGATCTCGGCGGTGTGGAACATCTTCGCCGACCCGAACCTAAACGTCGCGACCGGCTGCGCGGCTCTCATCGCGGTCGTGCTCGGCATCATCCTGTACCGCAACAGCACCGTCTACGGCTTCGTGAGCGAAGCCGCCGTCGAGCTGTCCAAGGTGAGCTGGCCGACGCGGAAAGAGACCTGGAACCAAACGATCGTCGTCGTGGTCGTCTCGATCATCTCCGCCGTTCTGATCGGCATCTTCGACTCCGTGTGGGTCCACATCACCGACCTCATCTACGGTAGCTGAGGGTGGGGGACGCCATGGGTGAGATGAAGTGGTACGTGGTGCAGGCCTACTCCGGGTACGAGAACAAGGTGAAGCTCGCCCTCGAGGAGCGCATCAAGCAAGAGGGGCTCGAGTCACTCTTCGGAGAGATCCTCATCCCGAAGGAGAACGTGCAGGAGACCCGCGCCGGCAAGAAGCGCGTCGGCACGCGGAACTTCTACCCGGGCTACGTCTTCGTGCAGATGGACCTCAACGACGATAGCTGGCTGCTCATCAAGAACACCCCGAAGGTCAGCGGCTTCGTCGGTGGCTCGAAGCCGAGCCCCGTACCCGAGCGCGAGATCAGCGCCATCGCGCAGCAGGTCGCCGAGGGCGCGGCGAAGCCGAAGCCCCGCGTCCTCTTCGAGAAGGGCGACCACGTCCGCGTGACCGACGGCCCCTTCGCGAACTTCACCGGCACGATCGAAGAGGTCAACGCCGACAAGCAAAAGGTCCGCGTCCTCGTGTCTATTTTCGGGCGGGCGACCCCCGTCGAGCTCCAGTACAGCGAAGTCGAAAAGACGGCGTAGCGGCCCGCGCTCCGCATTGAGCGCCGCGGCATCGGCCCTGTGATTCGAAGGTTACGGTCATGAAGAAGGTCATCGGCGAGATCAAGCTCCAGCTCCCCGCGGGCAAGGCGAACCCTTCGCCGCCGGTGGGCCCCGCGCTCGGCCAGCACGGCGTCAACATCATGGGCTTCTGCAAGGAGTTCAACTCCAAGACGCAGCAGCAGGCCGGGATGATCATCCCGGTCGTGATCACCGTCTACGCGGACCGGTCGTTCAGCTTCATCATGAAGACGCCGCCGGTCCCGGTGCTCATCAAGAAGGCCCTGGGCATCGAGTCGGGCTCGGGCCGGCCGAACAAAGAGAAGGTCGGTCGCTTGACCATGAAACAGGTCCGCGAGATCGCGGAGATCAAGATCCAGGACACCAACGCTGCGTCGATCGAGACCTGCATGAAGAGCGTCGAGGGCACGGCGCGGTCGATGGGCGTCGACGTCATCGCCTGACTCCTCTCGCTTCCGCTCGGCTCCGGCCGCGCGATCCCCGCAACCACCCCGGGTATCGGGTGGGAGACGGCTCCCGGATGGTCCGGAGGGCCCGTCGCATGGAGGCTACATGAAAACCGGAAGACGGCGAGCAGCGGCGATCGAAGCCGCCAATCGCGGCGAACGGTACACGCTGGCCGAAGCCTGCCGGCGCGTGAAGGAGCTGTCCTTCGCGCGCTTCGACGAGAGCGTCGATCTGGCGGTACGGCTGGGCGTGAACCCGAAGCACGCCGACCAGATGGTGCGCGGCGCGGTGGTCCTGCCGCACGGCACCGGCAAGGTCAACCGCGTGCTCGTATTCGCCAAGGGCGAGAAGGTCGCCGAGGCTGAAGAGGCGGGCGCGGACTACGTCGGAGGCGACGAGCTCGTCGCGAAGATCACCGAGGGCTGGCTCGAGTTCGACACGGTGGTCGCGACCCCCGACATGATGGGCCAGGTCGGTCGCCTCGGGCGCGTGCTCGGGCCGCGCGGCCTCATGCCAAACCCGAAGGTCGGCACCGTGACCTTCGATGTCTCGAAGGCGGTGCGCGACGCCAAGGCCGGCAAGGTCGAGTTTCGCGTCGAGCGCGCGGGCATCGTTCACGCGCCGGTCGGCAAGCGCTCGTTCGACGAGGCGCACCTCGCGGCCAACGTGCTCGCGATCTTGGGCGCCCTGATGAAGGCGAAGCCCTCGTCCGCGAAGGGCACGTACGTGCGCAGCGTGACACTGAGCTCGACCATGGGGCCCGGCGTCCGCATCGACCCGACCTCGGTCGAGGTGGAGGCCTGACATGCCGATGACCCCCAGCGCAAAGCAGGCGCAGGTCGAGCAGGTCCGGGACCGGTTCACCAAGATGGTGTCCGCCGTCCTCGTGGACTTCCGCGGCCTCGACGTCGAGACCGTGACCAGCCTCCGCGCCCGTTTCCGTGAGGTCGGCGTCGAGTGCAAGGTCGTGAAGAACAACCTCGTCCGGAAGGCGCTCGCGGACAGCCACCTCGGCGATGACGAGGCGTTCACCGCGCACCTCAAGGGCCCGACCGCCATCGCGTGGAGCTACGAGGATCCCTCGGCGCCGGCCAAGGTGCTCCGCGAGTTCCGCAAGGAGCGCGCCGAGAAGCTCGCCCCGAAGGGCCAACCGGAAAAGCTCATCGTCAAGTGCGCGCTCGTCGGCAACGAGCTGCTCGAGGCGAAGCGAGTCGAGACCGAGCTGGCGTCGCTGCCGGGCAAGGACGAGCTCCGCGCTTCGCTCCTCGGCCAGCTCATGGCGCCGATGCAGAAGCTGGTCATGCAGCTCAACGCGCCGGCGCAGAACACCGCCCTGGTGCTCGACGCCTTCCGGCGCAAGCAAGAAGGCGGCGCTTGAGCGGCCGCCGCTCCTTTTCACTACCGAAACCAACGCAAACCAACCAACGAACCTTTTTTCCGTGCGAAGCACGGGCAGCGGAGAAGACAGATGGCGAACATGAACGTGGAGCAGATGGTCGAGGAGCTTTCGTCCTGGACCGTGATGGACGTGGCGACCCTGGTGAAGGCGCTCGAGGACAAGTGGGGCGTGTCGGCCGCGCCGGCGGCCGTCGCAGTGGCGGGCGCGCCGGGCGCCGGGCCGGCTGCGGCCGCGGCCGAGGAGCAGACGGAGTTCGACGTCGAGCTGGTCGACGTCGGCGCGAAGAAGATCAACGTGATCAAGGCGATCCGCGAGATCACGTCGCTCGGGCTCGCCGACGCCAAGAACCTCGTCGAGGCGGCTCCGAAGGTCGTGAAGGAAGGCATCTCGAAGCAAGAGGCCGAAGAGATCAAGAAGAAGCTCGAGGAGGCTGGCGCGAAGGTCGCCCTCAAGTAGCGGCGATGCGAACGCGCCGGTCCTCGAGCCGCCGTGCTGCGCTGCAGCGTGGGGTCGTCGCGGGTGAGAGCCCGCGGCGGAGGGGATCGGCGCGCTCGTGGCCTGGCGCTTTGGCCTCGTTGGCCTCAGAACAGGCGACAGGACATCGGTGCACCCCTTGGATGGTCGCGGGGCGGCGACGATCACGGGGTGTGCCGCGTACGTCAATTGCGGCCTCGGTGCGGCGCGTGAGCAGCCCGCGACGAGGCAGCGTGCGTGCGCAGCCCGACGGCGGGCCCAGGCAAGAGTGTTTCAGCGGAACGACGCAGGAGTCTCGGTGATGGCGGCGACTATTCAGACCAACTTCCGGGTGCGTCACAGCTTCGGGCGAATCGAGCGATTCCTCCAGATCCCGAACCTGATCGACATCCAAAAGAAGTCCTACGAGAAGTTCCTCCAGGCGAACGTGCCCACGGAGGAGAGGACCGACATCGGTCTGCAGGGCGTCTTCAAGAGTGTGTTCCCGATCCGGGACTTCAACGGCACGAGCGAGCTGATGTTCGGGCAGTACACGCTCGAGCGGCCGAAGTACGACGTCGACGAGTGCCGCCAGCGCGGCATGACCTACGCGGCGCCCATCAAGGTCACGATCCAGCTCATCATCTACGACACGTCGAGTGACGAGAAGGCCGTCCGGGACATCAAGGAGCAGGAGGTCTACTTCGGTGAGATCCCGCTGATGACCGAGAACGGCACGTTCATCATCAACGGCACCGAGCGCGTCATCGTCAGCCAGCTCCACCGGAGCCCGGGCGTGTTCTTCGACCACGACAAGGGCAAGACGCACTCGTCCGGCAAGCTCCTGTACCAGGCGCGGGTGATCCCCTACCGCGGCTCGTGGCTCGACTTCGAGTTCGACCCGAAGGACCTCCTCTACGTCCGGATCGACCGCCGGCGGAAGCTGCACGCGACGGTCCTGCTCAAGGCGCTCGGCTACACCACGCGCCAGCTCCTCGACTACTACTACGACACCGAGACCATCTCGTTCGAGCCGCGTGGGCAATTCGCGAAGTCGATCGAGTACGACCTTCTGCCCGGTCAGCGCGCGACGCGTGACATCAAGGTCGACGGCGAGGTGCTCGTCCGGAAGAACCGCAAGTTCACCCGGAGCGCCATCCGCAAGCTCCACGAGGCCGGCCTCGAGAAGCTGCCCATCGACATCCCCGACGTCATCGGCAAGGTGAGCGCCGAGGACGTCATCGACGAGGAGACGGGCGAGATCCTCCTTGGCGTCAACGAGGAGATCAGCGAGTCCAAGCTCGAGGCGCTCCGCGAGGCCAAGGTCAAGCAGGTCCGCGTGCTCTTCATCGACGGCCTCAACGTCGGCTCGTTCCTGCGCGACACGCTGCTCGCCGACAAGATCCAGAGCCGCGACGAAGCGATCCTCGAGATCTATCGCCGCCTGCGCCCGGGCGACCCTCAGACGCTCGACACGGCCCGCACGCTCTTCCACAACCTGTTCTTCAACCCGGACCGCTACGACCTCAGCCAGGTCGGCCGGCTCAAGCTGAACTACAAGTTCTATCGCGGACAAGAGGACAAGCCCGACCTCGACCACACGGTCTTGACGGACCGCGACATCCTCGAAACGGTCAAGCACCTCATCGCGCTGAAGAACGGCCACGGCAACGTCGACGACATCGATCACCTCGGCAACCGCCGGGTCCGCGCCGTCGGCGAGCTGATGGAGAACCAGTACCGCATCGGGCTGGTCCGCATGGAGCGCGCCATCAAAGAGCGCATGAGCATGTCTCAAGAGATCGAGACGCTCATGCCGCACGACCTGATCAACGCGAAGCCGGTCAGCGCCGTCGTCAAGGAGTACTTCGGCTCGAGCCAGCTCTCGCAGTTCATGGACCAGACCAACCCGCTCAGCGAGGTGACGCACAAGCGCCGCGTCTCGGCGCTCGGGCCGGGCGGTCTCACGCGCGATCGCGCCGGCTACGAGGTGCGCGACGTCCACACCACGCACTACGGCCGCATCTGCCCGATCGAGACGCCTGAGGGTCCGAACATCGGCCTCATCGCGTCGCTGTCGACCTACGCGCGCGTCAACGACTACGGCTTCGTCGAGACCCCGTACCGGCAGGTCGTCGACGGCACCGTCCACAACGACGACGTGCGGTGGTACAGCGCGCTCGAAGAAGAGGGGCACCACATCGCGCAGGCGAACGCCAAGATCGACCCGGAGACCAAGCAGCTCCTCGGCCCGCTCGTCAGCTCCCGGTACAACGGCGAGTTCGTCATGGTGCCGCCCGACACGGTGCAGCTCATGGACGTGTCGCCGAATCAGCTCGTGTCGGTCGCAGCCTCGCTCGTGCCCTTCCTCGAGCACGACGACGCGAACCGCGCGCTGATGGGCGCGAACATGCAGCGGCAGGCCGTGCCGACGCTGCGGAGCGCGGCGCCCATCGTCGGCACAGGTCTCGAGGACCGTGTCGCCCGCGACTCCGGCGTGTGCGTCGTGGCCAAGCGGGACGGCTACGTCGAGCTGGTCGACGCGACCCGCATCGTCGTCAAGGCGGAGGGTGAGGCCGGCGCCTTTCCCGACATCTACCGCCTCAACAAGTTCCAGCGCTCGAACTCGAGCACCGCCTACAACCAAAAGCCGATCGTCCGAGCGGGCGATCGGGTCGTGGCGGGCGACGTCATCGCCGACGGGCCTAGCTGCGATCGGGGCGAGCTCGCGCTCGGCCAGAACGTCATCTGCGCGTTCATGTCCTGGGGCGGGTACAACTTCGAGGACTCGATCCTCATGTCCGAGCGCATCGCGAAGGACGACGTCTACACCTCGGTGCACATCGAGGAGTTCGACTGCGTCGCGCGCGACACCAAGCTCGGCAAGGAAGAGATCACCCGCGACATCCCGAACGTCGGCGAGGAGGCGCTCAAGGACCTCGACGACTCGGGCATCGTGCGCATCGGCGCCGAGGTCAACTCGGGCGACATCCTCGTCGGCAAGATCACGCCGAAGGGCGAGACGCAGCTCTCCCCGGAGGAGAAGCTCCTGCGGGCCATCTTCGGCGAGAAAGCCGGCGACGTCCGCGACACCTCGCTCCGGGTCCCGCCCGGCGTCGGCGGCGTGGTCATCGACGCCCGCGTGTTCGCGCGCAAGGGCACGGACAAGGACGAGCGGGCCCGCCAGATCGAGGACGCCGAGCGCGCCAAGCTCGAAAAGGATATGGCCGACGAGATCAAGATCATCCGCGACTCGGCCTACGCGCGCATCTACAAGCACCTGCTCGGCAACACGACGACCGCCAAGCTGATCGACGACCGCGGCAAGACGCTGCTGAGCAGCGGCGCCAAGATCGACGCCGCCGGGCTCGACCCGATCGCCCGCAAGTACTGGGGCCACATCGAGGTCGCCAACCACAAGGACAAGATCGACGCGATCGTCTCGCAGCTCGACGAGCAGACCGCGGCGGTCGAGACGCTCTTCCAAGAGAAGATCGACAAGCTCGGCAAGGGAGACGAGCTGCCGCCCGGCGTCATCAAGATGGTGAAGGTCTACATCGCCATCAAGCGCAAGCTGCAGGTCGGCGACAAGATGGCCGGCCGCCACGGCAACAAGGGCGTCGTCAGCCGCATCCTCCCCGAAGAGGACCTCCCCTACCTGCCGGACGGGCGCCCGGTCGACATCGTGCTCAACCCGCTCGGCGTGCCGAGCCGCATGAACGTCGGCCAGATCCTCGAGATCCACCTCGGCTGGGCCGGACACCTGCTCGGTGAGCAGCTCGAGCACATGGTCGCCGAGCAGCGGGCGGCCAAGGAGCTGCGCGCCCACCTGCTGACCGTCTTCGATCGCGGGCCCGTGCGCTCGCTCGTCGACCGGATCTCGGACAAAGAGCTCGTGCCGCTCGCCAAGCAGTGGGAGGGCGGCGTGCACCTCGCGACGCCGGTGTTCGACGGCGCGAACGAGCGCGAGATCAAGCGACTGCTCGAGCTCTGCGAGGTCCAGACCAACGGCCAGACCGTTCTCTTCGACGGCCGTACGGGCGAGGCGTTCCACGAGGATGTCACCGTCGGTGTCATGTACATGCTCAAGCTGCACCACCTCGTGGACGAGAAGATCCACGCGCGCAGCATCGGGCCCTACTCGCTGGTCACGCAGCAGCCCCTCGGCGGCAAGGCGCAGTTCGGCGGGCAGCGGCTCGGCGAGATGGAGGTCTGGGCGATGGAGGCCTACGGCGCGGCCTACGCGCTGCAGGAGTTCCTCACCGTCAAGTCCGACGACGTCCAGGGACGCACGCGGATGTACGAGGCGATCGTCAAGGGTGACTACACGCTGGACGCCGGCCTACCAGAGAGCTTCAACGTGCTGATGAAAGAGCTGCAGTCGCTCTGCCTGAACGTGGAGCTGATCGAGACCGGCAGCCGCCGGAGCGACGACGTGCTCGCCGCGGAGGAAGAGTAACCATGAAGGACATCTTCAGCTTCTTCGAGAAGCCCAAAGACCCGCTCTCGTTCTCCGCGATTCGCATCGGCCTCGCCGCGCCCGAGAAGATCCGCGAGTGGTCCCACGGCGAAGTCAAAAAGCCGGAGACCATCAACTACCGCACGTTCAAGCCGGAGCGGGACGGGCTCTTCTGCGCGAAGATCTTCGGGCCGGTGAAGGACTACGAGTGCAACTGCGGCAAGTACAAGCGCATGAAGCACCGCGGCATCGTCTGCGAGAAGTGCGGCGTCGAGGTCATCCAGAGCAAGGTGCGCCGCGAGCGCCTCGGCCACATCACGCTCGCGACGCCCGTCGCGCACATCTGGTTCCTGAAGAGCCTGCCTAGCCGCATCGGCGCGGTGCTCGACATCACGCTGAAGGACCTCGAGCGCGTGCTCTACTGCGAGAGCTACGTCGTACTCGACCCGCGAGAGACGCCGCTCGAGCGCGGCGAGATCCTGAGCGAGGAGCGCTACCACGAGCTGCTCGACGACTTCGGTGAGGACGCGTTCGAGGCGGGCATGGGCGGTGAGGCCGTGCTCGAGATGCTCCGCGAGGTCGACGTGCACGCGCTCGCCGAGCAGCTCCGCCTGGACCTCAAGGAGGCGACCAGCGAAGCCAAGCGTAAGAAGTACGCGAAGCGCCTGAAGGTGGTCGAGGCGTTCCGCGACTCCGGCAACCGCCCCGAGTGGATGATGCTCTCGGTCATCCCCGTGCTTCCGCCGGACCTGAGGCCGCTCGTGCCCCTCGACGGTGGCCGCTTCGCGACCAGCGACCTGAACGACCTCTACCGCCGCGTCATCAACCGCAACAACCGCCTGAAGCGCCTCATCGAGCTCAACGCGCCCGAGATCATCGTGCGCAACGAGCGTCGCATGCTGCAGGAGGCGGTCGACGCGCTCTTCGACAACGGCCGCCGGGGCAAGACGATCACCGGGCCGAACAAGCGCCCGCTCAAGTCGCTCTCCGACATGCTCAAGGGCAAGCAGGGGCGCTTCCGGCAGAACCTGCTCGGCAAGCGCGTCGACTACTCGGGGCGCTCCGTCATCGCGGTCGGGCCGAGCCTGCGCTTGCACCAGTGCGGCCTGCCGAAGAAGATGGCGCTCGAACTCTTCAAGCCCTTCATCTACAACAAGCTCGAAGAGCGCGGCCACGTCACCACCATCAAGAGCGCGAAGAAGCTCGTCGAAAAAGAGAAGCCCGAGGTCTGGGATATCCTCGACGAGGTCATCACCGAGCACCCGGTGATGCTCAACCGCGCGCCGACGCTCCACCGCCTCGGCATCCAGGCGTTCGAGCCGGTCCTCATCGAGGGCAAGGCGCTGCGGCTGCACCCGCTCGTCTGCACCGCGTTCAACGCGGACTTCGACGGCGACCAGATGGCCGTGCACGTGCCGCTGTCTGTCGAGGCGCAGATGGAGGCGCGCGTGCTCATGATGAGCACGAACAACATCCTGTCGCCTGCGAACGGCAAGCCGATCATCAACCCGACTCAGGACATCGTGCTCGGGCTCTACTACATGACCCGCGAGAAGCCCTTCGCGAAGGGCTCGTATCGCGAGGGACAGGCCGAAGAGGGCCACCTGACGGGCGTGTACAGCTCGTCGGAGGAGGTCCGCATGGCCCTCGACGTCGGGGAGGTCGAGCTCCATTCGAAGATCCGCTACCGCTTCGAGGGCGAGCTCTACGACACGACGGTCGGCCGCGTCCTCGTGAGCGACGTGCTGCCGGAGGGGCTCGAGTTCCCGGCCGTCAACAAGGTGCTCGACAAGAAGGCTCTCAGCGGCCTCATCGACGAGTGCTACCGCGCGACTCGCAACAAGAACACCGTCCTGCTCGCCGATCGCATGCGGACCATGGGCTTCGAGATGGCGACGCGCGCGGGCGTGTCCATCTGCATGGACGACATGCTCATCCCGGAGTCGAAGAAGACCGTCCTCGAGCGCGCGCAGAACGACGTCGCCACGGTGGTCGAGCAGTACCAGGACGGCCTCATCACCGACGGTGAGCGCTACAACAAGGTCGTCGACATCTGGGCGGAGGCGTCGGACCAGGTCGCGCGCGACCTGATGGAGGGGATCGGAACCGAGGAGGTCACCGACCCGCGCACGGGCGAGACCGTCCGCCAGCCGAGCTTCAACTCGATCTTCATGATGGCCGACTCGGGCGCGCGAGGCTCGAACCAGCAGATCCGCCAGCTCGCCGGCATGCGCGGCCTGATGGCCAAGCCCTCCGGCGAGATCATCGAGACGCCGATCACGGCCAACTTCCGCGAGGGGTTGACCGTGCTGCAGTACTTCATCTCGACGCACGGCGCGCGCAAGGGCCTCGCAGACACGGCGCTCAAGACGGCGAACTCCGGGTACCTCACGCGGCGTCTCGTCGATGTCGCGCAGGACGCGGTCATCACGGAGTACGACTGCGACACCCTCGACGGCATCCAGGTCTCGAAGCTCGAGGAGGGCGGCGAGGTCGTCACGCCGCTCGGCGAGCGCATCCTCGGCCGCGTCGCGCTCGACGACATCATCGACCCGGTCACCGACGAGGTGCTCGTGCCCGCGGGCACCGAGCTCGACGAGGAGCTGGTCGACAAGATCGAGAACGCGGGCATCGAGACGGTGCTCATCCGCTCCGTGCTCACCTGCCAGACGCGCCGCGGCGTGTGCGCCATGTGCTACGGGCGCGACCTCGCGCGAGGCTACCGCGTCAACATCGGCGAGGCGGTCGGCGTCATCGCCGCGCAGTCCATCGGCGAGCCGGGCACCCAGCTCACGATGCGCACGTTCCACATCGGCGGTGCGGCTGCGCGCGGCAAGATCGAGCAGAGCTCGCTCGAGAACCGCTCGGACGGTGTGGTGCGCTTCGACAACGCGAAGCTCATCACCCGCAAGGACGGCTCGGTCGTCGTGATGAACCGCCACGGCGCCATCAAGATCCTCGACGACTCGGGGCGGGAGCGCGAGCGCTTCTCGCTCACGTACGGCGCCTTCATCAAGGTGAAGGACGGCCAACGCGTCGAGCGCGGCACCGTGCTCGCCGAGTGGGACCCGTACGCCATCCCGATCCTCACCGAGGTCGACGGCGTGGTGAAGTACGGCGACGTGGTCGAGGGCGTCACCATGGAAGAGAAGCTCGACGACGTCACCGGCCTGTCGCGGCGCCTCGTCATCGAGTCTCGGGACCCGAGCGCGCGCCCGCGCATCTCCATCAAGGACCCGGAGACGGGCGAGACGATCCCGACCGGCGTCGGCGACAACGTCGCGCGCTACTTCCTGCCGGTCGGCGCGAACATCACGCCCGCGGACGGCCAGGCGGTCGAGGCGGGTGAGATCATCGCGAAGATCCCGCGTGAGACCACGAAGACCAAGGACATCACGGGCGGGCTGCCGCGCGTGGCCGAGCTCTTCGAGGCCCGCAAGCCGAAGGACCACGCCATCATCAGCGAGATCGACGGCCACGTGCACTTTGGCAAGGACACCAAGGGCAAGCGCAAGGTCATCATCGAGCCGGAGATCGGGGAGTCGAAGGAGTACCTCATCGCGAAGGGCAAGCACCTCACGGTGAAGGACGGCGACCACGTCCGGGCGGGCGAGCCCTTGATGGACGGCCCGGCGAACCCGCACGACATCCTCAAGGTCAAGGGTGAGAAGGCGCTCGCGGCCTGGCTCGTCGACGAGATCCAGCAGGTCTATCGGCTGCAGGGTGTCGGCATCAACGACAAGCACATCGAGGTGATCGTCCGGCAGATGCTGCGCCGGGTGCGCATCAAGGAGACGGGTGACACGACCTTCCTGCCCGACGAGCAGGTCGAGAAGGTCATGTTCGAGCGCGAGAACGAGCGGGTCATCGGTCGCGGCGGTCAGCCGGCCGTCGCCGAGCCGCTCCTGCTCGGCATCACCAAGGCCTCGCTGTCGACCGAGTCGTTCATCAGCGCCTCTTCGTTCCAGGAGACCACGAAGGTCCTCACCGAGGCGGCGATCGCCGGCAAAGTGGACGAGCTCCGCGGTCTCAAGGAGAACGTCATCATGGGTCGCCTCGTGCCGGCCGGCAGCGGGCTGAGCGCGTACCAGAAGCTCGACGTCGTCGCCGAGGACGCCGCGCTGCCGGCTCCGAAGGCGCGCTCGAGCGCGTCGGTCGAGACCTTCGCGGCGGTCAACGAGGAGAGCTGAGCGGTTGGCCAAGGCGAAGTCGAACGGGGCGCTCGTCGGCGCGAGGTGTCTCGTCACCGGCGGCGGCGGCTTCCTCGGCCAGGCGCTCACGCGCGCGCTGGTCGCGCGAGGCTGCACCGTCCACGTCCTCGACCGCGAGCCCGCGCCGAGCGACCTGCCGCCCGAGGTGCGTTGGTGCAGGGGCGACATCCGCGACGGCGAGGACGTGCGCCGAGCGATGGAGGGGACCGACACGGTCTTCCACACGGCCGCGCTCATCGAGACGGCCGAGCGGGCGCCGAGCGAGGTCGTCGAGCTCGTCGAGAGCGTCAACGTCGGGGGCACCAAGACGGTCCTCGACGCGGCGGTCGCGCTCGGCGTGCGGCGCCTCGTCCACACCAGCTCGACGCACGTCACGTACGGCAAAGAGACGGTCGGCGCGGACGAGTCCGGACCCTACTCGGAGAGCCCGAACCTCTACTCCATCACGAAGGTCGCCGCCGAGCGCCTCGTCCTCGAGGCCAACGGCCGCGGCGCGCTGCTGACCTGCGCGATCCGGCCTGGCGGCATCTACGGCCCCGGTGAGCGCAAGCTCATCGTCGGGCCGATGCTCCGCGCCGTAAAGCGGGGCGCACCCATCGTCATCTTCGGCAACGGGTCGAGCCGGCTCGACTTCACGTACATCGACAACGCGGTCGACGGGCAGCTCCGCGCGGCCGACCGCCTTGTCGACGCGTCGGCGGTCGCGGGCAGGGCGTACTTCATCACCGACGACCAGCCGGTGAACCCCGGCGCGCTGACGATCGGCGTAGCGCGCGCGATGGGGCTCGCGACGCCCGTCGTCCGCGTCCCGCGGCGCGTCGCCATGGCGCTCGCGAGCGCGAGTGAGCTCGCCTACGAGCGCTTCGGCACGCCGCCGCAGGTGACCCGCTGCTCAGTCGCGCTCTGCTGCCAGGACAACTACTTCTCGATCGCCAAGGCCCGCACGGATCTCGGGTACGAGCCGCTCGTCGACACGAGCGAGGGCATCCGCCGCGCCGCGCGCGAGGCCGCGCGCTACTACGGCACGCTCTGAGCGCCCCGCCGTGCCGCGCGCGACGCTCGCGCGCGTTACGCCGCGCGCACGATGATCGACGTGTTGATGCCGCCGAAGGCGAAGTTGTTCGTCATGGCGACGCGGGCGTCCGTCTCGCGGCGCTCGCGGACGTAGTCGAGCGGCGCGCACTTCGGGTCCGGGGCCTCGAGGTTGCGGCATGGCGGGAGCCAGCCCTCGCGGAGCGCACCGAGCGTCCACGCGAGCTCGATCGCGCCGCAGGCGCCGAGCGTGTGCCCGACGTAGCCCTTGAGCGAGGAGACCGGCGTGTCGCCGCCGAAGATGGCGTGGGTCGCCTGGCTCTCCGCGACGTCGCCGAGCTCGGTGCCCGTCGCGTGGGCGTTGACGTACTCGATCGCCGCCGCCGCGAGCCCCGCGTCGCCGAGCGACAGCTCCATCACCCGCTGCATTCCGTGAGCGTTGGGCGCGGTCAGGTGGGCGCCGTCGCAGTTGCTCGCGTACCCGAGCACCTCGCCGAGGATGTCGGCGCCGCGCTTCGTCGCGTGTCCGTAGGACTCGAGCACGACGGCACCGGCGCCCTCGCCGATGACGAGGCCGTCGCGCGCGCGGTCGAAGGGTCGCGGCGTCGCGGCCGGGTCGGCGTTGTGCCGGGCGGACGTCGCCATGAGCAGGTCGAACGTGACGGCGGTGGTGTAGTGCATCTCTTCGGCGCCGCCGGCGAGCATCACGTCCTGCGCGCCCGCGCGGATGATCTCGACCGCGGCGCCGATCGCCTGTGAGCTGCTGGTGCAGGCGGTGCACGTCGACTCGACCCGCCCCTGCACCTTGAAGAAGTGCGCCACGTTGACCGCGCAGGTGTGGGTCATCAGCCGAAAGTAAGCGTTGGACTCGAGCCCCTTCATGTTGAGGTTGAGCGCGAGCGGCTTGCTGAACGCCTCGGTCTCGCTGCCGGAGCCGGAAGTGGACCCGAACGCGACCCCGGTGCGGCCCGACCGGAGCGTCGCCTCGTCGAGGCCCGCCTGCGCGACCGCCTGCTGCGCGGCCAGCACGGCGAGCGCCGCGACCTTGCCCATGGGGCGGCGCTGCTTGCGCGTGAACAGCGCCGTCGGGTCCACGCCGTCCACCGTCGCGCCGACGCGGCAGTGCAGGTCCGTGATCATGTCCCACTCGGGCATGTAGCGGATGCCGTGCTCGCCGGCCGCGAGCGCCGCGAGCGAGCCGTCGACCGAGTTGCCGATAGGGGTGTACGCCCCCATGCCCGTGATGACGACCCGTTGGTCGTCCGGTCGCTCACGCATCGAGGCGGCTCCAGGCGTCGGCTCCGCCGCCGGCGTCGAGGCTCGGCACGCCGGTCGTGTCGTCGTCGAGCGCGGCGCGCACCATGGCGTCCGTCCGGGCGAAGACCGCCGCCGAGCGCTCGTTCACCTCGCGTCGCGATCGCGGCTCGCCGACCGCTTGCATCACGCCGAACGCCTTACGCCCCTCGAGCTCGTAGTGCCCGAGGTTCCGGCGGTAGTACGTGCCGCGCCGGTGCATCTCGCGGGCGGCGGCCGCGAAGCGCTCGGCGTACCCCTCGAGGGTCGCGATCGACGACGCCCTGCGGCGCAGCTCGGCGCGCAGCCAGCGCAGGTCGAGGTGCTTGTCCGCGGCGTAGGCGTCGAAGAGCAGGTTGTAGTAGAGCGCGGTGTCGAAATAGCACTTGGCGCTGAACAGCTCGTAGCTGCCGAAGGTGGGGTAGAGGCCGCGGTAGAGCGCGAGGGTCGTGTCGAAGCGCATCTGCATGAACGCGTCGTACGTCTGCGCGCGCTCCTGCACGTCCTCGCCTGCGAGGTCGCGCGCGATGAGGTCCGTGAGCAGGTCGTTCTCGATGGCGATGAAGTCCGAGCCCGGGCTGTAGAACGGGTCTGGGAACGCCGCCGCGTCGCCGACCAGCCCCCAGCGCTCGCCACTGAAGAAGGTCTTGGTGCGGAACGAGAGCTGCCCGAACGCGCCGTGGTCGACCTGCTCGGCGCCTTCGAGCAGCGAGCCCACCCCGCGATGTGCGCGAACAAAGGTCGCGAGCGGGTCGTCCCCCGCGCGCGCCGGGCGTGAGAGGCGACGGTCCCAGCGCGACGCCTCCGCGACGACGCCGACCGAGGTCAGCCCCTCGCGGAGCGGGATGAGCCAGATCCAGTAGCCGGGGTAGCAGAAGTGGTTCGTCGACAGCACGCGGCTCGTGTGGCGTGCCCGCGCCCGCCACTCGGACGCGCCGGGTGTCGAGAGGTCGTCCATGTCGCGCAGGCCGTGGTACCGGCCCCACGCCGCGCCCACGCGGTGCTCGGTCTCGGGGACGCGCAGGTCGAGGCGCTTCGCGAGCAGACCGGCCCGCCCGCTCGCGTCGACGACCCACCGGGCGCGGAGCGCCTGCGGCGCGTCGCCACCCTGCAGGGTGATCTCGTGCGCTCGCGCGGCGCCGTCGAGCGCGAGGTCGGTCACGCTCGCGCCCAGATACACGTCGACGCCGGCCTCGCGGTTCATCGCGAGCAGGTCCGCCTCGAGGCGGGCGCGATCGAGCTGAAAGCTCGGGTAGGGCGGCAGGCCGTGCACGCCGAGCTCGCTCAGCTCCGTGAGCTCACCGTCGCGCCCCTCACGGTCGAAGAAGAAGCGCAGCCCGTTCTTCGGGAGGTGCTCCTTGTAGACGTAGGTCGACAGCCCGAGGCGCCGGACGAGGTACTGCGTCGCGATCTCGACCGTCGACTCGCCGACCTTGTAGGCGCGCTCCGTCGCGCGCTCGACGATGGCCACCGAGGCGTCCGGCACGTGCCGCCGGAGCTGCCTCGCGAGCAGGTTGCCCGCGAGCCCGCCGCCCAACACCGCCACGTCCACTCTCTTCATCCTGGAACTCCCCCGTTCGTCCGTGACCCCGGCGCCTCGTCATACCGCGGCGAGGCGCGACAGCAAGGCTCCCCCGCCATCGAACACCGACCATCGCCTGCGCTTCGGCGCGGGTAGAGCGCACGGGCGGCGGTGGCGTCGACGCTTACGCCAGGGTCTTGCGGAAGCGTCTCGTCGCGAAGAAGAGGATCGCGACGCCGAAGAGGGCCATGGCGAGCAGGTGACCCCACAGGTCGCCTACGGTCGCGCCCTCGAGCAGCGCCCGCCGCAAGGCCTCGACGTAGAAGCGGCTCGGGTTGAGCAGCGTCGCGCGCTGCATCCACCCGGGCATGCTGTGAACAGGCGTGAGCGTGCCTGACAGGAGCATCGAGGGGAGGATGAACGCGAAGCCGGCCATGAAGGCCTGCTGCTGGCTCCGGCTGATCGCTGAGATGAAGAGACCCGTCCCGAGCGTCGTCAGCAGGTAGAGCAGCGTCGAGGCGAGGATGAGCGGCAGGCTCCCGCGTATCGGCATGTCGAAGAGCCAGACCCCCGCGGCCATCGCGAGAGCGAAGTCGATGACGCCGACGACGAGGAAGGGCAGGAGCTTGCCCGCGATGATCACGCCGGAGGGCAGCGGCGTGACCAACACCTGCTCGAGGGTGCCGGCCTCGCGCTCGCGCGCGATGCCCATCGCCGTCACGATGGTCGTGATGAGCATCAAGAGGATGCTCGCGACGCCCGGCACCATGAAGATGGCGGTCTGTAGACGCGGGTTGTAGAAGACGCGGTGGACCACGTCGACGCCCGGCACGCGCCGAGGCTCGCCGCGAGCGACCCCTTGGGCCCGCGGCAGGCGCGCGCCTTCACCGGCAGCGGCGGACGCGAAGTAGCCGCTCACCGCGCCGACGGCGACCCCCGTGCGGTTCGGATCGGTGCCATCGACGAGCGCCTGCACTTCGGTTGCGCGCCCCCGCGCGAGGTCCCGGGCGAACCCGACCGGGAACACGAGCATCACCGCGGCCTCCCCGCGCTCGATCGCTTGCGCGGCGCGCCGCTCGTCTCGAGTCGAGCCCACCTCACGCAGGGTGCCGTCGGCGAGGATGCGCTGGACGTGCCGGCGGCTCGTCGAGGAGCCGTCGTGGTCTACGACGACGGTGGGCACGGCGTCGACGTCGAGGTTCACCGCGTAGCCGAAGAGCACGAGCTGCAGCAGCGGGGCGCCGAGGATGAGGAACATCATCCGCCGGTCCCGCGCGGTCTGGCGGACCTCCTTGACGATCACGGCGATGAGCTGGGTCAGCATCCGTCAGCCGTCACGCGAGGCGCCGCTTGAAGCGGAGCGCGGACAAGGCGATCATCAGCGCGGCGAAGGCGGCGAGGGCGGCTGCCTGCGGCCACAGGGTCGAGGCCCCGTTGCCTCGCAGGAGCACGCCACGCAGGCTCTCGACGTAGTACCGAGCCGGGACGAGCGTCGAGACCCACTGGAGCGCCCGCGGCATGTTCTCGATGGGGAAGATGACCCCTGAGAGCAGCATCGACGGGAGCATCGAGCTGAGCGTGGCCGCTTGGGTGGCGACCATCTGGTTGCGGGTCACGACGGAGATGAGCAGCCCCTGCCCGAGCGCGCCGATGAGGAAGAGCACGGACGCGACGGCCAAAAAAGCCATCGACCCGCGCAGCGGCATGTCGAAGACCCAGGCGCCGACCGAGAGCACGAGCAGCACGCCGATAGCGCCGAGCGCGAGGTAGGGGAGGAGCTTCCCTGCGACGATCTCGAGGCGCCCGACCGGCGTCGCGAAGAGCTGCTCCATCGATCCGCTCTCCCACTCCCGCGCGACCGTGAGCGCCGTGAGCAACACGGCGACGATGGCGAGGATGTACGCCGCGAGCCCGGGGACCAGGTACAGCGCCGACCTGCCGGACGGGTTGAACCGGGTCCACGTGCGCACGGCCACCGCCGGGGCGACCTCGAAGCCGGCGCGGCGCGTGACGCCGAGAGACACCCACCGGCCGATCGCGTCGGCCTTGGCGAGCGTCTGGTTGGCGGTGTTCGCGTCGGACCCGTCGACGACGAGCTGCACCTCGGCGCGCTCGCCTCGCCCGATGGCGCGGGCGAAGCCTCTCGGGATGACGAGCGCTCCGACCGCGTCACCGCGCCTGAAGAGCGGCTCGATCTGCGACGCGTCGTCGATCTGCCTCGCGAGCCGCAGCTCGCCCGAGGCGACGAACGCCTCGCGGAGGTGTCGGCTCTCCGCGCTGCGGTCGTGGTCGAGGATCGCGATGGGGACGCGGTCCATGTCGAACCTCACGCCGTAGCCGAACAGGACGATCAGCACGACCGGCATGGCGATCGCCATGAAGAGGACGCGCGGGTCGCGCACGATGTGCAGCGTCTCCTTGGACGCCAGGGCGAAGACCCGAGTGAGCGCGCGACGCATCACGCCGCCTCGCCCGGCGTGTCGGGCGCGACGACCTCGAGGAAGACGTCCTCGAGCGTCGGGTCCGCGGGCGCGATCGACGCGACGCGCGCGCCCGCGCGCTCGAGCGTCTGCGTGAGCGTTTCCGCCCTGAGCGCCGGGTCCACGCGCACGTGCAGCCCGGCGCCGAACGGTTGCACCGTGCGCACCCCTGGCACGGACCGCAGCGCCTCGCTCGCCTCGAGCAGCCCGGCGCCCTCGACGGCGTACATCGCGCCGGGCACGTGGGTGCGCTTGAGGTCGGCGGGGGTGTCGAGGGCGACGAGGCGCCCAGCGACCATGAGCCCGACCCGGTGGCAGTGCTCCGCCTCGTCCATGTAGTGCGTGGTGACGAAGACGGTCGTGCCCTCTGACGAGAGCTCACGTATGAGCCGCCAGAAGCGCCGGCGCGAGAGCGGGTCGACCCCCGCGGTCGGCTCGTCGAGGAAGACGAGGCGCGGCCCATGCAGCAGCGCGCCGGCGAGCGCCGCCCGCTGGCGGACGCCGCCCGGCAGGTCGCGGGTGATCGTGTCGCGGTGCTCCGCGAGGTCGGTCCGCTCGAGCAGCGCGTCGATACGTCGACCGAGGGCGCGCCCCGAGAGGCGATACGCGCCGCCGAAGAACTCGAGGTTGTGCTGCACCGAGAGGTCGAGGTAGAGCGAGAAGCGCTGGGACATGTAGCCGATCGACGCCTTCACGCGCTCCGGGTGCTCGCGGATCGAGTGCCCCGCGACCTGTGCGTCGCCCGAGGTCGGCGCGAGCAGGCCGATCAGCATCCGGATGGTCGTCGACTTGCCGGCGCCGTTCGCGCCGAGGTAGCCGAAGATCTCGCCGCGCTCGACCTCGAAGCTCACGTCGTCGACGGCCGTGAACTCGCCGAAGCGGCGCACCAAGCCCTGCGCGACGATGCTCGCCTCGCCGGTCACGCCGCCTCCTCATCGCTCGCGCCGATGCGCGCGAGGAAGACGTCTTCGAAGCGCGCGGCGCCGGGCACCGCCCGGATGAGATCGAGGGGTCGACCCTCGGCGACGAGCCGGCCCTCGTGCATCAGACCGACGCGGTGGCAGCGCTCGGCTTCGTCCATGTACGGCGTCGAGACCACGACGCTCATGCCGTCGTCGACGAATCGATAGAGGAGCTGCCACAGCTCTCTACGGCTCACGGGATCCACGCCGTTGGTGGGCTCGTCGAGCAGGAGCACCGGCGGCTCGTGGAGCAGCGCGCAGGCGAGGGCGAGCTTCTTGTACATCCCGCCGGAGAGCGCGGCGGCGCGCCGGTCGACGAAGGGCTCGAGGCGCGTGATCGCGAGCAGCCGCTCGGCCCGCGCGCGGTGCACGCGGCGCGGCAAGCAGAAGATACGACCGAAGAACGTGAGGTTTTCTTGCACCGTCAGATCCCCGTAGAGGCTGTGCTCCTGCGGCATCAGCCCGAGGGACTCGCGTACGCGTCGCCCGCCGCGCAGCGGGTCTACGCCGAGCACCGTCACGCGCCCCGCGTCCGGCGCGAGCAGGCCGGCGATCGCGCGGATGGCGGTCGTCTTGCCGGCGCCGTCCGGACCGACAAGGCCGTAGAGTTCGCCAGCCCGAGCCTCGAACGAGAGCCCGCGCAGCGCCTCGGTAGACCCGAAGCGCCGCGAGAGATCATGCACGACGATGGCGGGGCCCATCACTTGGCCTCCTCGGACGAGGCCCGTTCGACGCGCGCGAGCGTGACCTCGACCGGCATGCCTGGGCGCAGGGCGGCGTCTGCGTTGTCGAGCTCGATCTCGATCGGGTAGACGAGGCGGTCGCGGTCGGTGCGCGTCTGGATGTTGCGGGGCGTAAACGCCGCCTCCGTCCCGACCGTGACGATGCGCCCGTGGAAGGCGCGATCGGGCCAGGCGTCGGCGCGGACGACCGCCGCGCCGCCGATGCGGGCGGCGGAGAGCTCCGCGTTCGGCAGATAGAAGGTCGCCGTGACCGTAGACAGGTCGACGAGCCGGACCAGCGGGGCGCCAGGCGGGGCGAGCTCGCCCGGCTCGAAGAAGCGCTGATCGACCCAGCCCGCGCGGGGGGCTCTGACCTCGCACTCATCGACCGCGAGCGCGGCGCGGCGGACGGCCGCCTCGGACGCGCTGACCCGCCCGTCGGCCGCGTCGGTCTGCGCGCGCGTCGCGTCGCGCTCGGCGCTCATCGCGCGCGCCTCGATCGACGTTGCTCGCGCTGCAGCGCGCGCGGCCCGGGCTTTGTGCAGCAGACCCGTCGCGGCGGGGCGGCTCTGGTCCCGCCGCTGCTCGGACGCGTCGGTCCCGCGCGCCGCGACCCGCCCGGCGTCGCACTCGGCGAGCGCGCGGCGGTCTGCGAGCGCAG
>JAGQJE010000237.1 GCA_020430775.1 Myxococcales bacterium
ACCCCGCTCCCGTGCCCGCTCCCGTGCCCGCTCCCGCTCCCGTCCCCGACCCCGCCCTCGCACGCGACCCCGCTCCCGCACCCGCTCCCGTGCCCGCTCCCGTGCCCGCTCCCGCTCCCGCTCCCGCTCCCGCACCCGTCCCCGCACCCGCTCCCGTGCCCGCTCCCGTGCCCGCTCCCGCGCCCGAGCGACGCCGGCGGTGTCTCGCCCATGCTATCCTCGCGCCGAGCTGACGCGGAGGCCGCCGCTTGCCCGACCCACGCGGCTCCGTGAGGCGCGCCAGCGCGTGGAGGCCGCGGATGGAACAGCCCTGGTGGGACGCCCTGCGCACAGACGGCGGGCCGCTCGTGCCCGCCGCGGAGGCGTTCGTCGCGCGGCGCGGTCTTGGGCCCTTCCCGCGCGGCAGCGAGGGCGTCTGCGCGCTGGTCGCCGAGATCGACGCGTTCGCGCATGACCTCGACGCCGACGACGACGACGACCGCCGCTTCGTCGAGGGCGCGGGCGCGCTCTTCGGGTTGCTCTTGCTCGATCACCAGGGCCGCGGCGCCTGCGGCGTGCGAGGCGACGAACGTCGGCTGCTGCTCGGGCGCTACGGCGCCTTCGATCCCTTCGGCGCCGTCGACGAGGCGCTCGACGCGGAGCGACCCGCGGAGGCCGTGGCGGAGGCCATCCGGCGCGCCGAGGCCGAGGCGGCGGGGACCGGCCCCACGGCGCGCGTGGTTGCGGCGCTCGCCGTCGAGCTCGCCGCGCGCAGGCCCGCGCTGCGCGTCGAGTCGCGCTTCGACCTGTCGGTGACGCTGACCGGCGGCGTCGAGGTCGACCTCGCGCGCGTGGCGCGGGCGACGGCCGGAGAGCCGGAGGCCGTCCTGCGGCGCGCGGTGGAGCGACTCGTCTCGCTCCTACCGGAGGGCGCGGGCGCGACCCTGTCCGAGATCCCCTGGGAGAGCGCGCGCGGCATGCTCGTCCCTCGCCTCGTCGGCCCGGCGTTCCTCGCGCAGATCGCAGCCCGGGACGACGACGCGCCGGCCCTGTGGATCGAGCCAGTCGCCGGAGACGTACACGTCGCCTACCAGGTCCGCTACGGCGATCGCGCGCGCTACGTCCGGGCCGGTGAGCTCGACGGCTGGGGCGTCTCGGGGGCGGAGGCGCGCGCCGCCGCGGCCGACAACCTCGTCGCGTTGTCCGGGCGCTCGCGCTTCGTCCGGGAGCCCTATCGCGACGGCGCGTGGGTCGTCGTCCACACGGGCGACGGGCTCGACGCGGCGCGGCTCATCTTGCCTGGCGTGTACGAGCGCCTCCGAGCGTCGCTCGAGGAGCCCATCGTCGCGGCCGTCCCGCACCGCGACACCATGCTCGCGTGCCGCGCGGAGGGTTCGAGCTTCGATCGGTTTCGCGCCCGCGTCGACGCCCTCGCGTCGCGCGCCGCGCACGCGATCAGCACGGCGCTGCTCCACGTGACCGCGGACGGCGTGCGCGCCTGGGAGCGCTGACCGCGCCGGTCCTTCAGCGCGCGGCCAGCCGCCCGCGCCGGCGGGCGCCGGTCTGGTCCACCTTCGCGGCGGCGCCGTTCGCGAGCGCGGCGAGCTCCTCGGCGAGGTGCTCGACGACGTGGCGCTCGAGCGTCTTGACGTCCCTGCGCGCGTCGTGGCGCGCGAGGTGCAAGTTCACGAGCAGGCCGACGTCTCTCGGGCCCGCAGCGTTGCCGATGTCGGCGATGATCTTCTCGACGCGCTCGCGGAGCACGGTCGCCGACTCGACGCGGCTCGACGGGCTCCGCGTGACGAGCTGCTGCACGAGCATGTCGACCGACTCGGGGACCGAGGAGTTCACCTCGCGCAGCCACGGCACCTCGCACCGCATCACCGCGCGCACGGTCTCGCCTGCGTCCGCTCCGTGGAACAAGCGCCGCCCGGCGAGCATCTCCCAGAGCAGGACGCCAGCCGCGAAGAGATCGACGCGGTGATCGTGCGCCTTCTGGAGCGCCAGCTCCGGCGCGAGGTAGGCGAGCTTGCCGCCGACCAGATCGCCGCGGACGGCCGTGTTGACCGTCGTGTCGGCGAGGCCGAAGTCGACGAGCTTCACCTCGCCCGCCCGGCTCAGCAGCAGGTTGTGCGGCGAGACGTCGCGATGCACGAGCGAGAGCGGTCGCCCGTTCGCGTCGGTCGCCCCGTGCGCATATTCGAGCGCGGCGACGAGCTCGCGCGTGATGAAGAGCGCGGCCTGGAGCGGCATCTTCGCGCCGCGCTCATGAGCCACCCGGAGCAAGCCGCGGAGCGGCTCGCCGTCCACGAGCTCCATCACCAGGAAGTAGACGTCCCGCACCTCACGCGCGTCGAAGACCCGCACGATGTTCGGGTGGCGAAGCATCATGCCGATTCGAGCTTCGTCCTCGAACATCGCGTGATAAATCGCGTCCCCCATCGTCGGGCGGACCCGCTTGATCGCCACGGGGTGCTCGGTCCCGTCCTCGAACGTCGCGGTCGCACGCCAGACCTCGGCCATGCCGCCCATCGCGAGGAGCGCGGTGGGCTCGTAGCGGGTAGGCGCCTGCCTTAGGCGCGTCGACAACCGTGATGTGCGGGCAGAGGCGGACATCCCACTCAAGGTGAACAATCGCGGTCGGGACGGTCAAGCGCTGCCGTGCATTCCGCGGATGCGGCGCACTATACGCTTGCGCCGGCGTCGATGCCGCCGGTAGGGTGCCTGCCTACAGGAGAGCACAATGTACCTCATCACCGGCGCCACGGGCTTCGTCGGCAAGCACCTCATCGACGCGCTCGTCGAACGGGAGGGGACGATCTACTGCCTCGTCCGGCCCGGCTCCCGCGCGCGCTTCGACGCGATGGTCGCGGCCCGATGGCCGGCCGCTCGTGACCGCTTCCAAGTGGTCGAGGGCGACATCCAGCAGGCGCGCTGCGGGGTCTCGGACGCCAAGGTCGGCGAGCTCCGGTCGAAGGTCTCCCACGTCGTGCACCTCGCGGCGCTCTACGACATGCGCGCCGACGCCGACGCCTCGGAGCGGGCGAACGTGCAGGGGACGCGCCACGCGTGCGCGCTCGCCGAGGCCCTCGACGCGCGCCTCGACTACGTCAGCTCGATCGCCGTCGCGGGGAACTACAAGGGCTACTTCCGGGAGGACATGTTCGACGAGGGGCAGACCTTCTCGCACCCCTACCTGCAGACGAAGTTCCTCGCGGAGCGGGTGGTCCGCACCGAGTGTAAGGCCCCCTACCGCATCTACCGTCCCGGCATCGTGATCGGCTCGTCGAAGACGGGCGAGGCCGACAAAGTCGACGGCGTCTACTACGCCTTCAAGTCCATCCAGCGGCTCCGCCACCTGCTGCCAGAGTGGACGCCGCTCCTCGGCTTCGAGGGCTCGGAGCTGCCCATCGTGCCGGTGGACTTCGTGGCGCGCGCGATGGACGTGCTCATGCACGCCGACGGGCTCGACGGGCAGGCGTTCCACCTCGTCGACCCGCACCCGAAGACCTTCGGCGACGCCATGAACGTGTTTTGCGAGGCCGCTCACGCGCCCCAGGGGACGATCCGCCTCGACCCGCGGGTGCTGCGGCTCGTGCCCACCGGCCTCACCAGCTTGCTCGGGAACATGCCGGCGGTTAAGAGCGCCCGCCGCGAGCTGCTCGACGAGCTCGGCGTCCCCGAGGCGGCGCTTCGGTACGTCAACTGGCGCGCGTCCTTCGACTCGCGCGACACCGAGCACGCGCTCCGCGGAAGCGGGGTCGAGTGCCCGCGCCTCGAGGACTACGCGTGGCGCGTGTGGGACTACTGGGAGCGACACCTCGACCCCGACCTGTACAAAGTGCACACGCTGCGCGCGCGCGTCGAGGGCAAGGTCGTCATGGTCACCGGCGCGTCGAGCGGCATCGGCAAAGCCCTCGCGCGGAAGCTCGGCGACGCCGGCGCGACGGTGCTGCTCGTCGCCCGCGGCCGCGACAAGCTCGAGGAGGTCCACCAAGCGATCCTCGCGGCGGGTGGTCGCGCCGAGATCTGCCCCTGCGACCTCTCGTCCGCGGAAGACTGCGCGCGGCTCGTCGAAGAGACCCTCTCGGCGCACGAGGGGCTCGACATCCTGGTCAACAACGCCGGCCGCTCGATCCGGCGCGGGGTGCGCGACTCCTACGACCGCTTCCACGACTTCGAGCGCACGATGGCGCTCAACTACTTCGGCTCGCTGCGCCTCATCCTCGGCTTCCTCCCGTCGATGTGCTCTCGGAAGACCGGACACATCGTGAACGTCTCGAGCATCGGCGTGCAGACGAACGCGCCGCGGTTCTCCGCGTACGTCGCGAGCAAGTCCGCGCTCGACGCCTTCAGCCGCTGCATCGCGAGCGAAGTGATCGGCCGCGGGGTGCACATCTCGACCGTCTACATGCCGCTGGTGCGCACGCCGATGATCGCGCCGACGAAGATCTACGACGCCTTCCCGACGATCACCCCGGACCAGGCGGCCGACATGGTCATCGACGGCATCCTGACGCGGCGCAAGCGCGTCGCGACGCGGCTCGGCATCTTCGGCGAGGTCTCCTACGCCCTCGCCCCGCGCATCGTCGACCGGGTGCTCCACACCGGCTACCGCCTCATGCCCGACAGCGCCAAGAAGAAGGGCCCAGGCGGCACCGAAGAGCCCCCTCGCCCGTCGATGGAGGCGATCGCGTTTGCGCACGTGTTGAAGGGCGTGCACTGGTGACCCGCCCCGGAGCGGAGCGAGGGCATCCGTGACGTCGGGGCGGGGACGCGCGCGCTAGTCGAGTGGGCGGCCGCAGCCGTGGAGCGGCTGGCCGTCGATGACGAGCTCGACGGCTTCCGGAAAGGCCTCGCCGCTCCTGTCGTCCCGGCAGGGCTTCGGGGTCACGGTCACATGCAGCTCGTGCCGCCCGTCCGCCATCGCGTACGTCTTGGCACCGCTCGTCGCGTCCGTCGCGGCCGGCGGCGTCAAGAAGCGGAAGCTGCGCTGGTCATAGTCCGTCGTCAGCGTGATCCATTTCGGGCCGATATCGAGGACCCAACCCGGCTCGTTGCCCACGCCGCGGAAGAACACCCCGCGCGCCTCGGCGCGTACGATCTGGGTGCGCTCGAGGTCCTGGACGCAGCGCTCGCTCCGCCCGTGCCGGATGAGCCGCGCCTCGCCCTGGTGGGTCCAGAAGGTCACGTCGCCGCTCGCGTAGCGCGCGCCGGACGCCGCCTCGACCTGCTCGAGCCGCACGGTCCGGTTCGCGAACGAGACCCACATCACGTTGGCTTTGGCGTCATAGCGCGAGACCGCCTCGCCCGTCTTCTCGCAGCGGTAGGCGTAGGCTTCGAGGTCCGGGCGGCGGGTCAGATCGACGGTGGGCGCGGCCGGCTTGGCGCTGCCTGCGCAGCCGAGCGCGGTGCCGGCAGCGAGCGCGCACGCCGTCGCCAGCGGCAGCAGCAGGCCGGCGCGCGGGCGCGCAACGAAGGGCGCAGCGCCCTGGCCGCTGCGCGGAGGGGTCCTCGAGCCACGGTGACGACGCCGGAGAGTGCGGTCCATGGACGGTAGATGACTCGACCACGCCCCAAAGGACAAGCGGTCAGTCCCCGGCGACCGCGAGCCCCGGTCGACCGCGCCACGCGGCGGCCCGATCGCGCCGAAGCAAGAAGTAGTGGAAGAAGGGCTCCGGTGCACCGAGCGCCGTCGTGACGTGCGCCCGCGCCCAGACGTAGCCGCGCGCGCGCCAGACCGGGTCGCGCCGGAGCGGCAGGGGGCGATCGCTCGTGTAGTCGTTGCCGATGAGCAGGAAGACCGGCCGGCGCGCGAGGATGTAAGGGAGCGGCGCGAAGCGCTGGTGGCCCGGGCGGTCGCCGACCACGGGCGCGTGGTGCGCGACCCACGCGTCGCACAGGCCCAGCGTGTCGAGGTTGTCGATGCCGGCGTAGAAGGGCATCGCTCCGGCCGCTCCCACCGCCATCCAGTCGCCCGGGCGTGCGAGCCCGCCGATGAAGCGGCCCATCGCCGCCCAGCGCAGCGCGTACGAGCGCGTCCACCCGAGCGGCTCGATCCCGCGGGCCGCGCGCCCGGGCTCCGAGACCTCGAGCGCCCGGGCGCGCAGGTCTCGCTGCCCCGCTCCGTAGGCGAGGAGCGCGAGCGCGGCGATGGCGGCGAGGGCGAGCCCCGCGTAGCGACCGCGGCGCGCGCGAGCCGCGACGAACGCTCGGTGCCAGGCGGCGGCGAGCGCGAGCGCGGCGAGCGGCAGGACCGGCACGAAGAAGCGATACAGGTCGAGGAAGTCCCCGCCGACCGAGACGACGTAGAGCACCCAGGGGACGGTGAG
>JAGQJE010000238.1 GCA_020430775.1 Myxococcales bacterium
CACCCGGCGAGCACGCCGGCCGCCGCGAGGAAGAGCGCGCAGAGCCCGCCGGCCGCCGCCCGACGACGCGCACGCCCGAGCAGGCGCGCGTCGTCGCAGGCCGGGACCGATGCCGGGGCGGATGCCCACACCGACGCCGAAGCGCTCGTTCGTTCAGCGCGCATCATTTCGTCACGTCCTCTCGGAGCTCGATGGGCTGGCGCAGCAGCGCGTCGGCGCGCTCCGCCCAGCGCCGAAACGCGGGATAGTCGGCGACCGAGACGCGCCCGACGCGCAGCTCGAACGTCGTGTCGACGTGCACGACCCCGTCCCGCACGTGCACCGTGCGCGACAGGACGCCGAAGGGGCTGTCGACCTGGCCGCCCGCGGGGAGCTGCTCGACGCGCCAGCCGCGCGGCGGGGTCACGGCGCGGTGCTCCTCGAAGCGGCTGGTGCCGTCCAGCTCGACCGGGTAGTGGCGCTCGGTCAGGCTCGCGAGCGCGGGGACGAGCCGCTGCATGGAGGAGCCGAGCAGACGGAGCCGCTCGCCGTCGGGCGTCGCCGCCTGCGGCACGTCCGCCTCGAAGTGCGCGCGGACGGGCTGCTCGCGGGCGTCGAGCCCCTCGAAGCGGCTCTCGCGCAGGTGCAGGCCGGGGAAGCGCGCGCGGAGCGCCTTTTCGAAGCGGTCGGTGCGGGTGCCCGGGCTCTGGTAGCCGGCGCGGGCCGAGGCGGCGGCGGCGCCGACGTAGGTCTGCGCCCCCTCGAGCCGCGCGCTCCCGTCCGGCGCGAGCGCGAGCGCGAGGTCGACCTCGCGCGCGTCGTGCTCCGGCGACAGCACCGGGGTGGTCGTGAAGCGCGCGCCGGTGGGCCAGACGTGCAGCACGCTCACGCCCTGGTCCGCCGGCGGGAGGTCGTCGACGCCGCTGTACTCGGCGGTGCCGTCTAGATACATGTCGAGCGCCGGGACGTAGGTGATCGCGTGGTCGAAGACCGCGAGCGAGGCGGGCAGGTCCGAGATGGCGCCCTTGTCCCGCGTGCGCACCAGGACGATGTGCGAGTCGATGCCCGCGACCCGCAGCATCGTGAAGAGCAGCGAGGCCTTGTCTTTGCAGTCGCCGAACCCGCGCCGGACGATCTCCGGGACGCGGTAGGGCTTGAACCCGTGGATGCCGAACTCGAGGCCGACGTAGCGCGTGTGCGACACCACCCAGTCGTAGATGCGCTCGACCTTCGTGCGGAGGTCCGGCGCGTCGTCGACCAGGGAGTGGACCGTCGCCTCGAGCGGTGGGTCCGCGTAGAGCTGGTCGCGGATGAGGCCCCAGTACCACCGCCCGACCTGCTCCCACGTGCGGTACGTGGAGACGTGCAGGTAGGCCATCACCTCGGTGGGACCCGGCATGTGGGGCTCGGTCTCGATGGCGGCGACGTCGTTCGCGAAGAAGTGGTCGACGCGCACCCCGTCCCGGAGGCTCTGCTCGTAGAGCAGCCCCGGCAGCTTCGGCCTGTTGAAGTAGAAGCGGCGGCTCGGCGGGGTGCGAAGCACGTAGTCGACGCGCCGCTTCGGGAGCGTGCCCTCGAGGAATTGCAGGTCGCCGTAGTAGTCGGCGAAGAGGTTCTCGTGCGCGATGTCGTCGACCCGCCAGCGCAGCTCGATCGTGTCGCCAGGCCGCAGGTCGGCGAACGCGATGACGTGCACGCGCTCGTCGTAGTAGATGCGGTACCAGGACGCGCCGAGCGAGCGCTCGTACTGGTCGCTCGCGTCGAGCACGGTGCCGTCGGCGCGGTAGACGCGCGCGAGCCGCACGACCACGCGCTGCGAGCTGGGATCGAACTGGATCGGATAGCCTCGGAAGCGCCGGACGCCCTCGTCGTCGTGCACCTGCACCGCGACCTGACGGAAGCTCGAGCCGAGCCCGTTCTCGTAGACCGTGTTCACGGTGAGGTCTTCGAGCATCGTGGCCGGGTAGCCGTCGTCGCCTGTCCGCCGAGCGAGCAGCGTCTTGGCGTCCACCGCGTACGCTTCCTCGGGGCGCGCGCGCGGGACGATCTGGTCGAGCAGCTCCTGGCTCGCGGTGTCCTGGGGCCGCAGGCGCAGCGCCTCGCGCAGCTCCGCGGCGGCGCTCTCCTCGTGGCCGAGGCGGAGCAGGAGCTTCGCGTGCGCCGCGTGCGTCGACGCGTCGTCGGGCGCGAGGCCGAGCGCGTGGTCGAACGCGTCGAGCGCTTTGTCGGTCTCGCCGAGCGCCTCGTACGCGGTGGCGAGCCGGACCTGCCCGTCGACGTTCGAGCGGTCGAGGACCTCGAGCGCGTCGAGCTGCGCCTGGGCGGCGGCCCGGTCGCCGCGGCGCAGCGCGTCCTTCAGCAGGTCCTGGCGCCTGTCCCGGTCGGTGTACTTGGCGGTCACGGCGGCCCGCTCGGCGTCGATCGCCTGGTCGCCGAGCCCGGCGCCGACGAACCCGTCCGCGACGTCCCTGAGCACCCGCGGCGCCCCGAGCGCCCAGGGCACGAGCGACTGGAGCTGGACGAGCGCCGTCCGCGGGAGATCGAGCTCGCCGTACACCTCCGCCCGCAGCCGCGTCGCCTCGAACCCGACGACCCCGTCGCGTGGGCCGAGCCCCTTGAGCAGCGGCAGCGCCTGCTCCGGCTGGGGTCCGCTCTCGCGGAGGCGCGCCCTCAGCACGCGGACGTGGGGGTCGCGCCGGTGTCGCTTCGCGGCGGTCTCGGCGAAGCGCATCGCCTCGGCGCGGCTCGGCGCGAGCTTCGCCGCGAGCACGAGCCGCTCGGCGGTCGGCGACCGCTTGGCGGCCTCGGCCGCGAGCTGTCGCGCGCGCCCCTCGGCGGGGTCATCGGCGCCGGTGTAGGCGAGGAAGCGGGCGAGGGCCTCGAGATCGGCGGCGCGGGCGCGGGGCGCGGACGCCGCGGCCGTGAGCGCGGCGAGCGGGAGGGTCACGGGTGTCCCGCCGGCGCCACCGCCGGCGTCCGTGGCGGCCGGGGCGGCTGGTACGGCCGGCGTGTGGTCGCCGTCCACGCGCAGGCCGTCGATGGGGGAGCCGTCGGGCGCGGCGAGGCGCAGGTACAGGCCCCAGGTCCCGTCGGCGACGCAGACCTTCACGAGCAGCCGGTTCGCGCCTTTTCGGGCGTCGACGATCGCGGCGCTGCGATCGGGGTCCGGGGTGCGGTAGGCCGCGTCCTCGAGGACCGCGCGGCCGTTCCAGAACACCCTCACGGCGCCGCCCGCGCCGACGAACAACGCCACGCGGCGCGCCTCCGGGGCGAAGACGGTGCTCTCCGCGTAGGCGCACGCGTCGGTGTTCGGGCGGAGCAGGGCGTCGAGGTCGACGTAACCGAAGAAGCTCGTACCGTCGGGGTACCGCCGCGCCTGCACCGAGCGGGCCTTGCCGTCCCAGCGCGCCTCCGGGTCGAGCGCGCCGAGCTGCGTCTTTTCGGGGCCGTACGCCTCGTCGAAGCCGCGCTTGCCGTCGTTGTCGAAGGGGCCGATCACCTGAAACGCGGTCACGTACCCGAGCGCGCGCGTCGTCTCGGTCGCGCCGCGGATGTCGCCGACGCGGAGCTGCCCGCGCGCGACCAACGCCTCGACGTACGCCCGGCGGACCGCCGAGAGCCGCTTCGACGCCCCGAGCCGCTTCAGCAGCGCGAGCGTGTCCGCCGGCGTCGTGTCGTCCCAGCTCCGCCACAGCTCGAGCAGCGGGATCATGCCCCGCGCGTCGCGCCCCGCGCGTTCGGCCTGCCGCGCGAGGTCGGTCGCCTGGGCGTCGTAGGGGTTCTGCGCGCGCGCTGCCGAAGCGCAGGAGACGAGCGCCACCGCGACGGCGGCGGCGGCCCAATGCGAGGTCTTCATCGAGAGCGACTACTACCACAGACCCGCCGGCGCCGCTGACGTCCCCCGAAGCACTCGTTACTACAGCGCTTATTGGCGAGTCACGTGTCCCGTAACAGCGCGTGGTCGCGCGTTGACGATCGCGCGGACCGGGTCTACGACCCCGGCCATGACCGACACCGACACTGGTATCGCCTCGCTCGGCGTGCAGCTCCCCCCGCTCGCCATGGACGTCGAGGTGCTCGCCGCGCTGCGCGGCGTCGACCCGGCGAAGCTCACCGTCGGCCTCGGGTGCCGGGAGATGGCGCTGTGCCCCGAGGGCTACGACGTCGCGACGCTCGCCGCAGGCGCCGCTCGCCGGGCGCTCGCGCGGTGGGGCGGGTCGCTCGACCAGATCGGCCTGCTCGCGGTCGGCACCGAGACCGCGAAGGACATGAGCCGTCCGCTGAGCGCCTGGCTCGCCGACGCGCTCGGGCTCCGCGGCGCCGTCCGGTCGTACGAGGTGAAGCACGCCTGCTACGGCGGCACCCTCGCGCTGCGGCAGGCGCTCGAGTGGCGTTGGTCCGGCGCGGCCCGCGGCAAGGCGGCGCTCGTGGTCGCCGCCGACGTCGCCCTGTACGCGCCCGAGAGTCCCGGCGAGCCCACGCAGGGCGCCGGCGCGGTCGCGATGGTCGTCGAGGCGCCGCGTGTCGCCGAGGTCTCGCGCGCGTCGTTCTCCTACAGTGAGCCCGCGTTCGACTTCTGGCGTCCGGTCGGCGAGGCCTACCCCCGCGTCGACGGGCCGCTGAGCCTCGAGTGCTACGTGAAGGCGGCCGCGCGCTGCTTTGAGCAGCTCGCCGCCGAGCGCGGCGGACGCGAGGCGCTCGCCCGCCTGCACGCCGCGTGCTTCCACGTGCCCTTCCCAAAGATGGTCAAGAAGGCCGTCGCCGGCGTCGGCGAGGCGCTCGGGCTGAGCGACGCCGAGACCGCGGCGTTCTTCGAGCAGAAGGTCGAGCCGACGATGCGCTGGAGCCGCCGCGCCGGGAACGCCTACGGCGCCGCGCTGTGGATCGCCGTCGCGCAGACCCTCGCCGGCCTCGAGCAGGGCACCCCGATCGCCGCGTTCTCCTACGGGTCCGGCTTCGGCGCCGAGCTGATGACGCTCACCGCCGGCCCCGACGCCGCCGCGGGCGCGTGGGTCGCCGAGGTCGAGGCCGACCTCGCCTCCCGCACCCTCGTCGACGCCGACCGCTACCTCGCCCTCCGCGCGGCCGAGCGGGGCCAGGGCATCCAATGACCGAGCGGATTGGGCTGCTCGCCTTTTGGAAGAACTACGACCGCGCGCTCTACCTGCGGGCTGCGCAGCTCGCGGACGAGCTCGGGTACGACTCGTTCTGGGTGCCGGAGGGGTGGGGCTACGAGATCGTCTCGCTGCTGAGCGAGATGGCCGTGCACACCAAGCGTATCAAGCTCGGCACCGGCATTCTCAACGTCTTCAGCCGCTCGCCCGGGGTCATCGCCATGAGCGCCGCGACCCTCGACGAGATCAGCGAGGGGCGGCTCATCCTCGGCCTCGGCACGAGCGGCGCGCGCGTCATCGAAGGGTTCCACGGCCGCGAGTTCAAGCGTCCGCTGACTCAGCTCCGTGACGTCATCCGCGTCGTGCGGACCCTCCTCGCCGGCGGCAAGCTGAGCGAGGCGGGCGCGAAGCTGCACGACTACCGGTCCTTTTCGCTCGAGATGCGCCCGGTGCGGCCGTCGATCCCGATCTACGTCGCGGCGCTCCAACAAAAGTCCATCACCTCCATCGGCGAGCTGGCCGACGGGTGGATCCCCACCTTCTGGCCGTACGAAGAGCTCAAGCAGGGCCACGGGTGGATCGCCGAGGGCGCCGCGAAGGCGGGGCGCGACCCGAAGGAGATCGTGACGGCCCCCTTCACGACCGTGCTCCCGCTGGGCGACGCCGGGAAGAAACAAGCCAAGGAGATCATTGCGTTTTACATCGCCGGGATGGGCGACTACTACAAGGCGCTGCTGACCGGCTTCGGCTACGGTGAGACCTGCGAGCGGGTCGAGGCGCTCTACCGGGACAAGGCGACGCGCGCGCAGGCGAAGGACGCCGTCTCGGACGCGATGATGGAGGCGCTGATGATCGCGGGCGACCCGCGGCACTGCGTCGACGAGCTGCGCCGCCGTCGCGCCTACGGCATCGATCTGCCGATCCTGAACCTCCCGAACGACCTGCCGTGGCCCACGGTGGAGCAGTTCATCCGCGCCATGGCGCCCCGCGGGTAGGGCGCACGACGGCGAGCGTCGTTGATTTTTGAAGCGTCGCTGCGCTTGCTAAGGTACGGAGGGAATCTCCACGAGGTCTTCGTCCATGAACCGACTCGCCACCGCTATCGTCTTCGTGCTCGCCTGCAGCGCGTTCATCGGCTGCAGCGTCTACGACCCGGGCCTCATCAAGGACGAGGGCAACGGCGGCCGCAAGATCAACGGCGGGCTGCCGCCGCGGCCCAATGTCCCGGACGACGGCACGGACACGGGCACGGCGTCATTCGCGATCACGAACATCATCGTCGATCAGAAGGACGCGTGGAAGAACGTCGGGCTGAACCTCGACGGGTTCGACACCACGGAGACGAACCCCGTGGGCGAGTGCAAACCGCCCGACCAGAGCCAGGGCGTCCCGCTCGACGGCGACAACGGGATCGACAACCAGATCGGTCAGAAGCTGCTCGTGCTGGTGAACGCGCTGATCCCAGGCTTCCAGGTTCACCTGAACGACGCCCACAAGCGAGGCGAGGGGACCATCCTGTGGGAGATCTCCGAGTGGAACGGGACGGCAAACGATTCGAAGGTGCGCATCACGATCTACGTCGCGGCGGACGGGACCTCGCTCCCCGCGGACGAGGTCCACTGGGACGACGCGACTCGGCAGCTCCTGCAGAACAGCGATGACATGCCGGCGCCCCCGCCAGACTACTCTTCGCCGAGCGGTCGCCGCACCTTCTTCGTCCGCGCGAGCAACTTCACGACCGGCGGCTCGCCGACGCCCTTCCTGCTCGACACCAACGGCTACGTCTCGGACGGGACGATGGTCTTTCGCTACCCGTCGGGGAAGACCCTCATCATCAACGAGGGGGAGGGCAGCCTCAACCTGAGGCTCAGCGAGGGCTTCTTGCTCGCGAAATTCGCGCCGGACTTCAAGAGCATCTCGAGCGGCTTCTTGGCGGGGCGCTTCCCCGTGACCGATCTGCTCGAGGCGGGTGGCTCCATCGGGATCTGCGGATGTGCCCGGTGCGTGATCGAGGACAACGTGTACACGCTCGCGGACGTGCTGAGCGCGGAGTCGAGCTACGACGGGACCGGCAACCAGGACTGCGACGCGCTGAGCATCGGGATCCCCTACGACGGCGTGGCGGCAGACATCGAGACGGTTGACAAGAACGGCGCGCTCTTCGTCACGAGGGACCCGAGGCTGCCGGACTTCTGCGTCGACATGGGCATGACCAACCTCAACTGCATGATGCCCGATGTGAGGAAGATGTGCGGCCTTGTCGGGCCCGCGCCGGCCGCGTCTGGCCTGCCCTGAGCGCTCAGCGCTGCTTGGCGCGCCGCGCCTCGACCGCGTCGGCGAACCCCTCGAGCACGGGCACCGTCGCGTCCCAGCCGATGCACGCGTCGGTGATGCTCTGCCCGTAGACCAGCGGCTCACCGGGCTTCGCGTCCTGCCGGCCCGGGACGAGGAAGCTCTCGAGCATCGCGCCGAAGATCCGCGTGCTGCCGCCGGCGACCTGCCGCGCGAGGTCCTCGGCGACCGCGGGCTGGCGCTCGTGGTTCTTGCCGCTGTTGGCGTGGCTGCAGTCGACCATCACCCGCGGGTCGAGTCCGCACGCGTCCATCGACGCGACCGCCTCGGCGATCGCCTCCGCGGAGTAGTTGGGCTGGCCCTTGCCGCCGCGCAGGATGATGTGGCAGTCGTGGTTGCCCTTGGTCGCCACGATCGCGGCGAGCCCTTGCTTGGTCACCGACAGGAAGTGGTGCGGCTCACGCGCGGCGCGGGCGGCGTCGACGGCGATCTGCACGGTGCCGCGCGTGCCGTTCTTGAAGCCGACCGGCATCGACAGCCCGCTCGTCAGCTCGCGGTGCACCTGGCTCTCGGTCGTGCGCGCGCCGATCGCGCCCCAGGCGATGAGGTCCGCGATGAACTGCGGCGAGATGGGGTCGAGGAACTCGGTGCCGGGCGGCAGGCCGAGGTCGAGCAGGTCGACGAGGAAGCCGCGCGCGACGCGCAGGCCGTGGTTGATGTCGAAGCTGCCGTCGAGGCGCGGGTCGTTGATGAGCCCCTTCCAGCCGACCGTCGTGCGCGGCTTCTCGAAGTAGGTGCGCATCACGACGATGAGCTGGTCCTCGAGGCGGGACGCCACCTCGCGGAGGCGACCCGCGTAGTCGAGCGCGGCTTTCGGGTCGTGGATCGAGCAGGGGCCGACGACGATGACCAGGCGATCGTCGTGGCCGTGCAGCGCGCTCGCGATGGCGTCGCGGGTCTCGACGACGACGCTGAGCGCCGCCTCGCTCGGCCGGACCTCTTCCATGAGGACGGCGGGCGGAAGCAGGGGACGGAGGCGATCGATGCGGACGTCGTCGGTGACGGTGGGCATGCGGCAGTACTAGCAGCCCGTCGAAGAAACGGCGACCGAGCACCCCGGAGCGCGTGCGCGAGCGGCCGCCGCTCCCCGCGCGCGACATAGCGCGTCCGAGGCGCCCGCGCGGGCGGGCGTGACGTGGGCTTACGAGGGGCGCCGCGTCCCGAGATTGGTTAGCATGCACTCATGATCTCGGATCGGCGCCCGACCGATGCCCCGCGAGAGCCGCCGGAGGGTGAGCCCCACGTCATCCCCCTGACCCGGCGCCCCTCCGCGGCGCTCGAGGCGTCGTTCGATGCGTGGCGCACGAGCCGCACCACGGCGGACGGGCTGAGCAGCGCGTACCCGCCGCCCTTGCTCCCCGACCCGGAGCCCGGCTCGATGCTCGACCACTTTCGCGTCGAGGGGCTGCTCGGCCGTGGCGCGCTCGGGAGCGTCTTCGTCGCGCACGACACCTCGCTCGACCGGCGCGTCGCGCTGAAGATGCTCCACGACCCGATCGCCGCGGCCGAGAGCGAGGACCGCCTGCTGCGGGAGGCGAGGGCGCAGGCGCGCCTCACCCACCCGAACGTCGGGCAGATCCACTACATCGGGCACGCGCACCCCGAAGCCGGCCGCAAGGGCCGGCTCTTCCTCGCGATGGAGCTCGTCGACGGCGCCGCGCTCGACGTGTACGTCGACAACGGGGAGCGAATGCCGCCGGAGCAGGCGCGCCGCTGCATGCTCGACGTCGCGCGGGGCCTGCGCGCCGCGCAGAACGCCGGCATCATCCACCGCGACATCAAGCCGAGCAACCTCATCCGGAGCGCCGAGGGTGTCGTCAAGATCGTCGACTTCGGGCTCGCGAAGCGGCTGCACGACGGGGCCCACACCACGAACGACCTCCGCTTCGTCGGCAGCCCGTTGTACATGTCGCCAGAGCAGGCGAACGGCGACGCGCTCGACCAGCGCTCGGACATGTATGCGCTCGGGGCGACCTTCTTCCACCTGCTCACGGGCCACCCGCCCTTCGTCGCGCCGACGCCGCTCGAGGTGATGGTGGCGCACGCCGTCGAGCCGCCGCCGCCGCTGTCGAGCTACCCGTCGGAGATCCCCGCCCCGATGCGGCGCATCATCCACCGGCTGCTCGCCAAGAAGCCCGAGGAGCGCTTCCCGACCTACGACGTCCTCATCGCCGCCCTCGAGCGTGCGGCGCCCGAGCGCACGCAGTACGCGGGCTACTGGGTGCAGGCGGCTTCGGCGGGCATCGACGCGCTCGCCGCCGCGCTGGCCGCCGTCGTGCTCGGCAAGTGGGTCGGCGTGTTGTACCTGGCGCACGTCGTCGTCGGGCAGGCCTACTGGGGACAGAGCCTCGGCAAGTACCTCGTCCAGGTGCAGGTGACGCGCACCGACGGCCGGCCCCTGGGGCTCGTCCGCTCGTTCGTCCGCACGGCGCTCGCCCTGTGGCTGCCGCTGCTGCTGTGGGTCCTCTTTCTCGTCTCCGGCGGGCCGGACGGGCTCACCCGTTCGGGGCTCGGTGATCTTCCCCCTGCCGAGCTGCGCGAGGTGGCGGTCGCGCTCGTCTTCGGTCACGCCGCGCTCGCCCTCATCTACGGCGCTGGGCTCGCCCTCGCCGGCTTCCATCCCCAAAAGCGCGCGGTGCACGACCTGATGACCGACGCGGTCGTCACGTACAAGCTCCCCGGCGGCCACTGACCGCCCCCGCGACGGTCGCGGGAAGCCGACGCGGGGCGCCGATCTACTCTCGGAGGCCGGGATCTACTCTCGGAGGCCGGTTTTCCGGCCACGGACTCGGCGACGGCCCACGCGGGGGCCGTCGAGCAGGTTGTTTACCGGGCTGCTAGAGTCTGCGCTATGCACTCGGTCGTGTGTGTCGTTGCGTTTCTCGCGTCGGCTGCGCTCGCGGCCGCCAAGGGCGCGGGCCTCGCGCTGCTCGGCTGGGCGGGTGCCTCCGTCGTGGTCGCGCTGTGGGGCCTCGCGTACTACCGGCACCGGCGCGCCGGACGCATCGCGCGCACCCCGGCGACATCGATCGCCGAGGTCGACCAGGGCTGGGTCAAGCTCGAGTGCGAGGTGAACCCGGACGGCGCGGCGCCGAGCCCGCTCGACGGGCGCCTCACGGTCTACCTCGAGGCGGCCCTCGACGTGTGGTTCGACGGGCAGTTCGACCGCATCTTGGACGCCACGCGCGGGGAGATGCTCTGGCTCTCGGACGGGACGGGCCGCGCCCGCCTGCGGGTCGCGGACGCGGTCTTCGAGGAGCTCGGCTCGGTCGAGCGCAGCTTCGACGTCTGGGGGAGCGTCCCGGAGGCGCTCGCGTCGTTTCTCACCGCGCGCGGGCTCGCCCCGCAGAACCCGTGGCGCGAGCCTCACCCGGGCGGGCAACCCTGGCTTCGCTACCGTGAGCGCCGCATCGTGAGCGGCGACACGGTCCAGGTCGTCGCGCGCGCGGAGGTCGTCGACGAGCCCACGGTGCGATCCCGCGTGCCGCAGTCGAGCGTGCCGCGCCTCGTCGAGCTCAGGCCCCTCGACGACAGCGGCGCGGTCGTGACGCAGCGCTCGGACCGCGAGACGATCGCGCGGATGCGCCGTGAGTCACGGGTGCTCTTCGCGACCGGCGGGGCGTTCCTGGTCGTCGCGGCGCTTTGCTTCGCCTGCGCGCTCTGACGGCGTCCTCTGGCGGCGCGCTCTGACCGGGGTCGCCAGCGCGAACGGACCTGCTCAGCCGACGTTGAAGCTCTCGCCGCAGCCGCAGTCGCCGCGCGCGTTCGGGTTGGTCCACTTGAAGCCGTAGCTCATCAGGTTCCGCTCCCAGTCGAGCGTCGAGCCCTTCAGCAGCTCGAGGCTGCGGTTGTCGACCACCAGCGTCACGCCGTCGAGGTCGAACGCGGCGTCGCGGCCCGGGCGGATCTTCGTCGCGAAGTCATACGCGTAGTAGTACCCCGAGCAGCCGCCGCCCTTGACCCCGATGCGGAACCCCACGACGTCCGGCTCTGCCTCCGCGAGCTTGCGCCGCAGCTCGTCGACGGCGCGCGGCGTCACTTGTATCGGCAGCGCCGACGCCGACGCCGCCGCCGCCGCCGACGCCGACGTGGTCACGTTCACGGAGACCTCAGCCATGGGCACTGTGTACGTCCACCGCGGCGCTTTGCCAACCGCCCGCGTGCATTTGCCGCGCCGGGAGCGAGGGTGGTGGTGCGCCGGCGGGCGGCTACCAGTCGACGGCGTCCGGGTCGATGCCCCGGGCGCGGAGGCGGGCCGCGGGGGAGTCCTCGCGCAGGGCGGCGACCACCTCGGCGACGCGCGCGGCCGCGCGGTCGATGTCGGCCTCCGTGGTCGAGCGCCCGAGCCCGAAGCGGAGCGAGCCCTTGGCGAGGGTCGGAGGGACGCCCATCGCCGACAGGACGTGGCTCGGCTCGGCCTTCGCGCTCGTGCAGGCGGAGCCGCTCGACAGCGCGATCGCGTCGCCGAGCGCCTGCAGCGCGGCCGTCGAGTCGACCCCGTCGAAGGCGACCATGAGGTTGCCGGGGTGCACCGCGGACGGCCCGCCGCGAGGCCCGAAGCGATGTGCTCCGGGGAGCCTCGAGAGCGCGGTCCAGAGGCGATCGCGCAGCCGCCCGACGCGCGCCGCCTCGGCCGCACCCTCGGCGCGCGCGAGCGCCGCAGCCGCGCCAAAGCCCACGATGCCCGGGACGTTCAGGGTGCCCGAGCGCAAGCCGCCCTCGTGCCCGCCGCCGTCGATCTCCGCGACCAGCGGCAGCCGCTTTGCGCCCTCACGCCGCGCGTACAGCGCCCCGACCCCCTTCGGCCCGTAGAGCTTGTGCGCGGAGAGACTCGCGAGGTCGACCTGGAGCGCGCGGACGTCGAGCGGCACGTAGCCGAGGCCCTGCGCCGCGTCCGTGTGAAGCAAGACCCCGGCCTCGGCGGCGATGAGGCCGATCGCGGCGAGATCCTGCACCGCGCCCACCTCGTTGTTGCAGCGCATGATGGTGATGAGCCGCGTCTCGGGCCGGAGCGCGCGCCGCACCGCGTCTGGGGCGACCCGCCCCTCCGCGTCGACGCCGAGGTAGGTGACCGCGAACCCCTCGCGTTCGAGGCGCCTGCACGGGTCCAGCACCGCGTTGTGCTCGGTCTGCTGGGTGATGAGGTGGCCGTCGCCGTAGCCGCGCATCACGCCTTTGATGGCGAGGTTGTCGCTCTCGGTGGCGCCGGACGTGAAGACGATCTCGCGGGCCTTCGCGCCGATCAGGGCCGCGACCTCTTCTCGAGCGCGCTCCACAGCCTCGCGTGCCTCCCGCCCGTAGCGGTGGCTCCGGCTCGCCGCGTTCCCGAAGCGCTCGCTGAACCACGGCAGCATGGCGTCGAGGACGCGCGGGTCGACGGGGGTGGTCGCGTGGTGGTCGAGGTACATGCGAGACGCGCTCGTGCCCGCTACGCCGGCGCGACGGAGGTCCCCGCGCCCGGTCGCCGCGATGCGCTCACAGCATCCCACACTCGCGGCGGTTCGGTACGCGCGCGCCGGCCTCGGCGAACCGAGCGCGCGCGCCGTGGATGGCGGGCGGCGCTGACCCTACGCGACTACAGCGCTGCCCTCGGACGCCCGGCGGGCTCGTCGCTTGACAGAGGGATCGGCGCACTCTACATACTGGACCTGAGCGGTACCATATACCGCGGGTCGCCATAAAAGTGCTGAGAATCTCAAGGCTTACGGATTACGCCGTCGTGCTCACGACGCAGCTCGCGGTCACGCCATCCTCGCGACCGGTGCGCGACCTTGCGGCCGAGACGCGCATCCCGCAACCGACGGTCAGCAAAGTCCTCAAGCAGCTCGCGCGCGCGGGCGTCGTGACGTCGATCCGCGGGCCCCAGGGCGGCTATCGCCTCGCCCGGCCCGCCACGGAGATCGGGGTCGACGAGATCATCACGGCGCTCGAGGGGCCGATCGCCGTGACCGAGTGCGCGGACGAGCGCTCCGGCTCGTCCTGCGCGTACGAGCGCCGGTGCGGCGTGCGCGCCAACTGGCAGCGCATCAACGACGCCGTCCACGGGGCGCTCGCCGGCATCACCCTCGCCGACATGGCCTCCGAGAGCTCGCCCCCGCTGCTGCGCATCGCCCGCTCGAGCGCCGAAGCCAACACCCGCGCGGGTCTCGCCGGCCGCTCTGACCACCCCGCGGCCCCCCACCCCGACGCGTCCCCGCACCCCGCCTGAGGAGCCATGCAAACCGCCACCGCACCGATCGAAGAGGTCCTCGAGAAGCGCTACGACGCCGGGTTCTTCACCGACATCGAGCAGGACTACGCGCCGCCGGGGCTCTCCGAAGAGATCATCACGCTGATCTCCAATAAGAAGAACGAGCCCGACTGGATGCTCGAGTGGCGCCTGCGCGCCTACAAGCACTGGCTCACGATGAAGGAGCCGACCTGGGCGAAGGTCCACTACCCCCCGATCGACTACCAGGCGATCAGCTACTACGCGGCGCCGAAGTCGCAGGACGACAAGCCGAAGAGCCTCGACGAGGTCGACCCGAAGCTGCTCGAGACCTACGAGAAGCTCGGTATCCCGCTGCACGAGCGGGAGGTGCTCGCGGGCGTCGCGGTCGACGCCGTCTTCGACAGCGTCTCGGTCGCGACGACCTTCCGCACGAAGCTCGCCGAGGCGGGCGTCATCTTCATGCCCTTTTCGGACGCGGTGCAGGAGCACCCGGACCTCGTCCGCAAGTACCTCGGCACCGTCGTCCCCTACACAGACAACTTCTTCGCCGCCCTCAACAGCGCGGTCTTCACCGACGGGTCGTTCTGTTACATCCCGAAGGGCGTCCGCTGCCCGATGGAGCTGTCGACGTACTTCCGCATCAACGCCGCGAACACCGGCCAGTTCGAGCGGACGATGATCATCGCGGACGAGGGCGCCTACGTCAGCTACCTCGAGGGCTGCACCGCGCCGACCCGCGACGAGAACCAGCTCCACGCCGCGATCGTCGAACTCGTCGCGCACAAGGACGCGCAGATCAAGTACTCGACCGTCCAGAACTGGTACCCAGGCGACGAGAACGGCGTCGGTGGGGTCTACAACTTCGTCACGAAGCGCGGGCTGTGCGAGGGCGAGCGGTCGCGCATCTGCTGGACCCAGGTCGAGACCGGCTCCGCCATCACGTGGAAGTACCCGAGCTGCATCCTGAAGGGCGACGACTCGGTCGGGGAGTTCTACTCGGTCGCGCTCAGCAACCATTACCAACAAGCCGACACCGGCACGAAGATGATCCACCTCGGCGAGCGGACGCGCTCGACGATCATCTCGAAGGGCATCAGCGCCGGCCACGGCCAGCAGACCTACCGGGGCGGCGTCCGCATCGGCCGCCGCGCGAAGGACGCGCACAACTACACGCAGTGCGATTCGCTGCTCATCGGCGACCAGTGCGGTGCGCACACCGTGCCCTACGTCGAGGTCGGCAACCCCACCGCCCGCCTCGAGCACGAGGCCACCACGTCGAGCATCGGCGACGACCAGCTCTTCTACTGCCGCCAGCGCGGGCTGTCCGAGGAAGACGCCGTCGGGCTCATCGTCAACGGGTTCGCAAAGCAAGTGTTGAAGGAGCTCCCGATGGAGTTCGCCGTCGAGGCGCAGAAGCTGCTCAGTGTTTCGCTCGAAGGAGCCGTCGGCTGATGTTGAAGATCGAAAACCTGCACGCCTCCGTCGGGGGCAAGCCCATCTTGAAGGGCGTCGACCTCGAGGTGAACGCCGGCGAGGTGCACGCCGTGATGGGGCCGAACGGCTCGGGCAAGAGCACGCTCGCGTACGTGCTCAGCGGCCGGGACGGCTACGAGGTCACGAAGGGCTCGGTCACGTACGCGGGCAAGGATCTGCTCGCGATGCCGCCGGAGCTCCGCGCCGCGGAGGGCGTCTTCCTCGGCTTTCAGTACCCGGTCGCCATCCCCGGCGTCAGCAACGTCTACTTCCTGAAGGCGGCGGTCAACGCCATCCGCAAGCACCGCGGCGAGCCGCCCCTCGACGCGATCGAGTTCCTGAAGCTGGTCCGTGAGAGGTCGAAGCTCGTCGAGCTCGACCCGGAGCTCGCGAAGCGCCAGGTCAACGTCGGCTTCAGCGGCGGCGAGAAGAAGCGCAACGAGATCTTTCAGCTCGCCATGCTCGAGCCGAAGCTCGCCATCCTCGACGAGACCGACTCGGGCCTCGACATCGACGCCCTCAAGATCGTCTCGAAGGGCGTGAACGCGGTGCGCGGCCCGGAGCGCGCGATGATCGTCATCACGCACTACCAGCGGCTGCTCGATCACATCGTCCCGGACTTCGTCCACGTGCTGATCGACGGGCGCATCGTGAAGTCCGGCGACCGCACCCTCGCGCTGCAGCTCGAGGAGGAGGGCTACGCCGAGGTGCGGAGCGAGGCCGTCTGATGGCCGATCGCCTCCACGACAACGCCCTCATCGCGGCGCTCGAGCGGGCGCCGTCGGGCGGGCCGGCTTGGCTCGACGCGCTGCGGGACGAGGCGTCGCGGACCGTGCGCGAGAGCGGCCTGCCTGGCCGCAAGACCGAGGCGTGGCGCTTCACCCCCGTCGGTGATCTCGTGGCGCTGCCCTTCGAGCAGGCGCCCGCGCCCGCGCCCGCTACGACAGGCCGCCGCGCGCCCGAGACGGCGCCCGGGGGCCGGCCCGGGGACGACGGCACCTGGCGGCTCCGCGTCGAGGGCGGGCGCCCGCGGCTCGACCTGGCCGGCGCCGCGCCGGCGGGCGTCGTGGTCCGCTCCATCGCGGAGGTGCTGGCGGCGCCGGACGATCCGCTCGCCGCGCCCCTGCGCGAGCACCTCGGCCGCCTCGCCCCCGCGACCCACTTCAGCGCGCTGAACACGGCGCTCTTCGAGGACGGCGTCGTGCTCCACCTCGCGAAGGGCGCGTCCGCCGCCGCGCCGGTGCACCTCGTGTACGCCCCGGCGTCCAGCGCGACGGACGGGCCGCCGACCGTCGCCTACCCGCGCGTGCTCGTCCTCGCCGAGCAGGGCAGCCGCTTGACGCTCGTCGAGAGCTTCCCCGCTGGTTCAGCGTCACCGGACGGGCCGTCGTGTGGGGACGAACCGGCGGGCGAATCGGCGCCGCGGCACCTCGACAACCTCGTCACCGAGCTCGTCCTCGGCCCCGGGGCGCGGGTCGATCACATCCGCGTACACGAGGCGCCCGACTTCGTCATCTCGCGCACCATCGTCCGCGAGGCGCGCGACGCGCACTACACGTCGCGGGTCGTGTCGCTCGCGGGCGCGCTGATGCGCGCCGACCTGCACGTCCTGCTCGACGGCCCGGGCGCCGAGTGCGAGCTCGACGGCGCGTACGTCGCGGGCGGCCGCGACAAGCTCGACCACCACACCCTCGTCGAGCACCGCTCGCCGCACTGCACGAGCCGCCAGAACTACCGCGGCGTCCTCGACGACAAGGCGCTCGGCGTCTTCGACGGCATCGTCATCGTCCACCGCGACGCGCAGAAGACCGAGGCTCACCAAGAGAACCGCAACCTGCTCCTGTCGGCGTCGGCGACCGTCCACACCAAGCCCCACCTCGAGATCGACGCGGACGACGTCATCTGCACGCACGGCGCGACCGTCGGCTCGCTCGACGAGGACCAGCTCTTCTATCTGCGCGCCCGAGGCCTCGACGAGGCGACCGCCCGGGCGATCCTCACCTACGCGTTCGTCCGCTCCGTCGTGGACGACATCGGCCTGCAGCCGCTGCGCGACCGCCTCGCCCGCGCGCTGCTCCACCGGATGCCCGAGGGCGAGGCCCTCGAGGAGATGACCGCATGACCCCAGCGCTTCGACAGGCCGCGGCCGCCGCGGGCGCGGAGCCCGCAGCCCCGCCCGCGTTCGACGTCGAGCGCGTCCGGAGGGACTTCCCGGCGCTCGACCAGACCGTCCACGGCAAGCCGCTCGTGTACCTCGACAGCGCGGCGACGGCGCTCAAGCCGCAGGCCGTCATCGACGCCGTGACGGGCGTCTATTCGCGGGATTGCGCCAACATCCACCGCGCGGTGCACCTGCTGTCTCAGCGCGCGACGGCCGGCTACGAGCGCGCGCGCGAGGCCGTCCGGCGCTTCGTCAACGCCGGGTCCGCCGACGAGATCATCTTCACGCGCGGCACGACCGAGGGCATCAACCTCGTCGCGCAGAGCTGGGGCCGCGCGAACCTCCGTGAAGGCGACGAGGTCCTCATCACCGGCCTCGAGCACCACTCGAACATCGTGCCGTGGCAGCTCGTGTGCGGCCAGACCGGGGCGCACCTGGTCGTCGCGCCGATCACCGACGACGGCGAGGTCCGGCTCGAGGACGTGAAAGCGCGCCTGACCGACCGCACCAAGATCGTCGCGGTGGCGCAGGTGTCGAACGCGCTCGGGACGGTGTTGCCGCTCCGGCCGATCATCGACGCGGCGCACGACGCGGGGGCGCTCGTCCTCGTCGACGGCGCGCAGGGGGCGCCGCACGTCGGCGTCGACGTGCAGGCCCTCGGCTGCGACTTCTACGCCCTGAGCGGGCACAAGCTCTACGGGCCGACGGGCGCCGGCGCGCTCTTCGGCAAGCGCGCGCTCCTCGAGGAGATGCCGCCGTACCAGGGCGGCGGCGACATGATCCTCTCGGTCACCTTCGAGGAGACGCTCTACGCCGAGGTGCCGCACAAGTTCGAGGCCGGCACGCCGAACATCGCCGGCGTCATCGGCATGGGCGCGGCCATCGAGTACCTCGAAGCGCTCGGGGTGCAGGCCGCCGAGGCGCACGAAGCCGCGCTGCTCGCGTACGGCACCGAGGTGCTCGAGGCGATCCCGGGCGTGCGCATCGTCGGCAAGGCGCGCGACAAGGTGGCCGTCCTCAGCTTCGTGATGGACGCGGCACACCCGCACGACATCGGCACCATCGTCGACGCAGAGGGCGTCGCCATCCGCACGGGACACCACTGCGCACAGCCCGTGATGGAGCGCTACTGCATCGCGGCGACGGCCCGCGCGTCCCTCGGGCTGTACAATACTCGGGAAGACATCGACGCGCTGGGCCGCGCGCTCACCCGCGTGCAGGAGATGTTTGGCTGATGGATCTGCGCGAGCTGTACCAAGAAGTGATCCTCGACCACGGGAAGAACCCCCGGAACTTCCGGTTTCCCGAGCCGAGCAACCGTGAGGGGCAGGGCTACAACCCGCTCTGCGGTGACCGGATCACGCTGCGCTTGCAGCTCGACGGCGACGTCATCACCGACGTCGGCTTTCAAGGGTCGGGGTGCGCCATCTCACAGGCTGCAGCCTCGACCATGACCGAAGCGATCAAGGGCCGGACCGTGGCGGACGCGGAGCTGCTCTTTGGGCAATTCCACACCCTCGTGACCGACGACGGCGGGCCCGAGCCCAACATGGACACGCTCGGCAAGCTGGCGGCGTTCGCGGGGGTCGGGGAGTTCCCGATGCGCGTCAAGTGCGCCACCTTGGCATGGCACACCCTGCACCAGGCGCTCGAGGGCGACGACGCCTCGGCCCCGGTGAAGACGGAGTAACCTGTGATGTACCGAAACCTGGACACGAGAGGCCCCGCGTGGGCGGCCGACGCCTACGATGAGCCCGAGCGCGCGCGCGCTGACGACGGCGCGGAGGACGGCGAGGTGTTCGTCGAGCGCTTCGAGACGCACGAGGTGCCGCTCGGTCCCGCGACCGACCTCGAGGCGCTCCCGGACGTGGGCGGCAACCCGGCGGCGGCCGCGACGGCCGAGCGGGCCGCCGAGGAAGACCGGACGGGGCCGCCGAGCGGCTCGGAGGCGGTCAAAGAGAGCCTCATCGAGATGCTCAAGACCATCTACGACCCGGAGATCCCGCTCAACATCTATGACCTCGGGCTCATCTACGGCGTCGAGGTCGCGGATGACGGCCAGGTCGACGTCAAGATGACGCTGACGTCGCCGGGGTGCCCCGTGGGCGGCATGATCGTCGATGAGGTCAACGAGAAGCTCGGGATGGTCGGCGGCGTCACGTCGGTCCACGTCGACCTCGTGTGGGACCCGCCGTGGAGCCCGGAGGTCATGACCGACGAGGCCAAGCTCCAGCTCGGCCTGCTCTAGCCGCACAGCGCGGTCGTCGACGCCGCCGACCGGGCGCGGCGCGCGGCGGTCGGGGACGGGTGCGGGATCGGGATCGGGGACGGGATCGGGGACGGGCTCGGAGACGGGATCGGGCACGGGCTCGGAGACGGGATCGATTCGTGGGAAGCAACTCGATGTCGACGGGAGGCACCACAACATATCGTGGCCACCGACCGTCGTCGACCACATCATGTAGTGGGCCGTAGCCGGCCTGAGGAGTTGCTTCCCACGA
>JAGQJE010000239.1 GCA_020430775.1 Myxococcales bacterium
GGAGGCGGGCCGCTTCGACCCGCCCCATGGGACGGTGCCGCTCAAGGGACCGCCCGCGCGTTACTCCGTCGAGCCGGCGGACTGGCTCGCGGCCGTTCGCGCGAAGGAGGCCGCGGAGCCGGGTGCCGCTGGAGCCGACGATGGCGCCCGCGCGGAGCCCTCGCAGCGCACGCGCGACCTACGCGCCGGGTCGGCGGAGGAGAGCGACGCACCCGCCTCGTCGAAGGACGATCCGGGGACGCGCTCGTGAGCGAGGCGCTCGAGCGCGCGGAGGAGCACGAGGTGGCTCCGGCCCGCGAGCCGTCCGAGGGCGCCGAGCAGCGGCCTCGCCCCGAGGACGACGTCGACATGCCTTTCCTCGCGCACCTGAACGAGCTGCGCCGGCGGCTGATGCGCGCCCTCATGGCGGTGGTTCCGGGCGTCGGCGTCGCCTGGGTCTTCAAAGAGAAGATCCTCGACGTGCTCTTGCAGCCGCTGGTCGAAGCCTACGCGATGCTCCACCTCGGCAAGCCCGCGATTCACTTCTCCGCGCCGACGGACATGTTCGTCGTGTACCTCAAGAACTCGCTCATCGTGGGCATCCTGCTCGCGTCCCCGTGGATGTTCTGGCAGCTCTGGGGGTTCATCGCGCCGGGCCTGTACCGGCGGGAGCGCCGGCTCGCCGTCCCCTTCGTGCTCGCGTCGACCCTCTGCTTCGTCGGCGGCGGATGGTTCGGCTACGTCGTCGTCTTTCCGCTCGCGTTCGAGACCTTCCTCAGCTTCTCCGGCCCGCTGCCGAGTCAGCTCATCAGCGCGGTGCCGATGCTCATGATCAAGGAGTACATGAGCTTCGCGACCCGGATGCTCCTGGCGTTCGGGACCGTCTTCGAGATCCCGGTGGTCGTCTCGTTCCTCGCGGCGGCGCACATCGTCAACTGGCGCCAGCTCATGACCTTCTCGCGTTGGTGGATCGCGATCGCGTCGGTCATCGCGGCGATCCTGACCCCGCCGGACGTCGTGTCGCAGCTCATGATGCTCGTCCCGCTCGTCGTGCTCTACTTCATCGCGGTCGGCGTCGCGTACGTGCTCGGTGAGCGCCCGACGAAGGCCGAGTACGCAGCGCGTCGCGCCGCGCGCCACGGCACGGAGGACTAGCGCCGATGGATTCGATCTTCGCGCCGGGGACGTTCGAGGGCGACGTCGTGCTCGTGACCGGGGGCGGCAGCGGCATTGGGCTGCGCGTCGCGGAGGCCGTCGGGCGCCTAGGCGCGCGCGTGGCGATCTGCGGGCGCCGGCCGGAGCCGCTCGCCGAGGCGGCCGATGCGCTCGCGCGTGATCACGGCATCGAGGCGTTCGGTGCGCCGTGCGACATCCGTGAGCCCGACGCGATCGGCGCGTTCGTCGACGCGGTGGTGGGCCGCTTCGGGACCATCGACGTGCTCATCAACAACGCGGGCGGGCAGTTCCCCTCGCCGGCCGAGGCGCTCACGCCGAAGGGCTTCGCCGCGGTCGTGCGCAACAACCTCCTCGGCACGTGGTACATGACGCACGCGGTCGCGACGCGCGCGATGATCCCCCAAAAGCGGGGCCGTATCGTCAACGTCATCGCGCAGATCGCGCGCGGGTTCCCGGGCATGGCGCACACGGGCGCGGCGCGCGCGGGCGTCGACAACCTCACCAAGTCGCTGGCGGTGGAGTGGTCGAAGTACGGCATCCGCGTGAACGCGGTCGCCCCTGGCGTCATCAAGACCTCCGGGACGGCGCAGTACCCGCCGCCGCTGCTCGAGACGGGCCGCCGGGAGAACCCGCTGAAGCGCCTCGGAACCGCGGAAGAGGTCGCCCATCTCATCACCTATCTCTGCTCGCGCTACGCCGACTACATCACTGGCCAGACCGTCTACATCGACGGCGGCGCCTCTTTGTGGGGCAGCCCGTGGTACGTCCCGGACGACGTGCCGCAGTCGCCCCCTTACCCGGTCCCGGACTGAGCGCGTGCGCGAGCCCGCGGCCGAGACCGAGCGCGCGTCCGCGTCGTCTGACGGCGCTGGGGCAGGTGGAGCGGGGGCGCCGCCAGAGCGGTCCGCGCCCGAGGACCCGAGGCTGGTCGCCGCGCACGACGCCTTCGACCGAGGCGACTTTGCGACCCTTCGCAGGCTCACGCGGGCGGTCGAGCGCGCCGAGCGCGGGCCGGGAGGGGACCGCGCGCTCGCGGACGCCGCCCGACGCCTGCGCAGGCGCGTCGAGGTCGACCCGATGCAGGTCGTGGTGCTCGTCGCCTGCCTCGCGCTGTGGGCGTTCCTCGCGTTCGAGTACCTCCCGCGCTGAGCCACCACGCGCGGCCGCACGTGAACCTTGCCGCCGGCAGCGGTCCCGGTGACACTGGGTGTCCAGCCCGGCGCCTCCGCGTGGAGGCCCGCGGCGTCAGTCACCTTCCCTCGAGCACGATCATGTGCAGCAGCCGCCGTCTCCGTCAGCCTTCCGCCTCGGTGCTCCACGGAGCGCTCGCGTTGGCGCTCGCGGCGCTCGCGTGCGGGGGGACGGTGGCGGCGCAGGACGCGCCGAAGACCTCCGAGCGAGGGGCCGAGACGGCCGCGACGAGCCGGCAGCTCGCGCGGGCGCAGGCCGAGTACGAAGAGGCGGTGAAGCTGTCGAACGCGGGGCGATGGCGCGAGGCGATCGTCAAGCTGCGCGACGTGATCGTGGTCACGGACACTCCCGAGGTGCGGTTTCAGCTCGCGCGCGCGCTGGTCGCGACGGGCGACTACGACGCGGCCGACGAGCTGGTGGATTGGGTGGTGCAGGATCCGCGGTCGCCCGATCGCCTCACGGAGGCCTCGGACGCGCTGCGCGCGCAGATGGACGCCACCGGCGGAAAGGTGGTCGTCTCGCTCTCGGGGGCCCCGCGCGGCGCCTACATCTTGCTCGATGGGCACGAGCTCGCACCTGACCGGCTCCGCGAGCCCGTGCGCGTTCGTGCCGGCGCGCACGCCGTCGTCGTGATGCGCGGCGGCGCCGAGCTCGCACGCAAGGAGGCGTCGGTCGCGGTCGGCCAGACCGTCCCGATCGAGCTGACCATCGCGCCGCTGCCCGCCGACGTTGCGCGCGCGTCGCGCGCCGGCGCTGGCGAGGAGGAGGAGCCGGCCGAACGTCCGCCCCTGCGCAAGGACTGGCGGCTGTGGGCCGGCGTCGGCGCGTCGGTCGCCGCGATCGCCCTCACCGTCGTGCTGGTGAAGACGGTCGGCCCCTCGCAGGAGAAGCCGGCCGGGGGGAACATTCCGCCGGGGACGCTCGTATGGTGACCCGCCCATCGCGGAGCGCCCGGCGTCGGTCCCGCGCGCGCGGCGCGGGCGGCGCGGTCCGTGAACGGGCAGGGGTAGCCCGGGTGCTGCGCGTCGCGGCCCTGTCGGCTGCGCTCGGCGTCGCGCTGTCGGGCTGCGGCGAGGAGCCGATCACGCAGGTGATCGTCGCGATTGGCGGGGACATCGCCACCCCCGGCACCATCGACCGCCTGCGCGTGCAGGTCGTCGGGCCGGACGGCCGCGCGCAGGCGGGTGAGGTCGACCTCGGCGCGGGCGCGCTCGAGCCGCCGCGGACCCTCAGCCTCGTGCATGAGACGGGGCGGCTCGGGCCCTTCGATGTGCGGGTGACCGGCTACGACGGGGGCGCCGCCGTGCTCGAGCGGCGGGCCGTCTTCTCGTTCGTCCCGGACGAGACGCGCGTCCTGCGCATGGACCTGCTCGCGAGCTGCGTCGGCGAGGTCTGCCCGGCGCAGCAGACCTGCACGGCGCAGGGGTGTGCGTCGATCGCGGCCACCCTCGAGGCCCGCGGTGCGTTGACGGACGCCGGCCCACCGGCTGCGCTCCGGGTGCGCCTCGTGCCGGCGGTCGGGGAGTCTGCCGCGCGCGCTCCGACACCATGACGGGCGCGGCGCTCCTCGAGGCGACCGACCTGACGAAGCGATACGACGGGCGCGCCGTCGTCGACGCGCTCTCGTTCGAGTGTCGGGCGGGCACCGTGCTCGGGCTGCTCGGGCCGAACGGCGCGGGCAAGACCACGACGCTCCGGATGCTCTACGGCTTCGTCGAGCCCGACGCGGGGCGCATCGTGTACGGAGGGCGCGACTTCGCGACCGAGCGCCTCGCGATCAAGCGCGAGCTCGGCGTGTGCACCCAGGACGACTCGCTCGACTACGACTTCTCGGTCGAGCAGAACCTCCGCGTCTACGCGAGCTACTTTCGCCCGCGGGTCGACGCGCTCGACTCGCGCATCGCCTACCTCCTCGACGCGTTCGCCCTCCGCCGCTACGCGGACGCCTCGCCGCGCGCCTTGTCCGGCGGCTTCATTCGGCGGCTGCTCATCGCGCGGTCGATCGTGCACAGGCCGCGGATGCTCTACCTCGACGAGCCGACGACCGGCCTCGACCCGAGAGCGCGGGTCGACCTGTGGGAGCTCATCGACCAGATGCGCGCTGACGGGATGGCGATCGTGCTGACCACCCACTACATGGACGAAGCGGAGAAGCTGAGCGATGAGCTGCTGGTGCTCGATGAGGGGCGCGCGGTCGCGCGCGGGGCGCCCGGGGCGCTGATGGGACGGCTCATCGGTGAGCACGTCCTGGTCGTCGGCCGCCACGAGGCCGCGCGCGACGCGATCGGCGCGTGGGCGAGGCAGACGCAGGGCGTCGAGCCGTCGGTCGTGCTCGGCGAGCTGCACGTGCCGGTGACCGCGGCGCAGCTCGCCGAGGTGAGCGCGCGCTTTCCGGAGGCGCGCTTGACGGTGCGCCCGCCGAACCTCGACGACCTCTTCATCCGCCTCTCCCTGCGGCACCGGGCGCCATGACCTCGGCCCGCGCGCTGCTCGCCGTGTTCGACTGGCGGTCCGTGGCGGTGTTCCGCCGCAACGCGCTCGTGTTCTTGCGCAACTGGCGCACCGGCTTCATCCCGCCCGCCCTCGAGCCGGTGTTCTACTTCTTGGCGTTCGGCCTCGGGCTCGCGACCTACGTCGGGGGCATCCAGTACGACGGCGGCTCGATCCGCTACGTCACGTACATTGCGCCCGGCATGATCGCCTACACGGCGTTCATCACCGCGTTCTACGAGGCGCTCTATGCGGCCTACGTGCGGATGTTCTACCAGAACACCTGGGACGGCTTGCTCGCGACCCAGATCGAGCTGCCGCACGTCGTGTGGGGCGAGGTGCTGTGGTCGGCGTGCCGCGGCGCGGTGTACGCGGCCATCGTCGGCGTCGTGATCGCCGGCTTCGACATCGGGGGCTTCGTCGACCTGCACCTCGGGTGGCTGCCGCTCATCGTCGCGCTGGCGTTCTTGTCGGGGCTCGCCTTCGCGGCGGCGGGGCTCATCTTCACGGCGCTCGTCCCGGCGATCGACCACATGAACTACCCGGTGTTTCTCATCGGCGTCCCGCTCAGCCTGGCGAGCAACACGTACTTTCCGGTGCCGGAGCGCCTCTCGGTCGTCCGCTGGCTGATGAACGTGAACCCGGTCTACCACCTCGCGGAGACGGCGCGCGCGATGCTCGTGCTCGGCCGGCCCGGCCCGCACCTCGGCCTGCTCCTGTGCACCGGGGCGGTGTGGCTCGTGCTCTGCTCGCTGATCGCGATCCGGTTGACGCGTCGCCGGGTCCTCGGCACGTGAGCCTCTGACCGGCGCGGGCCCGCGGCTCGACGCGCACGGTCGAGCGCGTCACCCGCGCGAGCGCGTCACTCGTACGCGCCCGCGTCCAAACGGACCAGGAGCGCGAGGTGGCTGTCGCCGAGCGGGTCGAAGACCCACAGGTGGGGTCCTCGCGCGAACGACGTCGCCTCCCGCCGACCTTGCGCCGCGCGGAGCAGGGCGCGTATCTCGTCGGCGTCTGGGGGCGTGCTCCCGGCGCTCGCCGCGTCGCGCTGCACCAGGATCTGCCCGCCTTCGTCGACGACGAACGCTCCCTGGAGCCCGGCCACCTCCGGCATCGCGAGCAGGCCGCCGAGATCCGCGGGCGCGCTCTCTGCGACGACGACTCCGGCGACCTTCCCGTCGCGGCCGCGCATCGCGACGTAGCAGGGGACGAGCGTGGTTTGGTCGCGCGCCGTCTCGTACGGGGTGCCCCAGGTGGGCTCGTCGGCCTCGGCGCCGCGCCGGTACCACGGGCTCTCGCGGGCGTCGTATCCCTCCGGGACCCGCTTGATCGGCGGATAGGTCACCCACAAGCCGTCTGCGAAGGCGACGCTCAGGTGGCGGAGCGACGAGGGCGTCGCCGCGTCCGGTCCGCCGGCGCGTGGGCCCGTGTCCGGGGCCAGCCGGCGAGGCAGGCGGGCGTCGAGCGGCGCCAGCTTGTTCGCGAGGACGGCGAGCTCAGCGCTCGCGGCGCCGGGGGCGAGGACGTAGGTCGGCCGGTCCGGCGCGTAGGGCGCGAGTTCCACCCCGCCAGCCCAGGCGGCGCTGCGCGCGCCAACGGGCGTCCCGCCGGGCGGCGCCCTGTGCGGCGGCATGAGCCACTGCACCGCGCGGCGAGGCTCCGGCGCGCCGTCGGCGAGCTGCACGGCGCGCGCGGCGATCGACGCCACCGAGCGCTGTACGGCGAAGAGCCGCTGCTCGATTCGATCGCCCTGCCGCACGACCGTCGCGGTCATCGAGGTCCTCGACAGGGCGCGCGTGGCCGCCTCGCGCTCGGTCTGGAGGGCGCCGGCGACGTTCGCGGCGAAGACCAGGACACCGGCGAGCAGGATCGTCAGCCCGGCGGCGACGACGCGCACCGGGTGGCGGCTCGTGGCGCGGGTCACGCGCCGCCACGGGTCGTCGGCGAGGACGGAGACCGGTTCGTTGCGCACGAAGCGGCGCAGATCCTCGGCGAGCGCGTGCACGTTCGGATAACGAAGGGCCGGGTCGGTCGCGGTCGCGCGCTCGACGATGGCGCAGAGCTCGGCCGGCGCGTCGAGCCCGTGGGTGTGGCGGCGCTTGCGTCCGGCCTGCATGGCGCGCGGCGAGCGGGTCATCGGCTCGCGGTCTCCGCGCGCCGCCGCGTCGAGCAGCTCCTCGCCCGCGCGTGGTCGCCGGGCGCGCGCGAGGGTAGCGGCCTCCTGCACGATGAGGCCGAGCGCGTACTGGTCGCTCGCCGGGCCGACACGGTCGTCGTCCCCCTGCGCCTGCTCCGGCGCCATGTACCCGGGGGTGCCCAGCACGCGGCCCCCGTGCGTGATGCGATCGCTCGAGACGCTGACCCCCCGGCCCGAGGCGGTGGCCGTCCGCTCGCCCGGGCGCGCCGAGGACCGCCCGCTCGTGGAGCGGTCGCCTTGGTAGTCGGGGTCACGGTCACGGTCGCCGGGGAGGGGCGCGGCCTCTTCGATGCCGCCGACGCGCGCGGTACCCCAGTCGAGCAAGTACAGCTCGTGATGCGCGCCGAGGACGATGTTCTCGGGCTTGATGTCCCGGTGCACCACCGCTCGGTCGTGCGCGTACTGCACGGCGTCACACACCCGGGCGAGGTGCTCCATTCGGCGCGCGAGCGCGTAGCGTCCGCTGCGGCCGCGTCCCTTGGCCTCCGCGTCGAGGCATGCCGCGAGGTAGTCCGCGAAGGTCTCCCCGTCGACGAGGCGCATCGTGAGCCCGAGGGACCCTCGCTCGTCGACGTACAGGCCGTAGAAGGGCACGATCGCCGGGTGCTCGAGCTGGGCCGCGATCTGCGCCTCGGTCAGGAAGCGCGCGCGCGCGTCGCCCCGGTGGCTGCGGCTCGAGCGGATCATCTTGAGCGCCACGCGCCGGCGCAGCCGCCGGTCCCACGCGACGAACACCTGGCCCATGCCGCCGTGACCGAGCGGCTTCACGAGGTCGAGGTCGCGCTCGAGCGTGCCGCGCGCCTCGTCCTCGAGCCGGTCGAGAAGCTCCGGACCGAGCGCGATCCGAGGCGGGCGGTTCCGCGGCGCCCTGGGGCTCATCGACCCGCCTCGGCTGCGCGCGCGCTGCGTTCCGCACGGTAGCGGGTGAGCTGAACGACGAACACGAGGTTCGTGTCGGCGAGGGGCGCGACGACGTATCGGTGCGGCCCCACGTCGAGCAGCGCTCCTTGATCGGCCGCGCCGACGGCCGCGCGCAGCGCCGCATCCTCGAGGCGCGGCTGCGCGAGCGTGCGGCCGCCGAGCTGGGGGGCGCCCGTCTGGCGCTCGGTGGAGTCGCGCGTGTTCACGATGACCTGACCGTCCCGATCGACGAGGTAGGCCTCGTTGAAGCCGGCGATCCGCGGCATCGCGAGCAGCGCCGTCATGTCCCCGAGCGCGACGTCCGCGCCCGCTACCCCGAGGCGCGCGCCGTCCTTGTCCCGGAGGCCGACGTAGCACGGGAACAGGACGCTCTTCGCCGAGTTCGACTCGTAGGGCTTGCCCCAGCGCGCGACGTCCGCGTCGAGCGCGAAGCGGTACCACGGGCGACGCCGGGGGTCGTAGCTCTCCGGTGCGTCCCCGTAGCCGGGAAAGTTCAGCAGCACGCCGTTCTCGAACGCGACGGCGGCGTACCGGAGCGGCGCTCCCCGCTCGCGCAGCAGCCTGACCTGCGCCGCGAGCGGGAGCCGTGGCGCCCGTGGATCGACGCTCCGGACCAAGATCTCACGGAGGTACGTGTCGAGCGCGCCGAGCCGGCGTAGGAAGGGGAGCACGTCGGCGCGCTCGACCCCCGCGGCGAGGACCGACACCGGGTGCTCGAAGGTGACCTTCTTCCCGTACCGCGCGTCGAAGGCGTAGTCGGCGGGTGCGTCGCCGGCGCGCACGTCGGCCGCCGTGTAGATGGGCACGTCTGCTGGGCGACCGTTGTAGAGGAGCGCCTCGGTCGTGGCGGCCAGCTCGGTGACGAGCTGTCGCGTCGCGTCGAGCCGTGCCTCGATGAGGTCGCCGCGCCGCAACACCGCGGCGACGAGGTCGGCCTGCGCGACGGCCGTCTCCGTGGCCTGCCGGCGCGCCTCGACCCTACGGGCCGTGCCCCACGCGAAGAGCGCGGCGAGCAGGATCAGCGCACCGACCACCGCGGCGACGGCGCGCTCCGGGTGCCTGGCGGCCGCGCGGACGATGCGCTGCCCCGGCGACTCGCGCAGGGCCGAGACCGGGAGGCCGCGCACGAACGCGAGGATGTCGTTGCCGAGCGCCTGCACGTCGGGGTATCGGGCGCCCGGGTTGGGGTCGGTCGCGCGCTCGACGATGGCGGCGAGGGCGGGGTGGACCGGGCTGCCGTCGTCGTGGACGAGGCGCTCGCGCGCGCCGCGGATGGCGAGCGCCTTGGCCTCCGCCGCGCTCTTCGCCGTCCGCGGGCGGCGCAGGGTGATGGCCTCGTGCAGCAACATGCCGACCGAGAACTGGTCGCTCTTTGGGCCGACGGCGTCCGGCAGGCCGCGGGCCTGCTCGGGGGCCATGTACCGCAAGGTGCCGACGACCTCGCCGATCTCGGTCTCTTCGACCCATGAGGTCGACACGGGGGCGCCCACCGCGGTGGCTGCCGACGCCGCTTGTCCGGCGCCTGGGGCGTCTTTGTGCTGCACGCGGGCGACGCCCCAGTCGAAGAGGTACACGCCGCCTTCCGGTCCGAGCACGACGTTGTGCGGCTTCACGTCGCGGTGCACCACCCCGCGCTCGTGCGCGTACGCGAGCGCGTCGCAGACGGCCGCGATGACCCGCAGGCGCGCCTCGAGGCTCCGGTCCGGCGCGGCGGTGTCTCGCTCCGGTCCGTGGCCCTCGGGCGCGCGACCGGCGCGCGGCTCCGCGCAGGCCTTCAGGTACGCGTACAGGGACGTCCCCTCGATGAGCCGCATCGTGTGGGCGAGGCTCCCGCTGACCGTCCGCTCGAGGCTGTAGAACGGGACCACGCCTGGGTGTTCGAGCTGGGCGGCGACCTGCGCCTCCGCGAGGAAATGAGCCTCCGCCTCGTGGTCGCCCGCGAGATCTGGCTGGAGCGTCTTGACGGCGACGACGCGCCGCAGCCACGTGTCGCGGGCGGCCACGACCTCGCCCATGCCGCCGCTGCCGAGGCGTCGCAGGGGCTCGTAGCGGCGCCCGGCGAGGCGGTGGATGTTGGCGTGGACGTTGCCGCGGGCCGGCACGCGCACGCCGACGACGGTGGCCTCGAGCGCGGCGCTCACAGCAGCGGACTCGGACGCCGCGTCGTCAGCGGAGCGCTGCGAAGTCGAGCCGTCGCGGCGTGTCTCGTCCTGCGCCATGCGAACCGTCCGGGGGCTGTGGACAGGGTATCACGCGAGGCCCCGTCCATGGGCGGCCCCCCCCGGCCGCGTCGTCAGCGATCGATCCGCTCGATCACCATCGCCATGCCCTGGCCGCCGCCGACGCACATGGTCTCGAGTCCGTAGCGTCCGCCCCGCGCCTGTAGGCCGTGCAGCAGCGTCGTGAGGATGCGGGCGCCGGTCATCCCGAAGGGGTGGCCGAGCGCGATCGCGCCGCCGTGGACGTTGAGCTTGTCCGGGTCGACGCCGAGGTCTCGCGCGGACGGGATGACCTGCGCCGCGAACGCCTCGTTGATCTCGACGAGGTCCATGTCGTCGATGCCGAGCCCCGCGCGAGCGAGCGCTTGCCGGCTCGCCTCGACGGGGCCGAGCCCCATGATCTCGGGGTTGAGGGCCGAGACGCCGGTCGAGACGATGCGCGCGAGGGGCCGGAGGCCGGTCGCCTCGACGCGGGCCTCGCTCATGACGACGACCGCGGCGGCGCCGTCGTTCAGCGGGCACGCGTTGCCGGCGGTGACGGTCGCGCGGTCTCCGAGCCCGTCGACGAGCACGGGCCTGAGGCCCGCGAGCTTCTCGGCGGTCGTCCCGGGCCGCGGGCAGTCGTCGTCCGAGACGACCGCCCCGCTCGGCGTGGTCACCGGGGTGATCTCCTCGGCGAAGAAGCCGCTCTTCTGCGCGGCCTCGGCCCGCTGCTGCGAGCGCGCGGCGAACGCGTCCTGCGCCTCTCGCGTGACGCCGCGGAGCTGGGCGACGTTCTCCGCGGTGGCGAGCATCGCGATGTAGGCGTCCGGAAGGCCCGTGCCCGGGGCCCAGTCGCCCCCTTCACCCTGCGCCCGCCGCGCGGTGCGGGCCTGCGCGTCGTCGAAGCGCGGGTTCTTCGTGCCCTCCATGCCGTCCGACTTGCCCTTGGCGAAGCGGCTCACGCACTCGACACCCGCCGCGACGAAGACGTCGCCTTCACCCGCCTTGATGGCGTGCGCGGCCATGCGGATCGTCTGCAGCGACGACGAGCAGTAGCGGTTGACGGTCGTGCCGGGCACGTCGGGGAGCCCCGCGAGGATGCCGGCGACGCGGGCGATGTTGTAGCCCTGCTCGCCTGCCGGCTGCGCGCAGCCCATGAGCACGTCTTCGACGGTCGCGGGGTCGACGGCCGGCACCTTCGCGAGCGCCGCCTTGATGGCGAGCGCGGCGAGGTCATCGCCGCGCATCTCGACGAGCGAGCCCTTGAACGCGCGGCCGATGGGGGTGCGGGCGGTGGCGACGATGAAGGCTTCAGGCATGCGTGGGCTCCAGCGTGGGGGGCGTTCGCAGCGGTGGGGCCGCGTCGGACGTCGTAGACCTAGCGGGCGGCGCCTCCGGTGCCAAGTATACGAGATCGCGCGTGCGGGGGAGGCGCACGTAACGCGCGCCCTCGCGCGCCGCGCCGCTACTCCTCGATGAAAGGGTTGGTGCCATCGGGTTCTAGGGCGCGCTTGAGCACCTTGCCGGTGGCGTTGCGGGGCAGGGGCGCGTCGCGGAGCTCCCAGTGCGCCGGCACCTTGTGCTTGGCGAGCGCCCCGGCGACCCACGCCGAGAGCGCCTCGGGCGTCGGCCGCGCGCCTCGGCGGGGCACGACGACCGCCTTCACCTCCTCGCCGAGCGCCTCGTGCGGCACGCCGAGCACGGCGGCCTCCGCGACGTCGGGGTGGGCCTCGAGGCGCAGCTCGATCTCCTGCGGGTAGATGTTCTCGCCGCCGCGGAGGATCAGGTCGCGCAGACGCGTCGCGAGGTAGAGCCGGCCGTCGGTGAGGTGCCCGAGGTCGCCCGTGCGCAGCCACCGCTCCGGCCCGATCGCGGCTGCGGTCGCCTCGGGGTCGCGGAAGTACTCGAGCATCACCATCGGCCCGCGCACGAAGATCTCGCCATCGGTGCCGTCGGGGACGGGCGCGCCGGCCTCGTCCCGTATCTCGACGTCGACGAGCGGGAGCGGGCGGCCGACGCTGTCCGGGAACGCGCGCAGCTCTGGGCCCGGGATGAGCGTCGAGAAGCCGCAGCCCTCCGTGAGGCCGTAGCCGACGCCCATCGTGTCGCGGCACTGGGGCACCAGCGCGAGGGCCGCGTCCTGGAGCGGCGGCGCGATCGGGGAGCCGCCGCCGCCGAGCAGCCGCATCGCGCTCAGGTCGTGGTCCTTCGCGGACGGGTCGTGCACCAGCCGGTGCAGGACGGTCGCCGTGTAGCCCCAGCTCGTCACGCGCTCGCGCTCGATCACGTCGAGCGCGAGGGCTGGGTCGAAGCGCCCGGTGAGCCAGACGGTGCGCGCCCCGCCCGCGATCGAGGTGACCGCCGCGGCGTGCAGGCCCGACACGTGAAAGAGCGGGCTCGTCACCAGGATGGTGTTGGGCGGCGCGTCCGGGTCGCCGGGCCGCATCCCCTTCGCCGCGAGCGTGCGCGCCCCATGGAAGAAGCTCACCCCGACCGCGCTGGTGACGTTCAGGTGGGAGTGCACGGCGGCGCGGGGGCGGCCGGTGGTGCCGCTCGTGTAGAGCATGACGGCGGGGTCCTGCTCGTCGATGGGGGTCTCGGGCAGCGCGCTCGCGGGGTGGCGCTCGAGCAGCGCCTCGAAGTCGTCCTCGACGACGACGACGGGCACGCCGAGGCGCGCCGCGGCGTCCGGCACCCGCGCGAGGCGCTTGCGGTCCGCGACGAGCACCTTCGGGTCGGCGTGGGCGACGCCCTGGACGATCTCCTCGCCCGCCCACCAGCCGTTGAGGCCGACCGCCACCGCGCCGAGGCTGACGGTGGCCCAAAACGTAATGACCCACTCCGGGCCATTGGCCGCGAGGATCGCGACGCGGTCGCCCCTCGTCACCGCGTACTCTTCGGAGAGCGCGCGCGCCATGGCGGCGACCTGGTCGCGGAGGTCGGCGTACGTGTACGTGCGCTCGCCGTCGTGGCCGACGAAGCGCATGCACTCGGCCTCGCTCGGCGCCTGGGCCAGCGCGCCTGCGAGAAGCGCGCGCAGGTGCGGCGGCCGGTTCTTGAAGACGCGCACCGGCGCGCCCGCGACCTCGATCTGCGCCATCTCGAAGGGCGCGCCCGGGGCGAGGAGCCTCGCCTCGATGGCGGTCATCAGGCGCTGTGGGTCGGCAGAGCTGCTCATGTCCCGAGCGAGCCTACGGCAGCAGCGTTTCCGACACCAGACCGTCCCCGCGCCTGATCCCGGGATTGGGGTCGCTACTCTGCCGGGGCGAGGTCGCCGACTGAGCGGTCGCTGTCGTCGAGCGCGACGGCGCCGCCGATGGCGGTGACGTGCAGCGGCCGCTCGTCGAGGCCGCGCTCGGAGACGATCCGTGGGAAGAGCGCACGCGCCCCGTGGTCGAGCGGTTCGTCCGTCAGGTCGTACGTGCCCCAGTGCATGCCGAGCATCTGGCGCGCGCCGAGCGCCGCGAACGCGTCCAGGGTCTGCTCGGGCGCCATGTGGTGTCCGCCCATGAACCACCTCGGCTCGAACGCGCCGAGCGGCAGCACCGCGAGGTCGAGCCCTGGGAAGACGCGCCCGATCGACCGGAAGCCGCCGAAGTACCCGGTGTCCCCCGAGTGGTAGAGCGAGCGGCTGCCGCGGACGACGTACCCGCCCCACAGGGCGCGGTTGCCGTCACTGAGCGAGCGCCGGTGCCAGTGCTGGGCTGGGACCAGGCAGCACTCGACGTCGCCCACGCGGACCGCCTGCCACCAGTCGAGCTCGGTGACGTCCCACCCGCTCGGGAGGTAGCGGCCGAGGCCGAGCGGCGTGACGACGCGCAGCCGCCCCCCCGCCCGGTCGCGCAGCGCACGCACGCTCCGGACGTCGAGGTGGTCGTAGTGCCCGTGCGTGATCAGCACGGCGTCGACGGGCGGCAGCGCGGCCGCGTCGAGCGGCAGCGGCGCGCTGCGCCGGACCGGGCCGACGCGTCCGAACACGGGATCGATGGCGAGCCGCGCGCCGTCGAGCTCCACGTACACCGACGCGTGCCCGAGCCACACCGCGCGTGCGTCCGCCGGGAGCGCCTGCAGCGCGCGTAGCGGCGCGTCGACGGCCGGCGCCGCGCTGGGTGCCCGCTTCGCCTCCGCGAAGGGGTTGGCGTCGAGCTTCCACCGGAGCAGCTCGCGCAGACCGTGCGCGCGCTCGCCGTCGCCGTCGCGGGCGACGCTGGCGACACGGCGCCGCCAGGGGTTGAAGAAGCGCCGGCCGTCGAAGTGCGGTGAGAAGAAGGCCGCCTCCTCAGGGGGGACGTCCGGCAGCTCGACGTGGGTGACGGGAGAAGGGTGGGAAGTGGTCATCGTGCCTTGGGTTCGTGGGCACCGGACAGCGGATGCGCAAGGGTGATGACGCTCGCCTTTTGCGGACCTAAGCGGAGATTTAACATTATGCACATGACCTCTTGCGCTAATCGTAGCGGATGCTAAAAATGGTTTTATCAATGGATAAAATAAACCCACCCGGTCGGCTCGCGCTGTGGGCGTCCATGGCGCTCTGCGCGTGCTTCGTCCTGAGCGCCGCCGCGCGTGCGCAGGGGCCCGAGGTCGCTCACGGGCAACCGCCCACCGGCGGCGAGGATGTCGCCGACCGGCTCGCTCCGGTCCCCGGCGGCCTCACCGCCGACGAGGCGGCGCGCCGCGCGATCGAGCGGGCGCCGCAGCTCGTCGAGGCAGCCGCACAGCGCGATGAGGCCGCCGCCAACCAGAAGGCGGCGCGCGTCGGTCTGTACCCGCAGCTCGGCCTGTCGGCGAGCTACACGCGCCTGTCGCGGGTCGACCTGCCGCCCTTCGACCTCGGCGGGGGCAACTCGTTCCCGAACCCCTTCCCGCAGGTGCTGAACAACTACTCGCTGCAGGCGGGCTTGCAGATCCCGCTGACGCAGATCTTCCTGTCGGCGCTTCCCGCGATGCGCGCCGCCGGGCACGGCGTCGACGCGGCGCGCTACCAGCTCGCCGCGCAGCGGGCGGCGGTCGCTCTGCAGGCGCGGCAGGCGTACTACGGCGTCGTCCGCGCGCGGGCGCAGGCCGTCGTGGCGGACAACTCGGTGCGCCTGCTCGAGGCCCTCGCGGGGCAGACCCAGCAGCTCCTCGAGCAGGGGCTCGTCGCGCGCGCGGACCTCAGCCAAATCGAGGCGGCGCTCGAGGGCGCCCGCGTGCAGCGCGAGAAGGCGGAGGGAGACGTCCGCATCGCCCGCGCCGAGCTGGCGCGCTGGACCGGCATCGACCCGAGCGTGCCGGTTCGCTTCGGCGAGCGCTTCGAGGTCGCCGATCGGACGATGCCGCCGGCGTCCGTGGACGAGCTCGTCGCGCGAGCGCTCCGGGACCGACCCGAGGTCAGCGCGCTCCGTGCCCTCGTGCAGGCGCGGCGGCTCGCGGCGCGCGCCGCCAGGGCCGGCATGTACCCTGAGCTGAGCGCGGTCGCGTCGGTCGAGTACTCGCGGCCGAACCAGCGCGTCATCCCGCCCGAGGAGAAGTTCGACCAGTCGTGGGTGGTCGGCGCGAAGGTGGCCTGGAGCCCGAACGGCTTCGCCGCGTCGAAGCACCAGACGGACGCCGCCAGAGCGCAGCTCACGCAGGCGAGCGCGCAGCTCGTCGATCTCGAGCGGGGCGTCCGCGTGCAGGTCGTGCAGGCGCTCAGCGGCCTCCGGGTCGCGGACGGCTCGATCGACGCGGCCGGCAAGGCCGTCGCCGCGGCCACGGACGCGTTCGAGGCGCGGGTGCTCCGGCAGCGAGCGGGCACGGTGACGGCGAACGACGTGCTCGACGCCGAGTCCGCGCTCCGCAAGGCGCAGGCGGACCGGATCGACGCACATGTGGGGTATCGGCTGGCGGAGGCTGGCTTGCAGTTCGCGGTCGGGGTGCTCCCGGCCGCCGGTGGCGCGCAGACGGCGCCCGCGCTCGACCCGTCGCGGTCGGATTCGAGGCAGCAGTGAGGACGATGACGAAAACGAACCGGGCCGCCTGGGCCCTCTTGGCCTTGGTCGTGGCGCTCGCCGCGGGCTGCAACGAGGCGACGAAGGTCACGCTCCCGGCCGCCGCCAAGAGCGACGGACAGGCGAGCGTCGCGGCGGCCGATCCCATCGAGGTCTCCGTGACGACCGCGACCGAGGCGCGGGTCGACGCCCCCATCCGGGTCTCGGGCCACCTCGAGCCGCTGCGCGCCGTGACGCTCGGGAGCGACGTGACCGGGCGCATCGTCGAGATCCCGGTCAAGGAGGGCGACCACGTCGAAAAGGGCGACCTGCTCGTGCGCTTCGACGCGCGTCAGGTCCGCGCGCAGCAGGCGCAGTCGGAGGCCGCCGCGGCCGCGGCGCGTGCCCAGGGCGCGCAGCTCTCGGCGGACTACGCGCGCATGGCGCCGCTGGCCGCCAAGGGCGCGGTCGCGCAGGCCGACGTCGACCGCC
>JAGQJE010000037.1 GCA_020430775.1 Myxococcales bacterium
GCGTGCGTGCAGTGCGGGTCGTCGAGCGACTGCTCCGGGACGACGCCGGTCTGTGACGCCGGCGCCGCGGCGTGCGTGGCGTGCGGCGGCGACTACGGCACCGCGGCCGCCGCGGCGTGCGCCGACGCGAGCGCCCCGACCTGCATGAGCACCGGGGCGTGCGGCGTGTGCTCCATCAACGCGCAGTGCGCAGGCGACCACGCGGGCCCGATCTGCAACGCGTCGAGCGGCGCGTGCGGGACGGCGTGCGCGAGCGACGCCGACTGTAGTGCCGACCGCTGGTGCCAGACCAAGACCGGCGACACCGCGGGCGTCTGCGCGCCGAAGCTCGACAACGGGACCGCGCTTCCGTCAGGGGCGTGTACCGACGCGGCCGGCGCGGAGATGTGTGCGAGCGGCGCTTGCGATTCGGGAGACGACCTCTGCGGGCGCGCGCTCGGAGGCTCGTGCACGACAAACGCCGAGTGCCGTGACGACCACTGCGCCGACGACGGTCAGTGCGGCACGCCGGACGGCGCCGCCTGCGTGAGCTCGACCGAGTGCCGCGCCGGCAGGTGCTCCGACGGGATCTGCCGCGTCGAGGCTCACCTCTCGGGCGGCGGCGGCTTCGGGAGCTGCTCCGTCGGCGCAACGCCGGGTGGCGGGACCCGGACCGACACGCCCCTGTGGGCGCTCGGGCTCGTGCTCGGGTTTGCCGTCTGGACGCGTCGCCGCCGGCGCCGCGCGCGATAACGCGGATCGCTCCTCCTACCCGCGAACGCCCCTTCAACCGCTGCGTTGAAGGGGCGTTCGCTTTGCGTGGTTCGTACTCCCGCTCGGCGCCACCGCTCGGTCCGCGCCCGTGGCCGCGTGGACCGGCGCGCGCCCCCAGCGCCTCGCGCGCAGGCCTTGACGTTCCCAACGCGAGGTTCATAGTTACGTTATATTCAACGAAGCGATAGAATGAAAACTTCGTCCGTTGCCGTGGTGCGCCGGCTCACCGCTTCGAGGAGGCCCAACGCGCTCCACGCGGGTTCGGCCTCCTCGCCACGGCGAAGCCCGAGAACCGCTCGAGCCCAAGGAGAAGACCCATGTCCATCGAACGCACCGTCATCGCCTTTGCCGGCACCGTCGTCACCGTCAGCGCGCTGCTCGGCTGGTTCGTCTCGCCGTGGTGGCTGCTGCTGACGCTCTTCGTAGGCCTCAACCTGCTCCAGTCGTCGTTTACGGGCTTCTGCCCGCTCGCCTGGATGCTGCGTAAGGGGGGGCTCGAGCACGGCGACATGCTCCCTCGTCGAGCCCACGAAGAGCCCGCATCGCCTACGCCCGCGCCGCGAACATGAGCACAACACAGCACCCAACAGCACTCACCCGGAGGCAGCGATGCACTATATCGTAGACACAGACAAATCCTTCGAGCAGGCCGCGAGCGACCTCGACGAGGCCGTCAAGGCACGAAAGTTAGGGGTACTCCACGTGCACGACCTCGGAGCGACTCTGCGCAGCAAGGGGCTCGACTTCAAGGAGGACTGCAAGGTGTTCGAGGTATGCAGCCCCACCCAGGCCGCGAACGTGATGGAGATCGACATGTCGATGAACATGGCGCTCCCGTGCCGCATCTCGGTGTGGCGCACGGCCGGTCAGACTCGGATCGGCATGATCCGGCCGGCCTGGCTGCTCGACCAGGTGAGCGACGACCCCCGACTCGCCGAAATCGCGGCTGAGGTCGAGCGCGACACCGTGGCCATGATTGACGCCGCCGCCGCGTAGGTGCGCGCTCAGGCGGCCCGGCGCGGTGGCGGGCGCGGCGGTGAGGTCAGGGCCAGGCGAAGCGGCCGGCGTAGTAGGAGGGAAGTGGGAGCCGGGCCAGCTCATCGAAGGCTGGCAACCCGTACGCTGAGACGTTGTTGAAGCGCACCAGGTAGAGGTCCTCGTCCAGCACGAACGTCCGACGGGCCGGCGATCCGATGCCGAGCTTCTCGGCCGCGGGCAGCTCCGTCAGGCCGCGCTCCGCCGAGACGTCGAACACCCTCATCTCAAAGGGTGGAAACGCCTGAGACGGGCCCGTGGCCTCCTGCCTCACCGGCACCCGCAGGAGCCCGCTGGCCGCGTCGAAGCCGATGGACTGGACGTCGTCCGGGTAGGGCGGCCGGCCCGCGAGGCCCACCGAATCGTTGGCGTGCGGGTGTGTCGGGTCCGACACGTCGCCTCGGAAGCGCGTCTTCGCGCCGCCCTCGCCCACCGCGAACGGGCGTGACCTGCCGAGCGGCCTCAGCGCGCCGCCGCGTTCGACCAAGGTCTGCACGAAGGTCGCCGACTGCGCGACGGACCACTCGCGCTCGGGCGCGCCGTCCGGGAGCGGTTCGCCGTCGGCGTCGACCGAGCGCCCTCGCGTCGCGACGACGCGCACGACGCGAGCGCACCGGTGAGAGCACGAGCGCGGTCCTGAAGGCGCTCGAGGCCTACGACGACCAGGTGCAGGCGGGACACGGCTCGGCGGCGGACGCGCTGGGGCGCCACGGCTTCGTCGGCTGCGCCGAGGGCGACGTCGGTAGCGGCGTGCGCGGCGGGCCCGTAATCGGCTGCGCGCCCCGGCAGCCGTGCTGCTCCGCGGCTGGGCCGCATCGCTTGAACGCCGCCGATCGGTCGATGATGCTTCGGGCGTGTCGTCACTTGTTGAAGTCGTGCGTGGGGATCTCCTCGACCAGCAAGTCGACGTCATCGTCAACGCCTGGAATCGCAACATCATCCCGTGGTGGCTGCTCGTGCCACAAGGCGTCTCCGGCGCGATCAAGAAGCGCGCGGGGTTCGGTCCTTTCCGCGAGCTTACCGGCCGCGGCGCGATCCCGCTCGGCGGCGCGGTGCTCACGGGCGCCGGGCGCCTCCCGTACAAGGGCATCATCCACGTGGCAGGCACCAGCATGTGGTGGCGCTCCTCTGAGGCGTCGATCCGTGCCTCAGCTCGCAGCGCGCTTCGCCTGGCCGATGAGCACGGCTTCAGGTCGGTCGCGATGCCGCTCATCGGCGCGGGCACTGGCGGCGGAGACGAGGACGAGGTGCAGGCGTTCCTCGAAGACGAGATACGAGCGTCCAAGTACACAGGTCACGTCGTGTTGGTACGATTCGAGCGCCCGTAGGCATCGTGGCTACCGTGCGCGCATCGGATCACTTGGCGGTGCCGGTGCTCGAAGAGGCGCCGCACGACGGGGATCGACGCTCGGCTGACCGCTATGGCTTTGGGAAAGAGGCTTTGGTTCGACGCGGTTGGGTCCGCGCGACCTCGCCGTGTCCCGCCGCAGCCGGACCGTGACTCCTTGAGCCCCGCGCGGTCGATTCTGACCTCGACCGGATCGTCAGCTTGCCCCCCGCAGCAACGCGACGAGCGCGTCGTGGAGGGGGCCGTTGGTGGCGAGGCCGCTGCCGCCGTGGATGGTCTCGGTGCCGTCGAAGGCGGTGAAGCGACCGCCGGCTTCGCGGACGAGGACGGCGGCGGGGCAGAGGTCGTAGGGCTGCACGGCGGGGTCGACCATGGCGTCGGCGCGGCCGAGGAGAAGCTGGCGGTAGCCGTCGAAGTCGGCGAAGCCGCGGGTGGTGTAGGTGGCGCGGGAGAGGGCGGGCAGCGCGCCCTCGAGGCCGTCGGCGGTGAACTGCTGGAGACCGCCGTGGCAGACGAGGGCGTCTTCGAGCTTGGCGACGCGCGAGAGGTGCAAGGGGCGGCCGTTGCAGGTAGCGCCGTGGCCGCGGGCGCCGATGAAGAGGTCGCCGGCGGCGGGCAGGAAGGCGACGCCGAGGACAGGCTCGCCTTCGGCCTCGACGCCGAACAGGATCGACCACGTCGGCAACCCACGGATGAACGCACGCGTGCCGTCGATCGGGTCGACCACAAAGCGCAGCCCCGCCCCCGCCCCCGACCCCGCACC
>JAGQJE010000240.1 GCA_020430775.1 Myxococcales bacterium
GGGGGTGGGCGAGGGCGCGGCGACCGCTCGGGCGTGCGGCGCGGCTGCTCGCCGTCTGCGCGCTCGTCGTCGCGGCGATCGTGCTCGGCAAGGCGGGCGAGCGGATGGTGCGCCGGAGCGCCCTGTTCTCGGTGCGGACGGTGCGGGTCGAGGGCAACCACCACCTCACCGCCGAACGCATCCGCGCGCTGTCCGGCATCGCGCTCGGACAGAGCGTCTTCGAGGTCTCGCCGGCCGAGGCGCAGGCGAGGCTCGAGCAGAGCCCCTGGGTCGCGCAGGCCGACGTCGAGCGCCGGCTGCCGAACACCTTCGTCGTGCAGCTCACGGAGCACCGCCCCGTCCTGCTGCTCTCGCTCGATCAGCCCTACCTGGTCGCCGACGACGGGATGGTCTTCAAGCAGGCGGGCGTCGACGACCCCGTGGACCTGCCGGTCCTCACCGGCGTCGACCGCGCGCGCTTCACGGCGGAGCGCGCCTACCGCACCTCGGTCATCGCGGACGCGCTCGGCCTGCTCGGCGACTATCGGGGCTCCGGGCTCTCCGCCGCCGAGCCGGTCGACGAGGTGCACGTCGAGTCGACCGGCGGCCTCTCGATCTACATCGGTTCCGACGCCATGTTCGTCCGGCTTGGGCGCCCGCCTTTCCTTACAAAACTCAGACGACTGCGGACGCTGTTGCAACACTTCGCGAGCAGCGATCGCCGGCCGGCCTACGTCTACCTCGACAGCCCGAGCCGCCCGGATCGAGCGACCGTGTACCTGCGGCCCTTGCCGGTGCGCAGCGCCTCTCGCTGATCGGGCGGCGACCGGCGCAGACGCCGGGTTTTCGCAGCGATCGGCGTCGAGCGCGCTCGAGGTGTGCTTCGCGTCCGGCGCGTGGCGCCCGGCGCCGTACGCCCCGCGCGCCCGCCCGCGTCCCCGGACGCGCCACCGCGACGAACCCCCGCCGCAGCCCCGCACGATCCACGGTAGTCAAAAGCTAGAAACGACTTTAAGTAACGGCGCGAATTCGCGATCTAGGGGCGTCAAATCCCGACTATTCGGCGTTCTTCGACGCGGCCTCATTTTTCTTGTGCACAAAGTTGCTCGCCCGATCGCCGCTTGTGTATGGGTCGTACCCAGAGCTTCAGCCCAGAGCGCAGTGTCATGGCGAACAACCCCATCATCGCAGGCCTCGATCTCGGCACCACCAAGGTGTGCGCGATCGCGGCCGAGCTAACCCCCGAAGGCCTCGACATCATCGGGATCGGCTGCGTGCCGTCCCGCGGCCTCAAAAAAGGCGTCGTGGTCAACATCGAGTCGACCGTCCAGGCGATCCGGGCGGCGGTCGAACAGGCCGAGACGATGGCCGGCTGCGACATCCACAACGTCTACGCCGGCATCGCCGGCAGCCACGTGCGCGGGATGAACCAGGAGGGCGTCGCCGCCATCGCCAACCGCGAGGTGGCCCAGACCGACGTCGACCGGGTGCTCGAGCAGGCGAAGGCCGTAGCGCTCCCGAGCGATCGGCAGGTGCTGCACGTGCTGCCGAAGGAGTACATCGTCGACGACCAGGACGGCATCCGCGAGCCGGTCGGCATGGCCGGCGTGCGGCTCGAGGCGCGCGTCCACATGGTCACCGCCGCGACGACGAGCGTCGCGAACCTCATCAAGTGCGCCGAGCGCTGCGACCTGCACGTCGCGGAGATCGTCTTGCAGCCGCTCGCGAGCGCGACCTCCGTGCTCAGCGACGACGAGATGGAGATCGGCGGCGCGCTCATCGACATCGGCGGCGGCACCTCGGACATCATCCTGTACGTGGACGGCGCGGTCGTGCACACCTGCTCGGTCCCAGTCGGCGGCCTGAACCTCACGAACGACGTCGCGCAGGGGCTCCGGACGCCCATCGCCGAGGCCGAGCGCATCAAGATCAAGTACGGCTGCGCGTCGGCCGCCATGGTCGACGACGACGAGACGATCGAGGTGCCCTCGGTCGGGGGGCGCCCGCCCCGCGTCCTGCCGCGCCGCGTGCTCTGCGACATCATCGAGCCGCGCGTCGAGGAGATCTTCGTCGCCTGCCGCCACGTCATCCGCGAGACGGGATACGCCGAGATGCTCGCTTCCGGCGCGATCGTCACCGGCGGCACCACGCTCCTCGACGGCATGCCGGAGCTCGCCGAGCAGATCCTCGGCCTGCAGGTGCGCCGCGGGGCGCCCACCGGCGTCGGTGGCCTCGTCGACGTCGTGAAGAGCCCCTCCTACGCGACCGCGGTCGGGCTCGTGAAGTACGGCGCCTCTCGTCTGCACCACCTGCCCGAGGAGGACGAGGTGCCCTTGGTGCCCGCGCAGGCGGGCCTCGGATCGCGCTTCGGCGCGTGGTTTCGACAGGTCTGGTGAGGCCCATGGGGTGCGGCGGCAAAGCGCCCGGTGGGCCTGACCGATGTGGTCCAGTCAGTTCACAGCACGTTCGCGCCGTGAAAGGGGGGGCGTCCCCACACGGCTTCGATCGCAACAGGGGAGCCGGCGCTCCCAGTCCGGGAGGAGTCCATGGCGATTTCGATTGAGTTTCCGATAGAGACCGAGCAGCACGCTCGCATCAAGGTGGTCGGCGTCGGTGGCAGCGGCGGCAACGCGCTGAACACGATGATCACGGAGGGCCTCGCAGGCGTCGAGTTCATCGCGGCCAACACCGACATCCAGGCCCTCGACGCGAACCTCGCGAGCTACAAGATCCAGCTCGGGCCGCAGCTCACGCGCGGGCTCGGCGCGGGAGGCAACCCCGACGTCGGCCGCAAGGCCGCGCAGGAAGACCTCCAGAAGCTGAGCGAGGCGCTCGCCGGCTCCGACATGGTCTTCGTCACCGCTGGCATGGGCGGCGGCACGGGCACGGGCGCCGCGCCGATCATCGCGCAGGTCGCCAAGGATCAGGGCGCGCTCACCGTCGGCGTCGTCACCAAGCCCTTCGGCTTCGAGGGCCGCCGGCGCTCCCGCAACGCCGAGCGCGGCATCCAGGAGCTGATCGACTCGGTCGACAGCATCGTCACCATCCCGAACCAGAAGCTCCTGTCGCTCGGCGAGTCGGACCTCACGATGCTCGAGGCCTTCCAGAAGGCGGACGACGTCCTGCTCCAGGCGGTGCAGGGCATCAGCGACCTGATCATCCACCACGGCATGATCAACGTCGACTTCGCGGATGTGAAGACCATCATGAGCAACAACGGCCGCGCCCTGATGGGCACCGGCTACTCGAGCGGCGAGCGCCGCGCGCTCGAGGCCGCGCAGAACGCGATCAACTCGCCGCTGCTCGACGACATCTCCGTCGAGGGCGCGCGCGGCATCCTCATCAACTTCACCGCCGGCACCGACATCAAGCTCAAGGAGATCCACGAGGCGGCGAGCCTCGTGCAGGAGGCCGCCCACGAGGACGCCGAGGTGATCTTCGGCGTGGTGACCGACCCGGAGATGGCCGAGACCGTCAAGGTGACGGTCATCGCGACCGGCTTCGACCAGAACGCGAACATCATGGACGCGGCCGCCTATGGCACGCGGCGCTCGCGCGGGCGTGCGTCGAGCACGGCGAACGGATACGGCGTCGAGCACCAGCAGCATTACGGCGCGCCCCCGCAGCAGCAGCCGCAGTACGCGCCTCAGCACCACGTCCAGGACCAGGCCGTCGCGTACGTGCCGGCCGCCGGGACGCGCGCGTTCGGGGCGAGCGCGCTGCACGACGAGGCCGTGCTCGACATCCCGGCCTACCTGCGCCGGGGCCAGGGCCCCCGCCGCTAACCGCCGGTTCACGAAGCAACGCGGCGCGTCGTTCATCCGGCGCGCCGCGTTGTCGTCTTGCCCCCCGGTCGTTGGGCGCGCGGGCGCTGGTCAGGAACGCGCCGGGCGGGCGCGCTGGACGGCCGCGATCAGGCTGCGCGCCACCGAGCGCACGACGCCGCGGTCGTAGGTGTCCATGCCGACGGTGTAGGCGAGGGCGAGGTAGACGAGCCCGAAGAGGAAGGCGCCGCCGATGAGGGGGAACCAGCCGGCGGCGGGGAGCAGCGCGCGCAGGCCGTAGGCGACCGGGACCGCCAGCAGGGCCGCCACGAGCGGCGCGCCGTAGGCCTGACGGAAGTACCGCAGCGGCGCGATCGCGAGCTTGCGGGCCATGTACGCGGGCTCGAGGAAGCCGATCCGCGTGACGGTCACGATGAGGTAGCTCAGCGCGAGCCCGGGCGCGCCCAGGTCGAAGATGGCGATGCAGATGTAGGCGAGCACGAGGCTCAGCGGGGCGAAGAAGAGGTTGAGCTTGAGGAAGTAGGCGACGTCGCCGAGACCGACGAACATGTTGGTGTTGCCGGATTGCGCGACCGCGAGGCACTCGGCGCAGAGCAGCAGGGCCATCGCCTGCGCGGCGTCGTGGTAGCCGGGGCCCATCCACGTCTCGAAGAGCATGAAGCGGAACACGCACAGGAAGACCGTCACCGGAAGGGCGATGAGGAGCGTGAGCTTCGCGATGCGCACGAGCAGCGTGCGAAGCGCTTCGGCGTCGCGTTCGACGTCCTTGTTCGCCGCCGCGGGGATGAGCGTCGCGAGGCCCAGCTTCAGGACCCGCCGCGAGATCATCGCCCACGTCATCGCGAGCCCGAAGCCCGCCACGACGGAGGAGGAGGTCAGCCAGGCGAGCACGAAGAGGCCGCCTTGGAGGTAGACCGCGTAGAGCATGCCGTTCAGGAAGATCTGGCCGCCGTAGTGGAGGATCTGGCGCGCGACGTCGCGGCGCACCTGCGCCCAACGCACGCGCACGCCGTCGAGCATACGCAGCCCGAGGACGAAGATGAGCAGCGTCTCGAGCGTGACGGAGATCCCCTGGGCCGCCGCGTAGGCGAAGACGCTGCCGGGCACCGCGAGGAGGGTGCCGGCCACGATCGCGATGCGCATCGTGACGTTCACGACGCGGATGCCGCTCAGGCGGCGGAAGTCTTCCTTGACGAAGAAGCAGGTCTGCCCGATCGACAGGACGAGCGTGAGCGCGCTCGACAAGCCTAGCGCCAGGACGACGGGGCGCGTGTCCGCGGCGGTCATGTCCTTGGGCAGCCGAAGCATCAGCCGTGGGTCGACCGTCGCGACGAGCGTGACGCCGATCACGACGACCGCCGCGGCACAGAGGATCGCGAGCCCCGTGTTGAAGAAGCGGCCGAGGGTCTCGGTGTCGCCGTCGCGGCCGGCGGGCGCCATGAAGCGCATCAGCGCGTGCGGCGTCCCGACCTGCGCCATGACCGCCACCTCCATGACGGCCGCGATCAGGACGACGAGCCCGTACTCGCCGCGGCCGATCGAGTGCACGGCGAGCGGCGGCAGGATGAGCCCCGCCGCCATGCCCGCGCACCGGCCGAGGACGTTCCACATCGCGTTGCCGATGAGACGCTGACTTTCGCGCGCCATGCTCTAGCCCGGGAAGGCCGCGCGCCAGGCGGGCGCATGGGTGGTGGGCACCATCGGCGAGGTGACGTACGCGATCATGTCATCGATGCACGAGATCTCGGCGTCGATGTCCGTGGGATCGGGCTGCAAGCCGTGCTCCGCGAGCAGGTGGGTGAGCGCGCGATGGTAGCGCGGGTGCACGAACGCGAGGGCGGCCGGCTTGAACGATCGCGCCGCGGCCCTCGCCCGCGGCGGTCGCGGGCGGTAGACGAGGCGCGCGGTGCCGTAGCGCGCGAGCGCCCGGGCGCGGTCCGCCGCCCCGAGCGAGCGCGCCGTCGCGAGGCGGCGCACCGTCGCGCCGACCGGCAGCTCGTGGATCGCGTCGAGGACCTCCACGAGGTAGCGGTCCGCGGCGTCGACCGTCCGAGGGCTGCCGAGCAGGCCGTACTTCGTCACGTAGCGGTGCAGACCGAGGCTCCCCGCGCGCCACACGGTGCCCCAGTCGAGGCCCACGTCGCTCGGGTCGCCGCCGTCGAGCGCGAGGAAGACTGCGGTGCGGACGCACTTAGGACACCGGCCGCACCAGCGGGCGCCGTCGGTCGCGCTGTAGCACGACGCCTGCAGCCGGAGCGCGTCCGGAAAGGCGCGGCGCAGCAGCCGCTGCACGGCAGACCCGGGGAGCGGGACCAGGAGGCTCTCGGCGCGGAGGCCCGCCGGCGCGAGCAGCGCGGACAAAGCCGCGAGCGTCGCCGGGCCGTACATCACGTGCGGGTGCGGCTCGGGGAGCCCGCCTGCGCAGCGCGCCGCGGCGACCTCCCACTCCATGCCGAGGCCGAACGCGTCGACGCCGCTGCAGCGCGCGACCGCGGCGCAGCTCAACAGGTAGACCTGGCAGTCGAGCAGGTCGGTGAGCCAGCAGGCGTGCCCGAGCCGCCGCGGGAAGTCGTTGCGATAGCTCTCCCGGACGTTCGAGCGCACCTCGACAACGGTGACGCCGTCGACCTTCGACAGCTCGGAGAGCGTCGAGGCGCGGTGCGGCCCGGTGTGCTCGGTCGCTGCGCCCTGCGGGCTCGTCGTCGTGACGGCGAGGACGGGGACGCCCGCGGCTCGGGCGAGGAAGAGCTGCGCGAGCGCCTCCTTGCCGCCGCTCATGCCGGAGGCGAGGCCGGGCCGCGTGGCGGGAGCGGGCGCCGTCCGCGCCGCCGCCCCGCTGCAGACGAACTCGATGCGCCGCGCGAGCGGCGAGGCGCCGAGTGTGGCCCGCGCGCCGGGGCGGGCGAGGGTGACGCGTTGCAGGTCGCACAGGCGCTGAACGGTCTCGAGCGCCGCGTCGGGGAGCCGGCGCGGAAGCCGAACGCGCACGGGGCGAACGAGGTTGAGCAGCGGCCAGTGCAGCATCAGCGCGAACACGAGGAGTGCCTGCTCGTCGAGGAGGTCGAGCTGGAGCCCCGCCGGCAGCTCGAACCACGCCTGCTCCGAGCGGAGCGGGTACTCACCGCCCCCGTCGCCCGGATCGAACGACCAGGCGAAGTGCAGCCGCTGGCCCCGCGCCTCTGGCATCTCGAGCGTCAGCGTGTGCCACGGGCGTTCAGGACGGGCGATCTCCGGGGTCTGCACCGGGCGAAGCCTTCGCTTCGAGGCCGCGAGGGTCAAGAGCGCTCGTCGGCAGCCCGTGGCCCTCGTGCGGCGGCTTCGCGAGCGTGACGCGCTCTCTTCGGTCGGCGCGCGTCACGCTCGCGAGGCGTCTGCGCGGCGGCTCAGTGCCCGCCGAGCGCGTGGTTGACCTTGTCGCCGGCCTTCTTCGACGCGGCCCCCGCCTTGCTCTTCGCGGAGTCGGCGGCCTCGCCGGCCTTCTCCTTGGCGGAGTCGACCGCGTTGCCCGCGGCCTCCTTGGCGGCCTCACCGGCCTTCTTGGCGGCCTCGGTCGCCTTGTTGGCGGCATCCTTGGCGCTCTCGGCCGCGCTGCCGGCGGCCTCCTTGGCGGCCTCCGCGGCGCTCCCGGCCGCGTTCTTCACGGCGTCGGCCGCGTTGCCGGCGGCTTCCTTGGCGGAGTCGGCGGCGCTGCCGGCCGCGTTCTTCACGGCGTCAGCCGCGTTGCCGGCGGCTTCCTTGGCGCCCTCGGCGGCGCTGCCGGCAGCTTCTTTGGCGCCCTCGGCGGCGCTGCCTGCGGCCTCCTTGGCGTTCTCGGCGGCGGTGCCGACCGCGCTCTTGGCGCTCTCGGCCGCGTTGTGGACGCTGTTCGTCATCGCGCCGGGCGGCTGCGTCTGCTCCCCTGGCTTGTTGCAGGCGGTCAGGCCGGCACAGAGCGCAAGCAGGATCGACACTCGAAGGATGGTCTTCATGTTCCGTCTCCCATGTAGGGACGCCCCGTGACGGAGCGCCGTTGGTGCATCCGGTACCGTTCAATCGTGCGCAGGTCAACAAGACGAGGTCGGGTTGACTGCGCATCGGTTCAGTGGTGCGACATCGATCGGCTGTACCCCTCGGGAGACGATCTTCGGCGCGACCGTGTGGCTGAGTCTACGGTTTCTGGCACGTGGTCGGGCGCTCCCGGCGGCGCGGCGCCGCGAATTTCCTCGAAAATCGCGATCATCCGCGTTTCGCAAGAGGGCGTGGTGCATCGGGAACGACCTTTGCTACGGTATCGCTACATGCTGTCTGCGCTCACGACGTCGATGCTCCTGCTGTCCGCGCTGTCGTTCGGCTGCCCCCGGGTGCCGTCGCCCGCCGCCGGCGCCGCGTGCCCCACGCCGCGTCAGGTCGCCGAAGGCGCCGGACGAGCCGCCGGCGGCAGCGAAGGCCTCGACGGTGCCGAGCACGCCGATCGCGTCGCCCCCGTGACGCGCGACGTCGAGGCCTTCGCGCAGGACGTCGCGCGGACCGTCCGCGACGGCGTGCGCCTCGACGACGACACCGAGGACCGGGTCGCCGCCGCGCTGCGCCTGCGGGTGCAGCCCAAGGCCGGCGGCGGCACCCTCCGCCTCGGCTACACCTTCTAGCGCCCGTCGGGCGACCGGCGCGCACCGCAGATCCGGGGCGAGTCGACGCAGCGACGGATGGCCACCCCGCGACCGGGACCCGGCCTACCGTGCGTAGCTCCCTCCGCGGTGACGACACCTGCCGCGTCCGCCCCCGTGCGCTATGGTCGCGCCCCCATGACGGCGCTGTCACCGCGAGATCGCACGCAGGCTCGGGCGCTCCGCCCCTTTCTTCGGCTGCCACGGGTCGTCGCCGCCGCCGTGTCGCGCGCCGCCCCGGTCGTCGTCGACGGGCAGCGACTCTCCGACGCGACGCGGCTCGCGCTCGGCCTTCAGAAGATCACGCCCGGGGCTCCCGAGGCCATGCGCGCCCCGGTCGATCGGGCGCGGCGGGACTACCGCCGGCTCATCGAGATCATGGAGGAGCCGGCGCCGCAGCTCCCCAAGGTGGAGGACCGGCTCATCCCCGGCGTCGGTGGGCCCATCAGCGTCCGCGTCTACTGGCCCACCCTCGCCGAGCCGTCGCTCCCGATCACGGTCTACTACCATGGAGGCGGGTACGTCCTCGGTGACCTCGAGACGCACGACGCGCTCTGCCGGCGCGTCTGCCGGCGCGCCGGGTGCATCGTGGTGGCTGTCGACTACCGCCTCGCGCCGGAGAACCCGTTCCCTGCGGCCGTGGACGACGCGCTCGCGGCCTTCCTGTGGGTCGTTCAGCGCGCGGAGCGGCTCGGCGGCGATCCGCGCCGCGTCGCGGTGGCCGGGGACAGCGCAGGCGCCGCGCTCGCTACGGTCGTCTGCCACCTCGCCCGAGACCGCGAGCTGCCGCGCCCCCACGTGCAGGCGCTCTTCTATCCCTGCGTCGACAGCCTCGCCGAGACGCGCTCCCGGGAGCTCTTCGCCACGGGCTACGGCCTCGACGCCGAGGCCATCGCCTGGAGCCTCGGTCAGTACCTCCGCCCCGCCGAAGCCGACGACCCACGGGCGAGCCCGCTCCGGTGGCCCCGCCACGACGACCTGCCGCCGCTCATCTTGCGCACCGCCGGCTTCGATCCGCTCCGCGACGAGGCGGAGGCCTACGCCGAGGTGCTCGCCGCGGCGGGTGTCCACGTCGACCTGCACCGCCACACCTCGCTGACGCACGGGTTCGTGCAGATGTCCTTCGATCCCGTCGCGCGCGCGGCGGTCGACGAGCTCTGCGATCGCCTCTCGAGCGCCTTCGCTTGGTAGCCCGCGCATTTCCCGCCTCACGATGCTTGCCTTCGAGGCCGCGATCGGCGACAAAACGGCGACCGTGTCGGTGCTGGGGTGGTGCAAAGACCGATGGACGCAGGCGCGGCGCCCGGCGCCGAGCGGCCGGCGGCGTGCGCCTCCACCCCCCGCGTGTTTCCGCGTGACGGACCCCCACGGCGCGCTCCTCACGTCCGTGCAGGTCGAGGGGCGGTGGGAGCCGAGCGGCCACACGTTCGAGGGCCGGTGGCCGGCGGTCGACGGGCTCTGCGTGCTCGCGTGGGCCGGCCACGCCCGGCGCCTGCAGCTCTGCCTCCGGGCGCCCGGGGCGAGCGCGGTCGTCCACGTCGACGCGGCGCGACCGGACCCGATGCGGGCCATCGAGGTGCGGCTGCGCGCCGCCGGTGGCGCCAAGCCGCGGCTCGAGCCGTGACCATCCGACCGGACCGGCCGAACGACCTCGCGGTGCCCTTCGCCGGCTCACAGACGTGCCGCGCGATCGTCTCGATGGCGCAGCGGACGCTCTTCGACGAGCTGAAGGCCCTCGCCGGCGTCGGCGCCGACGCGCTGCCGGATCGCACCGCGGCGGCGCTCGACGACGACACCCGGGCGCTCTGGGCGGCCGTCCGCGAGGTCATGCGCGCGTTTCTCCCGGGGCGTCCACGCGCGGTGGTGGCCTGGATGCGCCCGCCGCCGATCGCGGCGCCGCTGCGGCGCTTTCGCGACGCCCTCCGGCGCGCCGAGTCGGACACGCGCGCCGAGGCGAGCGCACACCCC
>JAGQJE010000241.1 GCA_020430775.1 Myxococcales bacterium
CCGCGCGCGCTCCGCCCCGGTACGCCCTGCGCCTGCCAATCGCCACCCACCTCACAAGGCCGAACCCATGAAATCGAGAAAAAAAGCACCTCTCGCCCCTTGCACACGTGGCCCGTTCAGAGTCGGGTTCGGTCTCGGTCTCGGGAGCGGGTTCGGGTGCGGGTCCGGGTCCGGGTGTGGGTGTGGGGCCGCGGCCGTGACGTTCGTTTCGCGGTCGGGCATCCTCGCACGCGGAGGCCCGAATGGTTCCGTCCGCTCCCCCTCGCAACCCTTCGTTCGTCGGCGTCGCAGTGCGCGACCTCGGGCGCCTTCGGACGGTCGCGACCGCCGTCGCGCGCCACGGCTTTGGCGAGCTGCTCATGCGCACGCCCGTCGGTCGCCGGCTCTTCCATGGGCACGCGCCGGAGGGCGACGCGCGGCTCGGCAAGGCACCCGCCGCGGAGCGCTTCGCCAAGCTGCTCGCGTCGCTCGGGCCGACCTACATCAAGCTCGGCCAGATCCTCTCGATGCGCCGCGACATCCTGCCCGCGGACTACATCGCCGCCCTCGAGCGGCTGCAAGACGACGCCCCGGTGCTGCCCTTCGAGCAGGTGCGCGATCAAGTCGCCGAAGGGCTCGGCGAGCCGCTCGAGGTGCTCTTCGCGCAGTTCGACGAGACGCCGCTCGCGACCGCGTCGATCGCGCAGACCCACCTCGCGACGACGCACGACGGTGACCGCGTCGTCGTGAAGGTCCAGCGGCCGGGCATCGCGCCCATCCTCAAGGGCGACGTCGATCTGCTCTACCTCGGCGCGCAGGTCCTCGAGGCGAGCATCGACGAGATGCGCCTCGTCGGCCCCGCGGCGATCGTCGAAGAGTTCGAGCGGGGGCTCATGGAGGAGCTGAACTTCCAGACCGAGCTGTCGAACCTCATGATCGCGCGGCAGAACCTCGACCCCGAGCGGCGGATGATCGCGCCGCGACCGCACCCCGAGCTGTCCTGCCGCACCGTGCTGACCATGGACTTCTTCGAGGGGCGCTCGGTGCGCAAGCTCGAGAGGGAGTCGCCGCTCGCGAAGCTGGTCGTCGAGGAGGTGCTCCACGCCGCGTTCAAGCAGGTCTTCGTCGACGGGTTCTTCCACGCCGATCCCCACGCGGGGAACCTCCTCGTCAACGACGAGGGCGTGTGCTGCATGATCGATCTCGGTCTGGTAGGCCGGCTCGACGCGGACCAGCGCGCCGACATCGTCACGCTCATCCTCGCGACGATCGCGGGCGAGTCCAGCACGATCGCGCGGGTCTTGCTGAAGATGGGCACGCCGACGCAGCGCGTGAACCTCGCTGAGCTGCGGGCCGAGATCGACCGCGTCCGGCGCACCTACCTCGTGGTCGAGTCGCTCGACGACGTGGACTCGGCCGGCTTCGCGCAGGCGTTCGCCGCGGCGGCGCAGCGCTTTCGCATCCGTCTCGCGCCCGAGTATGCGCTGCTGGTCAAGGCCGCGACGACGATCGAGGGGCTCATCCGCCACCTCGATCCGCATGTCGACCTCGTCGGCATCGGCCGGCCCTACGCCGAGCGCATCATGGCCGAGCGGATGAACCCGAAGACGCTCCTTCGAGAGATCATCGGCGAGGCGGGCGGCGTCGGCGCGCTCTTGCGCGGGCTGCCCGCCCAGCTCGACCAGATCCTGCACGACGTCGAGACCGGCAACCTACAGTTTCGGGCCGTGACACCGACGCTCGACGGGCTGCCGTCGATGCTCCACTCGGTGACGAAGCGGCTGTCGCTCGCGGCCTTCGCCGTGGCGATGACGCTCGCCTGCGTGCTGGCGATCCCGCCGCCCGGCCGGCAGGGTTGGGGCTGGTGGGTGGTCTGCGTCGTCTCGGGCGTCGTGAGCGTCGGCGCGTGGCTCTCGCTCGCGGCCTTGAACGCCGTCGGGAGCGGGAAGCCCCTGCGTGTCTCGCCCTTGCTGCGCTTCTTCCGCCGGTAGCGCCCCGCGCGCGCTGTGGCGAGCCGCGCGGTTGCGGGTTATGCCAGGCACACGCGGGGCGCCCGCCGCGGAGCCCGGCGACGGGGTGCCGGCCGCTGCGAGGGCCACGAGGCTGGCTGCGAAGGGAGCGACCCGGTGACCGACCGTCCGACATCGCCGCGACCGCTGTCGGCCGTGCGCGCCGACCTCGACGCGCTCGACGCCGACATCCTCGCGCTGCTCTCGCGGCGGATGGACCTCGTGGGCGAGGTCGCGGGCTACAAGCGGGCGCACGGCGTGCGCATCCGGGACCTCGAGCGCGAGCGCACCGTGTTGGCCGATCGCAAGGCGCGCGCGACGGTGCTCGGCCTGCCGGCGGGCGAGATCGAGTCGATCTGGCGCCTCTTGATGCTCGCGAGCCGCGATCGCCAGGCCGCGCTGCGTGCGGAGCTGCCCCTCGACGACGAGCCGAAGACCGTCGCCGTCATCGGCGGCCGGGGCGGCATGGGCCAGCTCCTCTGCCGGCTCTTCGACGACCTCGGGCACAGGGTCCTCGTCGCCGATCTCGGCTCCGCGCTGAGCGCCGACCGGGCCGCCGCGTCTGCCGACGTGGTCGTCGTGAGCGTCCCGATCGCCGCGACGGAGGCGGTCATCGACGCCGTGGGGCCGCACGTGCGCGCGGACGCGCTCTTGATGGACGTGACCTCGATCAAGGCCGCGCCGCTCGCCGCGATGCTCCGCGCGACGGAGGCGAGCGGCGCGAGCGTCGTCGGCACGCACCCGATGTTCGGACCGGGCGTGCACTCGTTCCAGGGGCAGCGCGTGGTCGTCTGCGCGGGGCGGGGCGACGCGTGGCTCGCGTGGGTGCGGCGCGTCTTCAGCGCCCGCGGGCTCGTCATCACGGACGCGGACCCTCTGCAGCACGACCGCGCCATGGCGCTCGTGCAGGTGCTCACGCACTTTCAGACGCAGGTGCTGGGGCTCGCGCTCGCGCGGCTCGGGGGACCGCTCGAGGCGTCGCTGCGCTTCACCTCGCCGGCGTACTTGCTCGAGCTCTACGTGGCGGCGCGACACTTCGCCCAGTCGCCGCAGCTCTACGGCCCGATCGAGATGCTCAACCCGAGCGCCGCCGACGTGACCGAGGCGTTCGAGCGGGCCGCGAGCGAGCTCGGGGAGATCATCCGCACCCGCAGCCAGGCGCGCTTCGAGGCGGTCTTCGAGGAGGTGAGGGCGTTCTTCGGCGCGTTCACCGACGAGGCGCTCGAGCAGAGCGGCTTCCTCATCGACCGCCTCGTCGAGCTCAGCGCAGGCCGCTGACCGCTCGCGCGGCGTTCACTGCGCACCGGCTACAGAAAGAACGCTTTGATCCCGTCGAGGGCGAACTGCAGCCCCATGGCCGCGATGATCATTCCCATGAACCGCGAGCCAATGTTGGACTGCTTGACTTTCTTGTCGGCCCACAGCGCCTGGGTGACGACGATGGCGAGCGCGGCCGTCGCCACCGCTACGATCGTCCCGACCACGGCGTTGAGCGGGATCTCCTGGTGTGGCTGCACGGTCCCGAGCGTCACGACCATGGCGATCGACGCCGGGCTCGCCGCGAACATGATGACCCGCGTGCGGTGGCTCTGCGACGCGTCCGAGAAGTTGGCCGTGCTGCTGCCGATCATCATCTGCGTCCCGATGAAGCCGAGGATGATTCCGCCGACGATCTTGAAGGTCGTGAGCGTGATGCCGAAGCCGTGCAGGATGTACTTGCCCCCCAAGGCGGCGCCGAGGAGGATCGCCAAGACGATCCCCATCGCCTTGAGCCCTTCGACGATGTTGTGCTTCTTGTCGCCGTCGGTGTCTGCCTGAAGCAGCATGACGGCGCAGATGAAGGGGTTGACGACCGCCAGCATGGCGATGATCGACTGCGTGTAGGACTGCATGCGTGCGGCGGTGGTGTAGCAGCCCGCTCGAGGGCCTGCGACCGAGCACGCCGGCGTCGTGGGTGCTACGACGAGCGCATGTGTGGGCGCTACACGCTGACCGCGCCGGGGCAGCTCGTCTTCGACGAGTTCGACCTGCACGGCGAGGTCCCGCGCATCGAGCCGCGCTACAACGTCGCACCGAGCCAGCTCGTCGTGGTCGTCGGCGCGCGCCCTGGGGCGCCCGGCCCGACGGTCGCGCGGATGCGCTGGGGTTTCTCGCTGAGCGGGGGCAAGCGGGTCATCAACGCGCGCCGTGAGACGCTCGCCGAGCGGCCGCTCTTTCGGCGCGCCTTCGCCGAGCGCCGCTGCCTCGTCGTCGCGGACGGCTTCTACGAGTGGAAGCCCGAGGGCGGCGCGAAGCAGCCGTACTATGTCCGGCTCGGGGACCGTCCGCTCTTCGCCTTCGCCGGGCTGTGGCGACGCGCGCCGAGCGACGACGCGCCGAGCGAAGCAGGCGAGGCGCCCGTCGTCCACGAGTGCGTCATCATCACGGCGCCGTCGTCCGGCGGCGTCCGCGATCTTCACGATCGGATGCCCGTGGTCGTCCCCCGCGCCCGCTACGCCGAGTGGCTCGACCCGAGCGAGCGCGATCTCCGGCGCCTCGCGCGCATGCTCGACGAGACGCCGGCGGACGCGTTCGAGCTGCGGCCGGTGTCCACGCTGGTCAACAGCCCGCGCAACGACGGGCCGGAGTGCGTCGCGGCCGTCGCCGCGTCGTGATCGGTCGGCGGGGTCGACAAGGGGGGCGCTCGTGTTTCAGTCTCGGCCGGAGCGCGCGAGCGAGGGCGGTGAGCGGCTCGAGGAGCGGACGATGACGACGAAGCGAATGGTGATCCACGGCGCGGCCGGGCGCATGGGGCTGAGCGTCGCGCGGGTGATCGCCGAAGATGCGGGCGCGACCCTCGTCGGGGCGCTCGAGCAGGCGGGGAGCGCCGCCATCGGCGCGGACATCGGCGAGCTCGCGGGCATCGGTCTGCTCGGCGTCCCGGTGCGCTCCGACGCGGGCGCGGTCCTCGGCGCGAGCGGCGGCGAGCGGCCCGACGTGGTGATCGACTTCAGCCTGCCGGCCGCGCTCCCGCCGCTCCTAGCTGCGTGCCGCGCCGCGTCGGTGCCTCTGGTGAGCGGCACGACCGGGCTCGACGAGGCGACCGAGGCGGCCCGGCGCGAGCTCGGCGGGCGCGTCCCGGCGGTCTTCGCGCCGAACTTCAGCCAAGGCGTCAACGCGTTCTTCTTCCTCGCGAAGCGCGCGGCGGAGCTCCTCGGCCCTGGCTTCGACGCGGAGATCGTCGAGGTGCATCACCGCCACAAGGTGGACGCACCGAGCGGCACGGCCGAGCGTCTCTTTCGCGTAGTGGCCGAAGGCAAGGGCCTACAGACCCACGTGCCGACCTACGGCCGGAGCGGTCAGGTCGGCGAGCGCCCGGACGGCGAGATCGGCGTGTTCGCGATGCGGGGCGGCGATGTGGTCGGCGAGCACACGCTCTACCTCTTCGGCGACGGCGAGCGCATCGAGCTCAGCCACCGCGCGACCGACCGCCAGATCTTCGCGCGCGGGGCAGTGCGCGCCGCTCACTGGATCTGCGGGCGGGCGCCGGGCCTGTACGACATGGGGGACGTGATGGGCATCCCGCGCTGAGCGCGGGCAGTGCTCGCCTCAGGCGAGCTGCTCGTGCAAACCCTTGGCGACCGCGCGCGCCCGCTCGTCGAGCTGAGCTGGCTGATCGGCGCAGCACACGCCGCCGGGGCGGTCCATCTCGGTGATGCAGACGTTGCAGTGGTTGCACCCGGACGGCGCCTCTTCCCCGCGCTCGAGCTTGCGGACGAAGCGCGGGTCGTAGAGGAGCGCGCGGCCGAGCGCGACGCACTCGAAGCCCGCGTCCATCGCTCGCGCGACCCCCGCGCGCGAGATCACGCCGCCGAGGAGGATGAGCGGCGTCTTCACCGCGGCCCGGACGCGCAGCGCGTCCTCCAAGAAGAAGAGCGGCTCGAAAGGCTGCGCTTTGATGAGCCGCGAGCCGAAGACCCGAAGCGCCACTTTCTGCAGGCGGTTCGGCTCGACGTCGATCATGTCGCGCAGCGGGCGATCGCCCCGCAACAGGTACAGCGGGTTCTTGTCGACGAAGCCGCCGCTCATCTCGATGGCGTCGACCCCCTCACGCTCGAGCGCGCGCGCGACCGCGACGGCGTCGTCGACCTCGAGCCCGCCCTCGAAACCGTCGCGGAGGTTCGTCTTGGCGATGACGGCGATCCGGCCGCCGACCGCGTCCAGCACGCGTCGGACGACCTCGAGCGGAAAGCGCATGCGCCCCTCGACGGAGCCGCCGTACCCGTCGCCGCGGTGGTTGGTGCCGGGGCTCAGGAACTGGCTCAGCAGGTAGCCGTGGCCGAGGTGCAGCTCGACCGCGTCGAAGCCGGCCTGCTCCGCGAGCCGCGCGGCCGCGGCGAACTCGCCCGCCGTGCGCTCCATGTCCGCGGCGCTCATCGGCTCGACGCGCCCGAGCCCCTTCATCAGCCCGTAGGCGTTCCAGCCCTTCGACGGGCCCTTCGGCCGGTGTCCGAGCGCGTCGTTCTTGGTGAAGTACCCGCAGTGCCCGAGCTGCAGCGCGACCGCGGCGCCGTGCGCGTGCACGCGGTCGCAGATGCGCCCGAGCCCGGGGACGATCGCCTCCCGCATGTACATCTGCTGCTCGAACGTGCGGCCCTCGGGCGAGACCGCGCAGTAGGCGAGGGTGGTCATCCCGACGCCGCCCTCGGCGAGGCGCTCATGGTGGCGCGCGAGCAGCTCGTTCGGCGCGTTGTCGTGCACCATCCCCTCGTACGTCGCCGTCTTGATGAAGCGGTTGCGGAGGGTGAGCGGGCCGAGGGTGACGGGCGTGAAGGCGAAGTCGGTCATGATGTTGAGGCGTAGCGCCCGCGCGAGCGCCGGCAACGGCACGCGCCGGCGAGGTCACTCACCGCGGAAGACGCCCTCGCGCCGCTCGACGAAGGAGCGCACGCCCTCCTTGGCGTCCTCGGTCGCCATCAACGCCCTCGCGCGTGGCAGGAGCGCCTCCGCCGCGGGCGTCGGGCCCTCCTCGAGCGTCTGCCGCGCGGACGCGAGGGTCGCCTGCACACCAAGCGGCGCGCGCTTGGCGACGGTGCGCGCGAGGGCCATCGCGACGTCGCGTTGCGTGCCGTCGTCGGCGAGCTCTTGCACGAGACCGATGCGCCGCGCTTCCTCGGCGTCGAAGATGTCGCCGGTCAGCAGCCAGCGCATCGCGTCGCCCCAGCCGGCCGCGAGCGGGAGGCGGATCGTCGCGCCGCCGAACGGGAAGATCCCGCGGTTGATCTCGATCTGCCCGAAGCGCGTGCCGCGCGCGGCGACGCGGATGTCCGCGGCGAGGAGCAGCTCGATGCCGATCGTCAGGCACCAGCCTTGCACCGCCATCACGACGGGCTTCATGCGGACCCGCCCGTGCAGACCGAGCGGGTCGACGAGCCCGTCCGGAAAGAGGGCCGCGTCGCCGGCGATCGCTGGGCCCACCTCGGCGAGGTCGAGGCCCGCCGTGAAGTGCTCGCCCTCCGCGCAGAGCACGGCGCAGCGCAGCGCGCGGGTCTCCTCGTAGCGCGTGAACGCCTCTGCGAGCTCCCGCAGCATCTGCAGATCGAAGGCGTTTCGCTTCTCGGGGCGCGCGAGGACGATCTGCGCCACGTCGCCATCGACGTCGAAGCGCACCCGGGGAGTGGACGTGGTTTGACTCATGGCACCCTTGTCGCACGGACCAGCGGCGTTGTCGCGCGATGCGCCCCGCGCCCGAACCCGATGCCGAACCTGTGCCCGCACCTGTGCCCGAACCCGCTCCCGCCCGTGTGCCCGCTCCCGCCCGTGTGCCCGAACCCGCCCCCGCTCCCGATCTTGTCCCCGAACCCGCCCC
>JAGQJE010000242.1 GCA_020430775.1 Myxococcales bacterium
CCGCCCGGGCCGCCCCCCCCGCGCCGAGCACGACGACCCGCGCCCCGGCGGCGCGCACGCCAGCCGCCTCGAGCGCGCGGACGAGCCCGGGGGCGTCGGTGTTGGACCCGAGGAGCCGACCCCGCTCGTGGGACACGGTGTTGACGGCGCCGATGGCGCGGGCGGCCTCGTCGAGCTCATCGAGGAGCGGGACGATGGCCTGCTTGTGCGGGAGCGTGACGTTCACGCCGCGGATGCCGAGCGCGCGCACGCCCTCGACCGCTCGCCCGAGCGCGTCCGGCCGCACCGCGAAGGGCACGTAGGTCGCGTCGAGACCGACCGCGGCGAGCGCAGCGTTGTGCATCGCAGGCGAGCGCGAGTGCTCGACCGGCCAGCCGAAGATGCCGAGCACCATCGTCGTCACGGCGCGCCCCCGGCGGTGCTCGGCTCCGGCGGGCGCGACGCATCGGCGGGACCCAGCGGATGCACGGCGTCGACGGTCGCAGCGATCGTGGCGTCCGCGACGCGCACCGACAGGACGTCGCCCGGCGCGACGTCTCCCCGCCGGCGCACGACCCGCCCGTCGTCGGCGCGGCGGGCGATCGCGTAGCCCCGGTCGAGGACGGCTAGCGGGGACATGGCGTGGAGCCGAGCAGCCAGCGCCCCGAGCGAAGCGCGCGCGGGCGCGATCGCAGGAAGGGCCCGGGTCTCGAGCGAGAGCGCAGCGCGCTCGAGGCGCCGGCGCCGCGGCGCGACGAGCTGCGCCTCCGTCCGGACGAGCCGCGCGGACAGCTCGCGCAGCCGCCTGCGGTCCCGCGCGAGCGCCGTCCGCGGGTCATGCCGGCGGAGGCGCTCGACCAGCGCGGAGAGCATCGCGCGATGCCCGGACAGCCGCCGTCCCGACGAGCGCACGAGCGCCGTGTCGAGCTCGGCGAGCCGGCGACGCACCCCGAGCACGCCCCGGCGCGGGTCCTGCAGAGCCCGCTCGGCCCGCTCGATGCGCAGCCGCCCGCGGTCGATCACCCCCTCCATCGCGCCCATCAGGTCGCGTCGCAGCCCGTCCAGGCGGTCCTCGAGCACGGCGGCGTCCGGCACCGCGATCTCGGCCGCGTTCGACGGCGTCGCGGCCCGCACGTCGGCGACGAGGTCGGCGAGGGTCGTGTCCGTCTCGTGGCCGACGCCCGAGATGACCGGCACGCGGCAGCGGGCGATGGCGTGGGTCACGCGGGGGTCGTGGAAGGCGCCGAGGTCCTCCGCGGAGCCGCCCCCACGCGCGACGATGACGACCTCGACGCCCTCGACCCGCTGGATGGCCTCGAGGGCGCGGGCGATCGACTCGGGCGCGGCCTCTCCCTGCACTCGGCAGTCGGCGATGACGAGCCGCACGCCGCAGCGGTCGTGGGTCACGCGGATGATGTCGCGCACGGCGGCGCCCGTCGCGCTGGTGACGACGCCGACGACCGCGGGCCAGAGCGGGAGCGGGCGCTTGCGGGCGGGGTCGAGCAGCCCCTCGGCCTCGAGCTCGCGTCGCCACTGCGCGATGAGCGCCGCCAGCTCGCCCGCACCCTGCGGCGTCGCCTGGCGCGCGATGAGCTGAAAGCGGCCGCGCGGCTCGTAGATGGCGACGCGGCCGCGCATCTCTACGCGCGCCCCGTCCTGCAGGCGGGCACGGGCGCGCGCGGCGTCCGACCGGAACATCACGCCGGAGAGCTGCGCCTGCTCCTGCTCGTCATTCAAAGCGAAGTACACGTGCCCGGTCGCGACGCGGCGCACGTTCGAGAGCTCGCCCACGACGCGGACATCGGACCACCTGCCCGACACGAGCGCGTTCGCGGCGCGGTTGAGCTCCGCCACCCGCAGCACCTCGGGCGACCCGTCGCGCGCGTCGTCCCCGGCCGGCGGGGTCGGCCCGACCTCTCCCGGCGGGGGATCCGGCGGGACGCGGTCGAAGAGGGGCATCTCGCTCATCGGGGTGAACCTATCGGCGCCGGTGACGCCCGACAAGACGGCGGGCGCAGATGCGTCAAGCGGGACTCTGGTTCGGGATCGGGTGCGGGCACGGGTTCGCGGCCAGGATCGGGTTGCCGCGCCGCCGGGGTACTCACGGTACGCCGCCGTTGGGTTCAGTCTTGCCACCGCAAGAGTGCAACCAACGGCGTACGACCGCGACGCCAACGCCGACGCGTGAGGCTCCGCTCCGGTGCCGAACCCCGCGGGGTGGGAGCCAAAGTTTGCTTCGCCGCGACTCAGGCGCGGCGAAGTGAAGTTTGGGAGGGGACGCGTGCCCCCTCCCCGAGCGACAGCGAGGGCAACAACCAATCCGACCACCACGCCAACGCCGAAGGCTTGGCATCGGGTTCAGGGTCGGGCTCGAGTAGAGCCGTGAGGCTGGGTGTCGCACCGAGCGGAACCGCGCCCCGAGACGACCGCGTGGGTGCCCTGCCGCCCGCGGCGCGCGGTGGTAGGGTGGGCCGTGCCCGCTCGCATGGTCGCCGGCCCCGCGCCGCCCCTCGACGCGGTGGTCGGCCTCGGCTCGAACCTCGGCTCGCGCTGCGCGACCATCGACGCCGCGATCGCCGCGATAGACGCGGATCCGCGCTGCGTGGTGCGTGCGCGCTCGCGCATGTACGACAGCGCCGCGGTCGGGCCGGTGCAGCCACGGTATCGAAACGCGGCGGTGCGCGTGTCGACGGACCTAGGCGCACACGCGCTGCTCGACCTGCTCCTCGACGTCGAGCGCCGTCTCGGCCGCGTCCGGCAGGAGGGGCTGCGGTGGGGCCCGCGGACGATCGACCTCGACCTGCTCTGGTGCGCCGCTCCGCCGCCGCCCAGCCCGCACCTCACGGTGCCGCATCCAGGGCTCGAGTCCCGCGCGTTCGCCCTCGCGCCGCTGCTCGACGTCGCGCCCGAGCTCGCAGCGCGGTACGGCGACGCCCTTGACCGAACGCAAGGGTCGGCCCCTGCGAGGGCGGTGACGGCGCCGTCGGCGACGGTGGGCCGCCGGGACGCGGAGCCGTTCGCGCTGATCGTGTCCCCAATCGGCGACGTTCCTGCCTCGGCGTCGGCGTGGTCGGACCGTGCCGACCGGCTGGCGTCCGTCGCCGCGGCGCTCCCCGCGCTGCTCGGCGCTCCGGCTGGACCGCCGCGTGCCTACGTCCACCTGCGCTTCGCGGCGACCGAATCCGGGTGGAGCGGCGCGCTCACCGGGCTCCTCCGCCGCGGTTTCGTGCCGAGCGCCGCGTCGATCGGGCCCGTCGATGCGCCGCCCGGCAGCCAATCCGGGGCCATGGTCGGACCGCGGACCGCCGGCGCGACGCTGCTCGGCGCGTATGGTCCCGGCTGGCAAACCGCCCGCGTTGGCACTACAGCGAGCCCGCGTTAGCTAGCTTACATCACCGGCGCGCGCTCCGAGTGCATCATCGAACGCCGTCGGTTTGTCTCGTCTTCCTCGGATCTGTACGCTGATGGTCTCGATGCCTGAACACCGCAAGAACCCGCGGTCCGCTGTCTTACTCAAGGTGCGCTACAAGAGCGCCACCCTCGACGAGTGGGCGGAGCACTACAGCCGCGATGTCTCTCGAACGGGCATCTTCATCAAGTCGAAGTGTCCCATGGTGACGGGCACGCTCGTCAAGTTCGAGTTTCAGCTCCGCGACCGCTCTGAGTTCGTGCGGGGCGTCGGACGGGTCGTGTGGCGGCGCGAGCCGGCCGAGGGCTCGACGGACGCCCCCGCGGGGATGGGCATCAAGTTCATCAAGATGGACCCCGAGAGCCGCCAGCGGATCCGGGCGCTGGTCGAGCAGCGCGACGGCGGCCCCGGGCGCTTCGATCTTGGGCTGGACCTCGGCGAGGGAGGCGACCAGGCGACGCTCCGTTCCACGAAGCCGCCGCCGCGGGGCACCAAGCACACGCTGGCGATGTTCAGCGCCGACATCGAGGCGACGGACACGTTCTCTTCCGGGCTCCCGCGGGCGGAGCGGGACACGCCGAGCGCGCCGTCGACGGCCTCGCACGACCCCTTCTTCGCCCGCCACTCGGCGCCGACGCCCGTGCCGCCGGCGGGCTACGACGACGAGACCGCGCTCAGCCCGGCGAGCGAGCTGCTCTCGGCGCGCTTCCGGCCAGACGCGTCCCCGTCGCGCAGCGACCGAGCGCGCACGTGGTTCGACCCGGACTGCGCCCCGGACGCGGCGCCCCGACGCCTGCCCGCAGATCCCCTCGAGCGCGACGCTCGCCTCGAGATGGCCGCGGAGCGATACGACTCGCGGAGCCCGATTCGCCTGGCGAGCACGCAGCCACCGCCGGAGCCGGCGCGCCCCGCGAGCGTCGCGAGCGCGTTCGAGTACGGAAGCCCGCTCCCCGAGCCGCCCTCGCCGCTCGTCGGCGGCGCGACCCCACGGTCGGCGCACGCGCGTGCGCCCGAGGCGAGCCAGCCCGCGGACGCG
>JAGQJE010000243.1 GCA_020430775.1 Myxococcales bacterium
AGGACCTCGAGGCGCGCCTTGACGCGATCGCCGGGAGCCTCGCCGACAAGGTCGACTCGTGCTGTGCGGTCGTCCGGACGCTCGAGGCGGAGGCCTCGGCGCTCAAGGCGGAGGAGGCGCGTCTCGCAGCGCGCCGCAAGACCCTCGCGAACGAGACTGCGCGTCTCGTCGAGTACGTCGGGACGTGCCTGCGCCAGGCGGAGGTCCGCAAGGTACGCGGCGCGCGCTTCACAGCGTCGCTCGCGAAGACCCCGGGCAAGGTCGCGCTGACCGTGCCCGAGGACCAGGTGCCCGAGCTGTTCGCGCCGCGACAGACGGTGATCAAGGTCGACCGCCGCGCCATCGCGGACGCGCTCAAGGCCGGCGAGGAGCTCGGCTTCGCGCACCTCGAGGTCGGCGAGCGGGTGGCGATCCGATGACGACCGAGACCCAGGCACGCGGCATCGCGACGTCCATGGTCGCCGCCGCCCGCGCGGTCGGGTGGGGCGTCCCGAAGGACGGCTACAACCGGGCGCAAAACTACCGCTTCGCGAGCGCCGCCGCGCTCAAGCTCCGCGTCGGGCGCGCCCTCGCCGATGCGGGGGTCGCCGTCTCGACCGCGGCGGAGATCCTGCTCGTCGACGAGGTCCCGACGTCCCGAGGCGGCACGATGCAGCGGATCGTCGTCAAGATGACGCTGACCTTCGTCGACGCCGCGTCCGGCGAGCAGATGACGGCCGAGGGCCTCGGCGCGGGCACCGACTCGACGGACAAGGCGGTGATGAAGGCTGCGACCGCGGCCGAGAAGTACGCCTACATCGGCGCGCTCTGCCTCGCCATGGGCGAGGACCCGGAGTCCGACGACGAGCACGGGGCGCCGACGTCTGCCGCCGCGCCGGCCGTGCCGGCCGGGCGCCGAGCGCCCGCGCCAAGCGTCGCCGCAAAGACCGCGCCCGCGCGCCCGCAGTCTTCGCAGAGTCCGCAGAGGGCGGCGCGCACGAACGGGCCCGCCGCCCCGAGTGACC
>JAGQJE010000244.1 GCA_020430775.1 Myxococcales bacterium
CGCCCACGACCTTGCCGAGCGACGGTCCCGAGCGCAGGCCGCCGCCGCGCCCGAGCCGCCACCCGCGCGCGCCGCGGTGCAGCCGGAGCCCGTCCGTCTGCGCGCCTCGTGCGCCTCGTGCGCCTGGCGCGCCGTGGGCGTAGGTCAGCAAGTGCGCCTCGGTCGACACGTCGTCGGAGGCTGCGCGGACGATCGCGGCGACCGCGGCCTGCGTGCCCTGGGCGGTCGGGAAGGGCATGCACGCGAGGTGGAGCTGCACCCGAGGGGCGCCGATCGCGTCGCGGTCGCTGCCGTCGTGCACGCTCCCTCGCTCAGTCGATGTACCCGAGCGCCCGAAGCCGCGCCTCGACCCGCGACTCGTCCGCGCGCGCCGAGGCGACGCTCGCCTCCGTGCCGGGTCGGGCGCCCGGGAGGGTCGCTCGGGCAGGGCGGGGCCCGCCGTCGTCGTCCTCCGCGCGATCGCTCCCGGTGGCGGCGGCGAGCAGCTCGAAGCACACGCGCCCCCGGGCGTCCGTCGGCGGCGCGACACCGAGGCGCTCGAGCAGGGTCGCGCTCACGTCGGCGATGTGGGCGTCGATCTCCCCGACCGCCGCCACGCGCGGGCCCGCCGCGCAGAAGAAGCCGCGCGGTCGGTGGCTCCCCGGCAGGCTCCGCCCCTTGCGGCCGAGGCACTCCTCTGCGCCGAGCTTTCGGAAGGGTCCGGTGCCCGCGGGCGCGCCGCCGCTCGGCATGAGGTTGTACGTGTAGCCGTCGGGCGCGCGCAGCTCGAGGAAGAGGTCCGGCGCCCGCTCGACGAGGGGCCCCTCGAAGAGCTCCTCACGGCGCCACACGTCGGCGACGACCGGCTCGCCGTCGAAGGGGTCGCGGAGCGCGCGCAGGGCGGCCTCGACGTCGCGCAGGACCGCCGGGGCGTCGGCGGGCGCCACGGTCCCGCGCGGCTCACGGCCCCTCAGGTTGAGGCACACCGACGGAAAGTAGTTCAGCTCTTCGCTGAACGCCGCCGTCCGGTCCATGTCGATCGCGCCGAAGCGCGCCTGCGACTCGAGCCAGCTCGGCAGCGCGGTCCCGCCGAGCCGGAAGACGCGCTCGCGCACCCTCGGGGGCAGGTGCCGCAGCGCGCGGTGTTTCAGGGCGGCGACCGCGCGCGCCCGCCCGCCGCGCCGGTGAAAGCGCAGCAGCCCGGCGTCCGCCAGCGCGCGGTTCAGGTACACCACCCGGTCCGACGCGCCTCCCGAGCCGTGGTCGCTGAGCAGCGTCACCTCGACGGCGTCGCCCCCGGCCCGCTCGACGAGCCGCCGGACGGCCTCGTCGAGCGCGGCGTAGACCCGCGCGAGCCCGTCCTGCGTCGCCGGCGCGATCCCCTCCGGGCGACGCGGCGAGCGCGGGTCGTGCGCGCTCCACAGGTAGTGCGAGGCGGTGTCGCTCTCGCCAAAGTAGAACGCGAACGCGTCCCAACGGTCGGCGTCGAGGAGCCACTCTGCGAGCTCGGTCTTCTGCGCGACCTGTTGCACGAGCGCGTCGGGCAAGGCGTCGAGCCAGCCGGGGCGGTCGGCGGCGGCCTGGTCGAGCGCGTCGAAGCGCGGCGGCCCGAAGCGCGCGCGCATCGCGTCGTAGAGCGCCGGCGGCCAGACGAACGAGCGATCGGCTTCGAACGCGACCGGCGCGTCCCACCCGCTCACGAAGATGCCGCGCTCGAGGCGCTCCGGCGGCCACGTCGCAGGAAAGCCGATGCACGCGCAGCGCAGGCCGAGCGCGTCGAGCCGGGCGAAGAGCGTCGGCGCCGCGCGGACCGTGCCGGCGGTGAAGCGCACGCCGTAGCCGCGCCGCGTCGTGAAATCGAACACCCCGTGGACACCCGGGTCGACGCCGGTGAGGAAGGTCGTCCAGTTGGGCAGCGTGGCGGGCGGCTGAACGCTCTCGAGGGCGGCGAACGCGCCGCGGCGCATGAGCGCGTGCAGCGTCGGGAGGCGGGCCGCGCCGAGGGCTCGCACGACGCCGAGGTCGAGCCCGTCGAGGCCGACGATGAGGGCGCGGGCGGTCACGGCGCGACCATAGCAGCCGGCTCATCGACGGGCCGCCGGCGCCAACCGCGGCCTCACTGTGAGCGGTCGACGCCGAGCAGGTCGGGCGGGCCGTCGACGCCCATCAGCGCGAGCACGGTCCGAGTGACGTCATAGATCGCAGCGCCCTCGATGCGCCCGCGGGCGCGCACCCCGGCCCCCGCGAGCACCCACACGCCGTCCCAGTCGTGGTTGCAGGTGTCGTGCCCGGTGTCGTTGTCGGCGACGTGGATCGCCCCGTGCCCGACCGTGCCGATGGCGCGGTAGTCGAGGTCGTCGAAATAGACCATCAGGTCCGGCGGCCTCCCGCGCACCGCGCGATACGCGCGCTCCGGCAGCACCACGCGGGTGCGCATCGCTGCGCCGTCGGGCCGGCGGATCGCCGCGAGCGCCTCCGCGAGCGCCGCGCGGGTTCGCTCGTACTCCCGCGGCGGCACGCACCCGCGCGGCTCACGTCCCTCGACGTTCAAGCAGACGCGCGCGTAGTAGCCTCCTTCGCCCCACGCTCGCGTCTGCTCCCACCGCACGTCGGCGTCCGCGAGTCGCGCCGGTCGACGCGGCGTGCGCTCGAGGTGCAGCCAGCCGTTGGCGATCAGCCAGTCGTTTACGCACACGCCGCCGAGCAGCGGCTTCGCGCCGTGGTCGCTCGCGATGAGCACCGCGGTGTCGTCGTCCGCCAGCCCCACCAGGCGCCCGATGTGCCTGTCGAGGGCCGCGTAGTAGGCGCGGCCGCGTTCGCCCCAGGGGCTCTCCGGGTCGTGCGCGGGGTGGCTGGGATCGAGGTGCTGCCAGAGCGCGTGGTGGAGCCGGTCGGGGCCGATCTCCACCATCATCATGAAGTCGGGGCGCTCGCGCACCCACACGTGCTCCGCGATCGCGAAGTGCTGCTCCGCCATGCGCTCGAGCGCGTCGACGATGGCGCCTGGCGCGTCCGTCCGGAAGCCCTCGACGTCTGCGAGGTACGGACCGAAGCGCGCGGTGAGCTCGCGCTCGAGGGCGGGCGGCCACGCCCAGCCGCCTCGCTCCGGCGCCGGCGTGAGGAAGCCGGCGACCATCTGGCCGCGCAACGGCGACGGCGGCGAGGTGAGCGGTACGAAGAGCGCCGCCACGCGCTTGCCCGCCTCGCCGAGGAGGTCCCACAGCCGCTTCGCCCGCACGTCGCGGCTGGTCGCGACCCGCAGGGTGTAGCCGCCGTCGCGGGTCCGGTTGCGGAAGCCGTACAGTCCGAGCTCGCCCGGGTCGCGCCCGCTCACCATGCTGGTCCAGGCCGGCACGGTGATCGGCGGCTCGGTCGAGCGCAGGGCTCCCCAGGCGCCCCGCCTCGCGAGCGCCGTGACGTTGGGCATGACGCCGCGGAAGCGGTCGAAGAGCAGGCTCGGCGGGACGCAGTCGAGCCCGATGACGAGGACGCGCCGCGCGCGCATCGGCGTCAGACGGCGTCGCGGCCGGGCGCGGACGACGCGCCGCTCAGCGGCGGATCACTCAGTGACTCGAGCGTCTCCTCGAGCGCGCCGATGTCGAGCGGCTTGTCGAGGCGAGGCGCGCCCGCCTTCGCCAGAAAGGTCCGGGTCCGTTCGTCTGCGTCGCCGGCTTCCATGAATACGACCTGCTCGTGCGCCGGCGCAAACCGCTCGGCGAGGAAGTCGTACAGCTCGAACGCGCTCATGCCCGGCAGATGCAGGTCGCAGAGGATGGCGTCGAAGCTGTCGCGCGCGACGGCCTTGAGCGCCTGGCGGGCGTCGCGGGCGCAGACCACCAGGTGCGACGAGAGCGCCTTCTCGACCCGCTCGGCGACGCCCGCGTCCTGGTCGACGACCAGCAACCGCATCTTCCGGCGGAGCCGCGCCCGGGAAGAGCGCTCGATTCGCGGCGACGATGACACGATGCGTCGGCTCGCGCTGTCGTTCGCGATGTAGTCGGCGAGCGTGACGCGCGCGACCGTCCCGCCGGTGGGCGTGTCCTCGAGCGTGATGGAGCCGCCGTAGCCTTCGACGATGCTCTTCGCGATGGCGATCCCAAGGCCCGTGGCGGCGCCCGTCGGCTGCGTCGTCGAGGGCGGCTGCGAGACGCGGTCTTGCTCGGCTCCGAGCACGCCCGGCGCCGCGTCACGGATCTCGACGCAGACCTCCCGCGAGCTGGTAAGCCTCCGCGTCCCGACGCAAATCTCGTGGCCGCGCTTTGAGCCGCGCGAAGCCACGGCCCGCGCGGCCTCATGGATGAGGTTTACGAAGGCCTGCGAGAGCCGGGAGGGATCGGCGCGTACCGGGGGAAGATCGGCGCCGTAGGCGCGCGTGATTCGCAGGTAGCCCGGCAGCTCGCGCCGGCTGAGGCGGATCGCCAGGTCCAGCACGTCGTGGATGTCGACGGGGCGGGCGACGGCGTCGCTCGACAGTGAGGTGAGCTGCTGGAGGTCGCGGGTGAGCGAGTCGACGCGGTCGACGCCGGCGCGGATCTCCGTCAAGAGGTCGCTGAGGTCGGTGTTGGGCGGCAGCGCCGCCGCGACTCGCGCGAGGTGCGGACGGATGTACGTCAGCGGCTCGCGGAGCTGCTCTGCGGCGCTCGCCACGAGGCGGTGGTTGGGCGCCGCCGGCGGTGCCGCCGTTGCGAGCCCCGGCGCGGACGCCTGCGCGTCGTCCGAGGGGCGCCCGATCGCGACGACTCGCTCGAGAGGCTGGTCCGCGACCTCGACGGGAGCGAGCGTCAGCGTGAGCGCTTGGGGGCCGTCCACCGATGGGATCTCGAGATCGACCTCGGCGTACTCGCCGAGGCGCGCCCGGCTGAGCGCGGCGTGCATCGCGCGGCGATGAAGGCCCTCGAGCGCGTCGAAGACCGACGTCCCCACGAGCTGGCTCTCGAGGTCGGCTCGCAGCCACGTCACGAAGCGCGGATCGGCGCGGAGGATCTCGCCGCTCGGACTCAGCTCGAGGGTCCCGGCGCCGGTACGCCCCAGCGCCTGACGCATCGCCTCGACGATCGCCGCCTCGACCGATCGCGCGGGCTCTGAAGCTCCCTTGTCCACCTCCTCTGGTATAGCGTGTCTCGGCGCCTAACGCCTGTGGATTCTCTGGGGATCGTTCGTGTCCGCACGGGCCGCGGCCCGATCGGCGAGCGCACGCCGTGCGCTGTGGAACGCGCGCTGGACGGCTTCGTGCGCGGCCTCCGCGAGACGCTCGGCGGACTCGCTCGTACCGAGCGAGGGGCCCACGGCGAGCGCCACGCGCGTGTGGCCGCGTCCGCCGACCTCGACCAAGTGCCCGAGGAGGCTCGCCTCGATGTACTCGGTGGCCGGCGCGTACGCGATGCCGACCGGCACGATCTCCGCGTCGAGGCCGCGCGCGGCGGCGAAGCTCCCGGGCTGGAACGGGTCGACGACGTCACCGCGGGCGGTGTGGCCTTCCGGGAAGACCGTGATCGTCTGTCCGTCGCGCAGGCGCCGGCGCATGGTGCGAATCGCCTGCGCGCCGCTCGCGCGGTCCTCGCGATCGACGAAGAGCGTGTGCGCGTCGGCCGCGAGCTGACCGAGCACCGGCCAGCGCTCGACGTCCGCGCGGCTGACGAACGAGCCGCCGAAATACGCGCCGAGCACGGCGATGTCGAACGCGCTCTGGTGGTTCGCGACGACGAGCCGCGCGCGGCGAGTGGGGGCGACGACGCCCGAGACCTCGACGTCGATGCCGTACAAGCGCAGCGTGCCGCGGAACAGACGGCGGCGGTACCGCGCGAGCAGCGCCTCGACGCGGGCATCGTCCGCGCCCCGCGCCTGCCAGGTGAAGGCGCCGAGCGTAGCGGCCGCGTAGCCCGAGAACGCGAGCGTGCGCGCCGTCCCGCGTGCGGTCGCGATGAGCGTCATCACGCGCAACGGTACTACGCCGATGCGCTGCTCACATCTGAGACGCCGCGCGCTCGCCGCGCGCCGCCCCTGTCCGACACGCCGCCCCGGTCGACACACCCGCCGACCACGCGGCCGGAGCCCACCTCTGGCCCCGTTCCCGCTCCCGCTCCCGTGCCCGTTCCCGCTCCCGCTCCCGCTCCCGCTCCACGCATCTGCGCCCCCACGGACGCGCCGAGCATCGGGGGCTCGCGGTTCGAGGGCGGTCCTGGCATGATGGACGCATGAGCGGCTCGTTGGCGCCCGGCTTGTTGGTGGCGGCACCTTCACTGAAGTGTCCGTTCTTCCACCACACCGTCGTGCTCCTCGTCCACCACGACGAGGAGGGCTCGTTCGGCTTCGTCGTCAACAAGGCCGCCGACGTCTCGTTCGACGCGATCGTCCACGAGCTGCAGCTCGAGACCGGCCCCGGGAAGGACGCGGGGGGCGAGCACGCCGCCGGCGCGACCGAGCCCGAACCGGCTCGGGAGCCGCCGCTCATCCTCTACGGTGGCCCCGTCAAGCCCGAGACGGGGTGGATCCTCTTCGACCCGCGCGGCATCGATCCGATGGCCCAGAGCCTCGATGTCGCCGCGGAGGTCTCCGTGACCGCCTCGCTCGGGATGCTCCAAGAGCTCGCGGTGGGACGCGGCCCCGCGCGGCGCGTCATGCTGCTCGGCTACTCCGGGTGGTCCCCCGGGCAGCTCGACGCCGAGCTGCAGCAGGGCTCCTGGATCCCGGTCGACGTGTCCTCGGAGCTGGTCTTCGAGGCGCCGATCGAGGCGCGCTGGCGGCTCGCGCTCGAGGCGCTCGGCATCGATCCCGGCCGCATCGTCGACGGCTTCATCGCGAGCGCCTGAGCCGCTCGCTGGGGCGCCATCGGCGACGGTGGTAGAGTCGCCGAGGCCGATGTCTGCCGACGAGCGCGACGACCCCCGGACTCCGCCGCCGACCGAAGCGGCGGACTCGCCGCGATCACCCGGCGGCGCCCGAGAGGACAGCGCGAGCGCGCCCGGCGTGAAGCAGGTGCCGGCCGCTGGCCCGGCGCACCCGGCTCGCCCCGCGCCTTCTCCGCCCTCGCACGCGGCGCCGACCCCGGGGACGCCCCCGCCCCCGCCCGCGCACCCGGCTCCGCGGACTCCTCCTGCCGGCGGCGAG
>JAGQJE010000038.1 GCA_020430775.1 Myxococcales bacterium
GGAGGGGTTGGTTCGTTCGGGTCATGCCCCCCCAAGGCGCAAGGGGCGTGACAGCCACCGCTGGCGCGACCGTTGCGCCGCTCAGGGCTGACCCGGACGAACCAACCCCGGAGCGCGGGCCGCGGGTGCGGGCACGGGTGCAGGTACGGGTTCGGGAACGGGTTCGGTCACGGATTCGGGATCGAGCACGGGTTCGGGATCGAGTTCGGGCACAGGATCGGGATCGGGAACGGGTTCGGTCACGGATTCGGGATCGAGCGCGGGTTCGGGATCGAGTTCGGGCACGGGCACGGCCTCGGGCACGGACACGGGCTCGGACTCGGCCTCGATTCGTGGGAAGTAACTCCTCAGGCCGGCTACGGCCCACTACATGATGTGGTCGACGACGGTCGGTGGCCACGAGATGTTGTGGCGCCTGCCGTCGACATCGAGTTGCTTCCCACGAATCGGCCTCGGTCACGGGCTCGGACTCGGCCTCGGTCACGGGCTCGGACTCGGCCTCGGTGCGGGATTCGGTTCGGGGTGTTCGGTGGGCGGGGAGGGTGCTACATCCGCTCGGGCTTTGGTCGCGCGCTGCCGCGTGGGCTCCGCCGGCCGGACCGCGCCCGTGTGCGATGCGTCCACCATTTCCGCGTTGCAGGGGAGTCGACCGATGCCTCAGGCCGCCCAGAGCGAGCAGTCGCGCACCCGTCGGGCAACGCTCGCGCTCACCGCGCTCGGCGTGGTGTACGGCGACATCGCGACGAGCCCCATCTACTCGCTGCGTGAGTGCTTCAACGGCAAGGACGCGCTGCCCGCGACGCCGAACGACGTCCGCGGCGTGCTCTCGCTCATCTTCTGGGCGCTCGCGCTCGTCGTGAGCTTCAAGTACCTCGTCGTGGTCCTGCGCGCGGACAACGAGGGCGAAGGCGGCATCCTCGCGCTGCTCGCGCTCCTCGATCCCTTCGGTCGGCGCGGGCCCGCCGCCGGCCGGACGCTGGTCGTGCTCGGGCTCTTCGGCGCCGCGCTGCTCTACGGCGACGGCATGATCACGCCTGCGATCAGCGTGCTGAGCTCCGTCGAGGGGCTCGAGGTCGCCACGCCCGCGGTGGGTCCCTATGTCGTCCCGATCACGGTCGCCATCTTGTCGGGGCTCTTTCTCATGCAGCGCCACGGCACGGGCCGTGTCGGGTCCGTGTTCGGGCCCTTCATGGTCCTGTGGTTGCTAGCGATCGCCGGGCTCGGCGTGGCCGGCATCGTCCGCGAGCCGGCCGTGCTCCTCTCCGTGAGCCCGCACTACGCGGTGAAGCTCTTCGTCGCCCACCCGGAGCTCGCGTTCGCCGTGCTCGGCGCGGTCTTCCTGACCGTCACCGGCGGGGAGGCGCTCTACGCGGACCTCGGTCACTTCGGCCGCTCCCCCATCCGCACCGCTTGGTTCATCCTCGTGCTGCCGGCGCTGCTGCTCAACTACTTCGGGCAGGGCGCGCTTTTGCTGGTCGATTCGTCGGCGAAGGGGCAGCCCTTCTACCACCTCGCGCCGGGCTGGGCGCTCTACCCGCTCATCGCGCTCGCCACGGGCGCGACCATCATCGCCTCGCAAGCGGTGATCTCGGGCGCGTTCTCGCTGACGAGCCAGGCGGTGCAGCTCGGCTACTTCCCGCGCATGCAGATCGTCCACACCTCGTCTGCCGAGCGCGGGCAGATCTACGTGCCGGTGATGAACGGCTTCTTGTGGGTGGCGACGATCGCGCTCGTCGTCGGCTTCGGATCGTCGAGCAACCTCGCCGGCGCGTATGGCGTCGCGATCGCGACGACGATGGTGATCACGACCGTTCTCATCTTCGTGCTGTCCCACCGCGTCTGGGGCTGGAAGCTGGTCTCGGCCGGCGGGCTGGCGGCGCTCTTCCTCGTGCCGGACCTCGCGTTCTTTGGTGCCAACATCCTCAAGATCCCGGACGGCGGGTGGGTCCCGATCCTCGTGGCGCTCGGGGTGCTCGCGCTGATGCTGACGTGGCAGCGCGGCCGGCAGCTCGTCTTCGCGCGCGTGCGCCAGAACATGCCGCCCTTCGATCGCTTCCTCGAGCGCCTCGACGACGAGAGCCCGCACCGCATCCCCGGGACCGCGGTGTTCATGACCGGGCGCTCCGACGGCACGCCGCCCGCGCTCGTCCAGCACGTACGCTACAACGGCGTCCTGCACGAGCAGGTCGTCCTGCTGACGGTCGACGTGGCCGATGTGCCGCACGTCCCGCCCGATGAGCGCCTGCAGATCGATCGCTTCGACCACGGCTTCGTCCGCATCATCGCTCGGTATGGCTTCCGCGAGACCCCTGACGTGCCTCGCACGCTGAAGGACGCCTCGACGGAGGACTGGCTGACCATCGACCTCGCGGAGACCACCTACTACATGGGCACGGTGACGATCTTGCCGACGGGCGACGGGCACATGGCCGCATGGCGCAAGCGCCTCTTCGCGTTCATGGCGCGCAACGCCGAGCGGGCGACGGCCTACTACAAGATCCCGCGCGGCCGCGTGTTCGAGGTCGGCGGACAGATCGAGATCTAGCAGGCCGGGGCCGGCACGCGCGGCGCCTGGGACGCCGTGTCGGCGTGCAGGCCCGTCAGGCCGACGAGCACGCCGATGAGCGCCGCGTAGCATCGCTCATCCGACACGATGCGCTCGCGGAGCACCTGGGCGCGGACGACCCCCTCGACCGTGCGGAAGACGGTGAGCGCCGTGGCGTCGACGTCCCCTTCGTAGCGGAGCGCGCAGAGCAGCCGCCGGATGTCCTCGACCAGTGCGGCTTCGCCGCCGCTCAGGATCGCGCCGAGCTCGGGGTCCGCGTAGCGGCGCTCGGACACCACGGCGTGCAGGCCTCGATCATCGCGGTAATACGCGGCGACGGCTTCGACGACGGCCAGCAGTCGATTCCGGGCGACCGCGGCGTCGGCCGTCGGCGCGAGGAGGTGTCCGAGCCGCTCGGCGAGCCCACGGACGCGCAACGTGGCCAGCTCGCGCAGCACGGCGTCCTTGTCCGTGAAGTACTGGTAAAAGCTCCCCGTCGCGACACCCGCGGCTTCCGCGATGGACTTCGCGGTCGTCGCGCTGTAGCCGTGCGCCGAGAACTGCGCCTGCGCCGCACGCACGAGCGTGGCACGCGTCCGCTGGGCCCTCGCCTGCGTGGGGATGCGGACCTCACCTTTCGACTGACGCATCGCCCCAAGATAGCGAACCCAAACCTGACGGCAAGGTCAACTATGCGCCGCGGTCGCGGTCGTCGCCCCCAACCGGAGTCTCAGGCGGCGCATGATCGGCGGGTCACCACGGGCGGATCGGGTCGCTAGACGAGCACGCTCTCGTCGATCTCGAGGGTCGGGCGACCGAGGACGGTCTGGGTCGCCTCGTCGCGGCGGCTCGCGGCGTCCGCGAGCTGGCGTGTCACCGCGGGATAGGCCTGCAGCGTCTCGGCGACCTGGTCGCGCCCGAGGGAGAGCGTGACGGTCTCGTGGGTGGCGACCACAGTCGCGTTCGCCCGTCGATCGAGCGCGAGCGCGCTCTCGCCGAAGAAATCGCCCGGCCCCAAACGTGCGAGGCGCACCTGCTCTCCCTGCTCGTCCGCGCCGAAGACCTCGACCTCGCCGCTCGCGATCAGGAAGAGGCCGCGCGCCGGCTGTCCCGCCGCGACGAGGGCGTCGCCGGGCGCGAAGGTCGTGACCGTGAAGCGCTCGAGCAGCGCCGTCCGCTGCGCGAGGGGCACCACGGCCAGCAGCTCGCTGTGCCGGAGCAGGTTCTCGACCATCCGCGCCTGGCAGAAGCGCCCGAGCTCTTCGCCGACCTCGGGGTACTCGGCGTGCACGCGGGCGAGCGTCTCTCGTGAGATGACGAGGAGCTGCGTCGGCTCGAGCGCGCGGACCGTCGCCGCCCGCGGCGCGGCGCTGACGAGCGCCATCTCCCCGAAGAGGCGGCCCGGCCCGAGCGAGGCGAGCCGCACCGGCTGGCTGCCGCGGTCCTCTCGGAGCACCTCGAGCGCGCCGTCCACCACGACGTACGCCTCCCCCCCAGGCTCCCCCTGGCGCACCACGACGTCTCCCGTCGCGCACTCGCGCGATCGCAGCGCCGACAAGAGGGCCTCGAGCGGCGCGACGTCCAGCGCCGAGAAGAAGGGCGCGGCCGCGATCTTGGCGTCCTCGGCCACGTCGTCCGGCTGCACGACGAAGCTGCGCAACGCCGTGGTCGCGCGATCGAGGAGCGCGTCGCCGCTGAGGCTCGCGAGCGTCGGGTCGACCGCGAGCGGTGAGGGCAGGGGCGGCGGCAGGCGGCTCAGCTCGGCCGAGAGCCGGGGCGATGTGCGCGCGAACGCGGCGGCGATCGGCGGGATCAGCCGCGACCGCTCCTCGCCGGTCTCGAGGGCGGCGAGCGTCGCGGCCGCGAGGTCGCCCCGGCGGATGAAGCCCGCCACCATGCGATCGAGCGCGTAGCCGGCCCGCAGCGGGCGGCCGAGGCGTATCATCGTCGACGCGACGAGGGCGGCGGCCCGGAGCTGCCCGGTGCCGCGCTCGAGGTAGGCGACGCCGACGCGGAGGGCGCCCTCGGGGTCGCCGGCGACGCGCAGGCCGTACGCCGCGTCGAGCACCGAGATGCCCGCGTGAGGCGCGGCCGAAGACGAGCGGTGTCGGTCCATCTGCGACGCAGCGTATCACGTCGCCGCGGCGGCTCTAGCGTCCGTCACGCGCCCGCCTCGCGACCCCGGCCCCCGCTTCAGCGTCACCGCGATGCCACCACGACGGGACGCCATGGCGCGCTTAGGTATCATAAGTGATTCGTTGTCTACGTGTCCGGCACGCACAGACGTAGCACAGGCGAATCACACGCAATTGACTGAATGGTTGCGACAGGTTAGCTGTTTTCGTTCACAGCTTGTCCCAAGGGTGCTTCGCTGTGTGGAAGAGCGCTCTCCGACGGGTCGAAGAGGAGCGCCTCGAGCTCGTCGCGGGCGTTCTCCGCGTCCCGACGGCCCATCTCGATGAGCTCGCGCGCGAACTCGCCGTCGAAGAGCAGGTAGCTCGCGAGGTCCGCGTCTGCGCCGACGCCGACGTCGAGCAACCTCAGGAACGCCCGGCCGAGCACCCGCCCGAAGCGCGCGCGGTGCGACTGGAGGTACTCGCTCGCCGTCCGCCCGATGTCGACGCTCGGCCGGAGCGCGCTGACCGCGACGCGGCGACGCGGGAAGCCGCCCCGTAAGCGCGTGATGGCGTTGACCCGGTCGATGAAGTCGGGCCCGAACGCGGTCTCGCCGTCTTCGATGACGCGATTGACGCGGTTCAGCTCGCCGAGGTCGCTGTTGACGTGGTCGAGCAGAAAGGCGTTGAGGACCTTGCCGAGCAGGAACGACGCGCCCGGGAATCGGCCGACCTCGAGCGAGGGCGAGCCCACGCCGTGCGGGGTCGACACCCCGACCACGAGCAGGCGGTCCATGCCGAGGTGGAGCGCCGGGGACATGGGCGTGTTCAAGCGCAGCCCGCCGTCGCAGTGCAGGCGCCCGCCGATCGCGACCGGCGGGAAGACCAGGGGGATCGCGGCGGACGCGAGCACGTGATGCGGGCCGATGTGCGCGGCCGAGACCACGACCTGCGCCGGCAGCGTGGTCGGCAAGACCACGCCCGGCGCGCGGTCGACGAACACCACCGGGTGGCCCGTCGCGACGTCGGTCGTCGTCACCGTGAGCGCCGTGAGCCGCCCCTTGCGGATGTTGTACCGGAGCTGGCGCCAGTTGCCGGAATTGCGGACGAGGTCCCCCAGCCGGACGGCGCCGAACAAGCCCGCCGGCCGCTTACCGCCGAGCAGCACGCGGTGCAGGCCCGTCGCCTCCCGCACACCAAACGCGAGGACCTGGTCGAGCGAGAGCTGCCGCCAGAGGTCGACGAGGCGGCGCACGCCGCGATCTGGGGCCTCGATGGCGCTCGCGAGGAAGGTGCCGTTGACCGCGCCCACGCTCGCCCCGCAGATGACCCGCACATCGGGGGTGCGGCCGAGCTTTTTCGGCAGGTCCGCGAACGCGAACTGGAGCACGCCTGCCTCGTAGGCGCCACGCGCTCCGCCGCCCGAAAGCACTACACCGAGACCGCTCATCGCCGGGACTCCATTCGCCAGGCCACCACCCTGCCGCGGCAGCATAGCAGTACGGAGCTGGCCGATACGACCTCGGAACCAGCGCCGGGTCGCTTGCCTCGGGGGCGCTCCCCGCCGCCGCCGCGCTCGCCGCACCTCTGCGCCCGCGCGATTCTCTCACGGCCGCGGCTCATTGCGGTATGCTCGCTCCTCGCGATGATCCGCCTGACGCGTCCCGTGATCGGTGACTCGGAGCGCGCCGCCGTCGACGCGGTGCTCGCCTCGGGCATGCTCGTGCAGGGCGAGCAGGTGGCCGCTTTCGAGGCCCGGCTCGCCGCGCTCTGTGGCAGGCGGCACGCCGTCGCCGTGGCGAGCGGCACCACCGCGCTCGAGCTCGCGCTGGAGGTGCTCGGGATCGGCCCAGGCGATGAGGTGCTCGTCCCCGCGCTCACCTGGCCGAGCCCCGCGCACGCGGTCCTGCGCCGCGGTGCCGTCCCGGTCCTGGTCGACGTCGACCCGCACGAGTGGAACGCGACCGAGGCGGGCTTCGCCGCGGTGCGCACCGCCCGCACCCGTCTCGCCGTCGTGATCGACCAGTTCGGCAACCCCGCGCGAGCGCGGGCGATCGAGGGGGCGCTCGACGGCGTCCCCATCCTCGAGGACGCCGCGTGCGCGCTCGGCAGCCACTTCCCTGGGGCCCCGTGCGGCAGCCTCGGGCCGATCGCGTGCATGAGCTTTCACCCGCGCAAGATCGTCACTACGGGCGAGGGCGGCGCGTGCCTCCTCGACGACGACGCCCTCGCCGAGCGCCTGCGCGTGCTGCGCAACCACGGCCAGCAGGCGCCCGGCCGCTTCGCGTCCGCCGCCGGCAACCACCGCATGACCGAGCTCGCCGCCGCGCTCGGCCTCGCGCAGCTCGATCGACTGGACGCCATCATCGCGGCGCGGCGCGAGCGCGCGGCCCGCTACCGCGACGCCCTCCCGATGCTCTCGTTTCAGGCGGTCCCCGAGGGGGCGCGGTCGACCTACCAGACCCTCGGCGTGCGGCTTCGGACGACCCGCACCGGCGCTGCCGCGGCCCGAGAGCGGGACGACGTCGTCCAAGCGCTGCGCGCGCGCGGCGTCGAGGCGGGGCTCTTGTCCTACGCGCTGCACCGCGTGGGGACCATCCCGGGCCCGCACGGGCCGCTTCCCGGGACGGAGGCCGTGGCGGACACGGGCTTGGCGCTCCCGCTCTTTCCCGCGCTGACCGAGCGAGACCAGCGCACCGTGATAGACCAAGTGCGCGAGGTGTTGGCTTGAGCTCCGTTCCGGCGAGCGTCCCGAAGATGGTCGAGGTCGAGCACCTCAAGAAGACCTTTCACATCGGGTTCTTCCGAAAGCGCGTCGAGGCCGTCCGCGACGTCAGCTTCGAGGTGCGCCGCGGGGAGATCCTCGGCATCCTCGGCCCGAACGGCGCGGGCAAGACCACGACGATCAAGTCGCTGCTCGGGCTCATCTTCCCGACCAGCGGGACCGTCCGCTTGTGCGGTCAGCCCGAGCCCACGCGCGAGGCACGCCGGCGCGTCGGGTACATGCCCGAGAACCCCTACGTCTACAGCTACCTCAAGCCGCTCGAGTTCCTGGACCTCTGCGGCCGGCTGGTCGGCCTGTCCCGACAGGAGCGGCGCGAGCGCGGGCGCGCGATCGTCGAGCGCGTCGGCCTCTCGCACGCGGTCGATCGGCCGATCGGCAAGTTCTCGAAGGGCATGACGCAGCGGATCGGGCTCGCGCAGGCGCTCTTGCACGACCCGGACCTGCTCATCCTCGACGAGCCCATGAGCGGCCTCGATCCGATCGGGCGCAAGGAGGTGCGCGACCTGCTCCTCGAGCAGCGCCGGGCGGGCAAGACGCTCTTGTTTACGAGCCACATCCTCACCGACGTCGAGAGCCTCTGCGACCGCGTCGTCATCGTGCGGAGCGGGGAGGTCGCCGCCGAGGGCGTGATCTCCGAGCTCGTCGGTGCGGCTGCGAAGCGCGTCGAGATCGAGCTCACGGAGTGCTCGGAGCCGCTCCAGCGGGTGCTCCGCGACCACGGCGAGGTGCGGACGTCGAGCGAGGGGCGCGTCGAGATCGCGGTCGAGGGCAAGGACGAGGCCGCAGAGGTCGTGCGGCTCGCGGTCGACGGTGGCGCCAACGTGGAGGCCGTCGTGCCTAACCGCGAGTCCCTCGAGGCGCTCTTCATGCGCAACGCCGTGGCGCCGTCGCCGCAGGCGGAAGACGCTGCTACACCACGGCCATGACGCAGAGCCCCGTTTCTCCGGAGGAGGCCAAGCGCCTCCTCGACGACGAAGAGTACGCGTACCTCGACGTGCGTTCGGTCCCCGAGTTCGGCGCGGGCCACCCCCCCGGCGCGTACAACATCCCGCTGATGAACGCCGGCTCGGGCGGCATGAAGGCAAACCCGCACTTCGTCGAGGTCGCGTCCCGCACCTTCGACAAGGACGCCAAGCTCGTCGTCGGTTGCAAGATGGGCGGCCGCAGCAAGCGGGCCGTCGAGGCGCTCACCGCCGCCGGGTTCACCCACGTGGTCGACTGCGGCGCGGGCTTCGAGGGCAAGACCGACCCGTTCGGCAAGGTGCAGCAGCCGGGCTGGCGAGTGGTCGGGCTCCCCGTCGCGACGACGCCCGAGCAGGGGCACGACTACGCCTCCCTCGCCGAGGCGGCCGGGGTGTCGGAGCCGGGCGACGGCGGCTGAGCCGATGGGCGCCGACACGTTGGTTCACCGGCTCGCCCAGTGGGCCGAGCGACGGCCGGACCGCGCCGCGCTCCACGGCGTCCGGGGTACGCACCGCTACACGGTCACCTGGAGCGACTACTGGCGCAACGCGCGCGATCTCGCGGCGGCTCTGATCGAGCTCGGCCACCGGCCCGGCGAGTGCGTCGCGATGATCGGCGCGAACTACCCGGAGTGGGTCGAGTACCAGATGGCCATCCAGGCCGCGGGCGGCGTCCCGGCGCCCATCTACATGACGAACACCGAGGCGCAGGCGGGCTACATCGTCGCGCACTGTGGCGCCAAGATCGCCGTCGTCGACGGCGCTCCGGCGCTCGAGAAGCTCCTCCTCGCCGAGGGACAGGCGCTCTTTCCGCCCCTCGAGCACATCCTGTCGTTCGCGCCGATCGAAGGGAACCCCGACCCCCGGGTGATCCACTTCGACGAGGTGCTCGGGCTCGGCCGCGACGCGAGCGACGACACGAAGGCCGAGCGCGACCGGCGCATCGACGCGCTGCGCGACGACGACACGTGCCTGCTCATCTACACGTCGGGCACCACCGGCACGCCGAAGGCCGTCGAGCTGGACCACGCCGGCCAGCTCGTCGTGGGGGGCGCGGTCGGCGACTTCTACCCGGCCTTCTTCGAGGAGGGTCGCTACCGCGCCGTGAGCTACCTCCCGCTCACCGCCCAGGCGGAGCAGGTGTTCACCAACGTCTTCGCGCTCATGACCGGCGGAGAGGTGCACTTCTGCCCGGCCATCGCCGACGTGAGAGCGCACCTGCTCGCGGCGCGCCCGAGCGTGTTCCTCGGGATGCCGCGCGTCTGGGAGAAGCTCGAGGCGGCGCTGCGGGCACGCTTCTCGGAGGCGACCGGAGCGCGCGCGTGGCTGCTGCGCTGGGCGATGCACGCCGAGCTGTCCGCGTTCGATGCGCAGGTCACGCGCGGCGACCCTGACTACCTCCCGCTCACGCGTCGCCTCGCGCGCCGGCTCGTCATCGACGAGGTGCGGGCGGGGCTCGGGATGGACCGGCTCGAGCTCGCGTTCAGCGGCTCGGCGCCGCTCTCGCCCGAGACCCAGCGCTTCTTCGCCTCGGTGGGCGTCTGCATCTACGAGGGCTACGGCCTCAGCGAGACGAGCGGGGTCGCCACCGTGACCGACTACGCGAAGCCGCGCTTCGGCACCGTCGGCAAGCCGCTGCGTGGCGTCGAGGTGCGGCTCGCCGACGACGGCGAGGTCCAGCTCCGAGGTCGCAACATGACGCGCGGCTACCGCGGGATGCCCGAAGAGACCGCGGCGCTCTTCACCGACGATGGCTGGATGCACACGGGCGACCTCGGCGCCTTCGACCGAGAGGGCAACCTCCGGATCACGGGGCGCATCAAGGAGCTGCTGATCACCGCCGGCGGCAAAAACGTCGCGCCGGTCGAGCTCGAGAGCTACCTGCGGACCATCGAGGGCGTCGGCCAGGCGGTGGTCGTGGGGGACCGGCGCCCCTACCTGTGCGCGCTCGTCACCCTCGACCCGGAGGTGCTCCGCCCGCTGGCCGAGGCGGCCGGCGTGTCCCTCGACCCGGGGCTCGTCGACGGCGCGGCGATGGCCTATCTCGCGCGACAGCCGGAGATCCGTGGCCACATCGAGCGCGAGGCCGAGCGGTGCTGCAACGCGAAGGTCGCCCGCTACCAGACCATCAAACGCATCGCCGTGCTGCCGAACGAACTCACCACCGAGGGCGGCGAGCTCACCGCGAACCTCAAGCTGCGACGCGGTCCGATCGCGGACAAGTACGCCGACGTGATCGAGGCGCTCTACGCGCCGGAGCGCTGAGCCGCGAGCCGCGAGCCCGGCTCGCGCGTGCTCAGCTCGAGGGTTCGAGCTCGAAGCGGAAGTCCTCGATGACGGGGTTCGCCAAGAGCTGCTCGCACATGCGGCGCACGGCGCGCTCCGCTTCGGTGCGGTCCGTCTCGTCGAGCTTCAGCTCGATCAGCTTGCCGACCCGCGCGGCCTTTACGCGCTCGAAGCCGAGCGAGGCGAGCGAGCGGCGCACCGCGTCCCCCTGCGGGTCGAGCACCTCGGTCTTCAGCGTCACGTAGATCTTGGCGTTCACGGCGTCGGCTCCTGTCTCGCGCGACCTGGCCCGGCGTGTCGTACCGGCGGCCGCCTCAGCGGTCGAGGCCGAGGTTTTTGCGGATGCGCGGGCCTGGCGCCTCGGTGTTCGGCACGAATGGCTCGCCGCGGATCGTGTCGCAGGCCTCGATGTACCGCCGCGACGCCTCGACGCGCACGTCGTCCGGGATGGCCGGCGCTTCGCCGTCGCCGGAGTAGCCCTCCGCCTTCAGCCACCGGCGCACGTACTCCTTGTCGAAGGACTCGGGCGACTCGCCCTGCTCGAAGCGCTCGCGGTAGCTCTTGCTGAACCAGAAGCGCGACGAGTCCGCCGTGTGGATCTCGTCGATGATGACGATCTTGCCGTCCGGCGTGCGCCCGAACTCGTACTTCGTGTCGACGAGGATGAGCCCGCGGTCCGCGCAGACGCTCTGCCCGTACTTGAAGAGGTTCATCGCGTGCTCGGCCGCCTCGTCGAAGTCGCGCGCGCTCAGGCGCCCCATCGCGAGGATCTCGTCGCGCGACGCGGAGACGTCGTGCTCGCCGTGCTCCGCCTTGGTGCTCGGCGTGAGGATCGGCTCCGGCAGCTTCTGGTCCTTGCGCAGCCCGTCCGGCAGCTCGTGACCGCAGAAGGTGCGCACGCCCTTTTCGTAGTGGGTCCAGATACTCGTCGAGGTGACTCCAGTGATGTACGCGCGGACGACCATCTCCACGGGCAGCGGCTCGCACTCGACGCCGATCATGACGTTTGGGTCGGGCACGTCGAGCACGTGGTTCGGCACGATGTGCGCCGTCTGCTCGAACCACCACGCGGCGAGCGAGTTCAGGACCTGCCCCTTGTACGGCAGCGTGCCGATGACCCGGTCGAAGGCGCTGATGCGGTCGGTGACGACGATGATGCGTCGCCCGTCCGAGGTCGTGTAGTTGTCGCGGACCTTGCCTTCGTACTTCGTGCCGAGCGTGCCGAGGTCGGTGTGGTCGAGCGTTGCTTTCAGACCTGCGCGCAGCGTGTCGAGTGTGACGGTCATCGTGGCTCCCGTGTAAGCGGCCCGGACGCTAGCACACGCCGTGGTCATCGCGACGCCCCGTCCGGGCAGGCGGCTCGGGTTGGGCTTGCCGCATCGACGCTTGACCGTCCAGCCGGCGGACATTACCCACAGCGACATGGCCGGCTACGACCTCGCGTCGATCCGCGCGCACCTTCAGCGAGGCGCCGTCGAGCCCGACCCGCCGTCCCGGCGGTACGCGTGCGTCGCGGCGATTCTTCGGCCTGGGAGCGACGGCGCCGAGGTCCTGCTCATCCGCCGCAGCGAGCAGATCGGCGACCCCTGGTCCGGGCAGATGGCGCTCCCTGGGGGCCGCCACGACCCGAGCGATCGCGACCTCCTGTACACCGCCACCCGGGAGACGAGCGAGGAGGTCGGCCTCGACCTCGATCGCGGCTCCGAGTGGATCGGCCAGCTCGCGGACGTGCAGGCGGTGTCCCGCGGGCGACGGCTCGGCCTGTTCATCCGCCCCTTCGTCTTCGCGTTCGACGATCCCGGCCACGCGACCGACGCGCTCACGCTCAACCCGAGTGAGGTCGCCGAGGCGCTCTGGGCGCCGCTCGGACCGATGGCGCGCGGCGAGCTCGACACGACCAAGCGCTACGTCTACGAGGGCCACGAGCTCGACCTGCCGGCCTACGACGTCGGCGGCCGGGTGGTCTGGGGCCTGACCCACCGCGTGCTCGCGCGGCTGTTCGCCCCGCTCGACCGCTGAGCTCTCTCAGCGCACGGCCAACGCACACAGCGCGTGCTAGCGTTCCGAGCCATGCCCGCCGCCGATCCGAACCGCATCGTTCACTGCGTGAAGCTCGACAAAGACCTCCCCGGCCTCGCGCGGCCGCCTTTCAAGAACCAGCTCGGCCAGTACATCTACGAGCACGTCTCGAAGCAGGGCTGGGACCTGTGGCTGCAAGAGAGCGTGCGCTACATCAACACGTATCGCGTCGATCTCTCGTCCCGCGAGGGCACGGAGTTTCTGCTCAACCAGCTCCGCATCTGGCTCGGGCTCGAGGAGGGCGAGCTGGCCGCGACCGCTTGGCGCCCGCCATCTGAAGGTGCCTAGCCGCGCTCGATGAGGCGCCACTCGGCGAGGAGGTAGTTCTCGGTCTGCTGTAGATCGAGGAAGTAGCGCGCGTGGCGGGCGATCTCGACCATGTTCGGGGCGAAGCGCCGCACGCCGCCGAACATGCGCACGGGGTTCAGCAGGTCGGCGCGCGTCCGGAAGTGCTCCTCGACGACGCCGTCGAAGGGCGGCGCCTCGCCTGCCACGGGCGAGGTGACGACGTTGCGCACGTAGCTCCACAGGGGGTGGATGCGCAGGGCCTTCGGCGTGTGGACCCCGTGCCACTCGCGGACGAACGCCGCCGGGTCGAAGCGCGGGTGGCGCGCGAGCAGCGTGAGCAGCACGACCCCCGGCGAGCGCTCACCGAGCGGCCACGTGCGCTCGTTTCGGACCGGGTACGACTCGTCCACCGCGTAGCCGAAGAACTCGACGCCAGGGCCCTCGAGCGCCCGCGCGACGGCGGCGGTGTCGACGTCGCCCCAGGCGGAGACCATCAGGAGGTTGTCGCGCCGCAGCGGCAGGACCGTGAGGCGCGGGGGCGGGTCGGCCGTCAGGCTGAGCTTGAGGCCACCGGGCGCGAGCGGGGTGAGCGCAGCCGCCGTCTGGTCGAGCGTGCGGCGCCTGAACGCCTCGCGGTCGCCGCGCGACCTCGCGAAGAAGAGGTGTTTGGTGCAGGCAGGCATCAGGGCGATGAAAGCCGCCCGCGGCCGCGGACGCAAGGCGCGCTGGCCGCGGTCGAGGACCCCGAGCGGGCGCGGCGACGCGCGGCCTACGCCGAGGGCTCGATGCGCACGAGCACGTCCTTCGACGCGGGGGTGTGGCTGCGCTCGGCGACGCGCTCGAGCGGCACCAGGACGTTCGCCTCCGGGAAGTAGGTCGCGACGCAGCCCTCCGGGACGTCGTAGGGCACGACGATGAACGAGCGCGCGGTCCGCCGGGTGCCGCCGTAGTCGCTGTGCAGGTCGGCGGGCTGGCCCGCCTCGAGCCCCGCCCGCGCGATGTCCGCCTCGTGCATCATCACCACGTGCCGGTCGCCGCGCAGCCCGCGGTAGCGGTCGTCGAGCCCGTAGATCGTGGTGTTGTACTGGTCGTGGCTGCGGATGGTCATCATCCGGAAGGTCCCCGGCGGCCGCGACAGGTCCGGCGCCGGGTTCACGGTGAGCTGCGCCTTGCCGCTCGCCGTGTTCCACCGCCGCTCGCGCGCGCTGTTCGTGAGCAGGAAACCGCCTGGTCGCCGCACGCGCTCGTTGAAGCGCTCGAAGCCCGGGATGGTCTCGGCGATGCGGTCGCGGACGCGGTCGTAGTCCTCGACGAGCCACGCCCAGTCCACCGGCGTACGCGGCCCGAGCGTCGCGGCGGCGAGCCGCGCGACCAGGGCGGGCTCACTCAGCAGCAGCTCGCTCGCGGGGGGCCGGGTCCCGCGAGAGCTGTGCACGACGCCCATCGAGTTCTCGACCGTGGCGAATTGTTCGCCGCTCGCCTGCACGTCGCGCTCGGTCCGCCCGAGGCAGGGCAGGATCAGCGCCGTCTCGCCGTGGATGAGGTGTCCGCGGTTCAGCTTGGTGCTCACGTGCGCCGTCAGCGCGCAGCGGGTGAGCGCGCGCGCCGTCCGCCCGGTGTCCGGGCTCGCCGACAGGAAGTTCCCGCCGAGCCCGAAGAACACCTGCGCGCGGCCCTCGTCCATCGCCGCGATCGCCTCGACGGTGTTGAGCCCGTGCGCCCGCGGCGGCTCGAACCCGAAGACCTCGGCGATGCGGTCGAGCAGCGCGGCCGCGGGGCGCTCGTGGATGCCCATCGTGCGGTCGCCCTGCACGTTGCTGTGCCCTCGGACGGGGCAGGTCCCGGCGCCTTGTTTGCCGATGCTCCCGCGCAGCAGGAGCAGGTTGACGATCTCGCGGATGTTCGCGACGCCGTTCTTGTGCTGGGTGAGGCCCATCGCCCAGCAGACGATCATGTTCGGCCCGCGGAGCAGGAGCCGGACGGCCTCTTCGAGCCGCGCGCGCGGGACGCCGCACTGCGCGCTCAGCGCGTCGACGTCTTGGGCGCGCAGGTGCGCGAGCAGCGGCTCGACGCCCTCGGTGTGCGCCGCGAGGAAGGCGTGGTCGAGCACGCTGCCGGGGCGCGCGTCTTCCTCGGCGACCATCAGCGCCATCAGCGCCTTGAGCAGCGCGACGTCGCCGTTGATCTGCACTTGCAGGAAGAGGTCCGCGAGCGGCGTCCCGCCCGTGAGCGCCTGGGTCGGGTGCTGCGGGTGCGAAAAGCGCATCAGCCCGGTCTCGGGGAGCGGGTTCACGGCGATGATCTTCGCGCCCCGGCGCTTCGCGTTCTGGAGCGCGGTGAGCATGCGCGGGTGGTTGGTGCCCGGGTTCTGGCCCATCACGACGATCGTGTCCGCGTGGTCGAAGTCCTCGAGCGTCACCGAGCCCTTGCCGATGCCGAGGGTCTCACCGAGCCCCACGCCGCTCGACTCGTGGCACATGTTCGAGCAGTCCGGCAGGTTGTTCGTGCCGTACGCGCGCACGAAGAGCTGGTACAAGAACGCCGCCTCGTTGCTCGTCCGCCCCGAGGTGTAGAACACCGCCTCGTCGGGCGAAGAGAGCCCGCGCAGGGTGTCCGCGAGCAGCGCGAACGCCTCGTCCCAGCCGAGCGGCTCGTAGTGACGCGACCCGGGCCGCAGCACGAGCGGCTCGGTGAGCCGGCCCTGCTGCCCGAGCCAGAGGTCGGTCTGGTGGCGAAGCTGCTCGACCGAGTGTGTCCGAAAGAAGGTCGCCGTGAGCCGCCCCTTGTCCGCCTCCCACGCGACGGCCTTGGCGCCGTTCTCGCAGTACTCGGCGACGCGAGAGCGCTCGCCGTCCGGGTCCGGCCACGCGCAGCCCGGGCAGTCGAAGCCGTCCTTTTGGTTGAGCCGGAGCAGCAGCCGCCCGCCCTCGATGACCGAGTAGCCGGCGTCGCGCATGTCCGCGAACGCCGAGGCGACCGCCCGCAGCCCGCCGGCGACCTCGGCGCGGGCGCGGATCTCGAGGGCGCCGTGCTGAACCGGCGGCTCGGCGCCGCTCGGTGAGGGTTCTGACGGGTCGGTCATCCGCGCGCCTCCATCGGCGGGCGCGAGCCGGGTTCGACGGGCGCGGGCGTCCGTGCGCGCCGCCCGGCGCTCTCGGAGAACGCGACGCGCTCGGCGCCGGCGTACACGTTGAAGCGGTCGTCGCGCGCGAAGGCGATGAGCGTGAGCCCGAAGCGCTCGGCCGCCTCGACGGCGAGGCTCGACGCCGCCCCGACGGTCACGAGGACGGGCACTCGGGCCATCACCGCCTTGTGGACGAGCTCGAAGCTCGCCCGGCTGGTCATGACGAGCGCCGAAGCCGCGTGCAGCGCCTCGTCCGTCGCGGCGCCGATCACCTTGTCGAGCGCGTTGTGGCGCCCGACGTCCTCCCGCAAGAGCGCGAGCCGGTGGCGCTGGTCGAAGAGCGCCGCGGCGTGCGTGCCGCCCGTGTGGCGAAAGCAGGTCTGCGCGGCCTCGAGCGCCTCGAGCATCGAGCGGAGGGCGCGCGCGTCGAGCGCCGGCGCGTCGGGCCCCGCGGGCCCCAGCGGGCGCGCGCCGAGGGCGTGCAGCGCGTCGAGCGAGGCCGCCCCGCAGATGCCGCACGCGCTCGTCGTCGGAAAGCGCCGGTTGAAGAGCCTCGGCGGGAGCGTGACGCCCGGCGCGAGCACCGCCCGCACCCGGTTCGAGCCCGCGTCGCGCTCCGAGCCCGCGTGGCGCGTTGCGCCCGCGTCGCGCTCGCCTCTCCGGGCGTCGCGCGTCCCGGCGCAGTGTCGGAGCGCGAGCAGGTCGCCTGGCGCGCGCACGACGCCCTCGCTCCGGAGAAACCCGCGCGCCAGATCGAGATCGTGCCCCGGCGTGCGCATCGTCACGGCGAGCGGCGTCCGCTCGCGCGCCTCGGGCGGGCCGTGCTCGGCGACGATCGCCAGCGGCTCCTCGACGGCCACGAGGTCTCTTGCTCCCTCTGGCACGCCGCGCGCGACGCGCACGACGAGGGTGTCGGTAGCGAGCTTGCGGTGCATGGCGGTTCCCCAGCGTACCGGACTCACGTGCGCCGTGGGGCAGTGTCGCGCCTCGCGCCTGTCATTTGCTTTTGACGACGGCTGGTGCTGCTCACACGCTCCGCGCGTGTGCGCTGGCCTTTGGTGAGCCCGCGCTCCGTCCTCGAGCCTGTCTGACCATCCTCGTGCCCCGTCCCCAACATCGACCCTCGTGCCTCCCGAAGCCTCTGCGTCGGGCGTGCGTTGCTGCTGTGGTGTTGGGCACCTCACAGCACGTTGGCCGCCTCTCCGCCCGGCGCGGCGCTCGGCACGCCTTGGAGCCGCGATGAGCGCGCCAGTCGAGGTGCGCCTCGACGACGCCGAGGGGCCGACGGTGTTGGGCATGCGGGTGCGTGAGCGCAACCGCCGCGTCGCGATGCACGCCGGCGCGATCGTCGGCACCGACGCGTCGGCGTCGGACCGGCCAGGCGCGGAGGCTCGGGCAACGCTCGAGGTGCCCTCGCACGTTGTCATCGAGGCCGCCCTCTTCGATCACCTCCCGGCGCCGGGCACCTCCGCGTGGTTGACATCGCCCGCGCAGGCGGCGCGGCTCCCCTGGGAAGCGCCGGGCGACGACGCGCCTGAGCGCCCGCTTCCGGAGGGCGTGTTCTACGACGTCGCCGACCCTTCGGTGGTCGGCTCGGTCGAGCGGGCGCTCCTACGCCACACGCAAAAGCCCACCGACGGCGTCGTCTCACGCCATATCAACCGCCCGCAGAGCCGTCTGTTCAGCCGTGCGTTCCTCCGGCTCGGGCTCGGTCCGAACCACGCGAGCTGCGTCAGCGCGTGCATCGGGCTCGCGTCCGGCTGGTTCGCGGCGCAGCCGGGTTGGTTCGGAGTCGCGCTCGCGGGCGTGTTTTTTCAGCTCGCCTCGATGTTCGACGGGGTCGACGGGGAGATGGCCCGCGTGACGGTCCGTCAATCGGCGCTCGGTGCCAAGATCGACACGGCGGTCGACAACGGAACGTACCTCGTGTGCCTCGTTGGGTTCGCCGTCGGCTGGGTCCGTGAGGGCGTCGGCCCGGCGCAGCTCGCCCTCGCCATCGTGATGGTGGTGGGCGTCGTGGTGGTGCTCCTGCAAGCCCTGGTCTTCGTCCGCCGCTACGCACCGGACGCTTCGTTCGTCTTCGTCGACACCTGCGTCCGCCGGGCGGCGCGCACCTCATCCGCACCCACGCTTCGAGCCGCCGGCTGGTTCTTCTACCTCTTTCGCCGCGACGTGCTCGCGCTCGCGCTCATGCTCGTCGCGCTGACCGGCAGCCGGGCCGCGATCGTCGGGCTCGTCCTCGCGGGGCTGCTCGCCGCGAGCTTCACGCTGCTCGTCCACCGTCGCGCGCTCGTCCGCGCCGCGCTCGAGGAGACCTCTCCCGTTCCGTAGGCGCGGCTACGCAGGCGTCCGCGGCGACGCGCTCCCGGCTGATTACGCTCGTTGCCGTTCTCCCGTCAACGAGGCCGCGGAAGCCGCCGCGTTCTCGGAGCGCGCTTCAGTGCGGCGCCGGCACGGGCGTACGCGTCACCTCGTGCCTTGATTTCCCTCAACCATTATACTGTGCCACAACGACCTCCGGACGATCAGCCTCTGAGATCCTGACACGCTCTGCGAGCGCCTGATTTCGCTCGGTTGAGCTTGACCCCGCGCGTGACGACGATCGACACGTCCGGGCCTGGAACGTTCCCGCGGTGGACGCCACGATCCTCATCGACGCTCGCTACGTCAAGACCCGACAAAGCGGCATCGGGCGGCACGTGCTCGCGCTGCTAAAGCGGCTGCCGAAGCTCGCGCCCGACCTCGAGTGGCGCGCCTGGACCGCGGCGGCCAACGCGAGCGCGTTGCCGACCGACACGAACCTGCGGCCGGTCCACAATCGCTTCGCGCCCAACGCGGTCAGCTCGCTGCTTCCGCACGACGCGCTCTTCGATTTCACGGACGTCTCGCTCTTTCATTCCCCCCACAACACGCTGGGTCCGCGTGTGCCGGTCCCCTCGGTGGTCACCATCCACGACCTGATGTGGCTGACGGACCCAGGCTATTGCGACCCGCGGCCGCTCGTCGGTGCGCTCCGAGCCCGGTATTTTCGCGGAGGGATCGCGCGGGCCATGGGCACCGCGGAGCACATCTTGACGGTCTCGAAGGCATCCGCCGACGCGCTGGTCCGGTACGACAAGCGCCTCGCACGCAAGGTCACCGTCACCGCCAATGCCGTGGAGTCCGACTTCAGCCCGGCCGCCGACGCCAACGCTTCACGCCGGATAGTCGACGATCTCGTAGGGGCGCATGTGACCTACTACCTCGTCGTCGGGCAGAACCAAGCGTCTAAGGGCCACGCGCTCGCCGTGCGCGCGTTCGCGCAGGTGCCTTCGAACCACAAGCTCGTGCTCGTGCAACGGCGACAACCCGGCAAGGGGCTGGCGAGGCTCGTCCACGAGTTCGGCATCGAGGGTCGGGTGCGTTGGCTGAGCGAGGTGAGCGAGTTGGAGCTGCGCTGCCTGCTGCAAAACGCGCACGCACTGCTCCAGCCCTCGTTCGCCGAGGGCTTCGGGATGCCGGCGCTCGAAGCCATGGCCTGTGGGTGTCCGGTCATCGCGAGCGACATCCCGCCACTGGTCGAGGTGCTCGCGGGCGCGGGCCTGCACGCGCGCGTCGGCGACATGACTAGCCTCGCCGAGGCCATCGCGAGGATGAACGACCACGTCCTACGAGACGACCTGCGCGCGCGCAGCATCGAGCGCGCTCGCGAGTACTCCTGGGACGATAGTGCAGAGGTCACCGTCGCCGTCTACCGCGGGGTCCTCCGTATCTAGCAACCTCCATATGCGCTTCAGGCCCCTCGCCTCCCGCGTGTGGTTGCACCTACGGATCTGCGCCGCTCGGACGCTTTGACACCCGTGGACGAATCCACCCAACAATTGCAGCGGGGACTCAAGTGGTTCGGCGCCGCGAGTATCGTCATCCGCATCGTCGACGTCGCGTCCGTGTTCGTCGTGTGGAAGTTCCTTAGCGCCGACGACATCGGCATCGCGGCCCTGTGTTCGAGCGTCATCGCGGTTGCCGATGCATTCACAGGGCTTGGCGTCGGCTACGCGATCGTGCAGTCGCCCGAGCTCTCGCAGCGCAAATTCGCGACGGCTTACTGGGTCGCCGGCGCGGCGGGAGTCGCCCTCGCGCTGGTGATCACTGCATCCGCGCCCGCGCTCGCCGCGTTCTACGGCAAGCCTTCGATGGTCGCGCTCATGGCCGTGTGGACGCTCAAGCTCGTGTTCTCCGGATTCCTCGTGGGGCCGATGGAACGCCTGCAGCGCGACCTCCGGTTCCCCACGGTGAGCGCGGTCAGCCTGGGCGGCGCGATCGCTTCGACCACGGCGCGCATCACCACCGCGATGCTCGGCGGAGGCGCGTGGGCGTTCTGCCTCGGCGACGTCGCGCGTTACGGGTACACCTGCCTGCACTCGACGGCAGCGAGCCGCATGGGGTCGACGCGTTCGTTTTCGCGAGACGAGCTGCCGGGGCTGCTCCGCTTCGGTACCCCGCTGATGTTCTCCCAGGGCATCTTCGAACTCTACCGCCAGGCGGACAACCACGTGGTCGCGGCGCTCTTCGGCACGACGACCGCTGGCCTGTACCGCGTCGCGAAGGACCTCGCGACCTCGCCGCTGCAAGCGATCATGCTCGTCGCGAACCGTGTCGCGTTCCCCGTCTTCTCGCGCCACGCCCACTCCCCGAAGATCCTCGCCGACGCGTTCTACACGATGTCGCGCTACCTCAGCACGCTCATCGGGCCGGTGACGGTCTTCTTGTTCATCGCCGCTGAGGACGTGATCGCCGTCATCGCGAAGCCAGAATGGTCCGCGGCAGCGCCGCTGCTACGGATCCTCTGCGTCGCGTACTTTCTCCGCGTCAACGCGCAGCTCTTTGCTGAGCTGTTTCGGGCCGCCGGCAAACCGCGCTGGCTCCTCTTCGACTCGGTGCTCAGCGTCATCATGCTCGCGCTCTCCTACACGGTCGCGGCGCTCTGGTTCCGACAGAGCGTAGGCGTCGCGTCAATCTGCTACGCCACGGCGATCAGCTTTCCCCTCGTACTCGTCGCCCTGATCGCGGTCGGCCGTACGCGTTTCGGGATCGCGGCGAGCGATTGGGTTCGAAGCCTGCTCGCGTCCATGCCGGTGACCCTGCTGGCCGGGGCGCTCGTCTGGCTCAGCATGCGGTACGGCGCGCCCTTGGTGGCGCGCGGGCTCGGCCTGCCTTCATCGAGCGCGTTGCGGGTCTCTCTCGCCCTACTCGCAGCGCTCGCCGCATACGCCGTGAACTTCCGCTTCACCCGGCGCCTACGGTCGAGCGTACGCTGACCCATGAGCCATTCGTCTGTCCGCGCTACCGCAGCGCGCCCTCGACCTCATCGCCACGATCGACCGGTAGACGGAAGCGACCACCGCGATTTCGCCCAACCGATCGAAATCACGCTGCTTTTCTCCTAACGCGCTATGGAACTTCAGCCTAGTGGCGCCGCGTTTTCAGGCCGAGGCTTGAGGACCGTCCGTGAAGCGGCGGTTGAAGCAGGCCACGGGGTGCCGCGCCCGCTGGGTCGCTGAGGCCGGGCTCGCGTCAGCCGTCGTCGTCGCGGCGGACGGGGCCGCGGGTGCGCTTCTTGTCGCTCTGCTCGCGCTTGGCCTTGAGCCGCCGTCGTTTGGAGCCCGCGGTCGGGCGGGTCGGCTTACGCGACTTCGGCGGGCTGAGCGCCTCCCGCACGAGGGCCGCGAGGACGGCGCGGGCGTCTTCGAGGTTGCGCGCCTGGCTCCGGTAGCGCTGGCTGACGACCACCACGCGGCCTTCGGCGTCCAGCCGGCCGGCGGCGAGCGCGCGCAGGCGCCGCTTGGCCCCCGCGGACAGCGCCTCGGTGCCGGGCAGGTCGAAGCGCAGGTCGACCTTGGTCTCGACCTTGTTCACGTGCTGGCCCCCGGCGCCGCCCGAGCGCGCCGTGGTCCAGGTCAGATCGCGCTCCGGGAGCACCACCGATCGCGTGACGACCAATCCGTCCGACATCCCTGATCACCAGCCTGACCCTGGCGTCGGTGTGGGTCGAGTCGCGCGGCTCGCGGCGGGGCCGAGCCACGACCTCGACGATGGCAGCCGGCCAGGACGCGTCGCGCCTGGGGCGCGACCGCGAAGCGCGCCGCGCGCGTCGAACGACGCCACGTAGGCTCCGCGCTGGTAGGCTCCGCGCATGCAGAAGTCGACCTGCCTCGCGGTCCTGCTCGACGCCCGCGACGGCGTCGGGGGCTCGAGGGCCAGCAACGTGCATGGAGACGGATGGCGCACGCCTCCTGTCGGCGCTCGACAGGCGGTCTCGTGACGCGCGCCCTCCTCCTCGGCTGCGCTCTGCTGGTCAGCGGTTGCGCCGTCTATCACGCGAGCCCCCTGCCTTCGGAGCCTGACCTCCGTGCGAGCCTCCCAGGCTGGGTCGCTTACCCGTCGACAGGCGACACGCTGACCTCGCCGGCTACGACTGCCCAGACGTCTGAGCAGGCGGAGACGCCGGCCTCCCCTGCCGAGGCGGGACCACGGCCGCAGGCCGAGTCGGAGCCAGGCGCGAACCGCACGCCAACGACGTCCCAGAACGAGCCCCTCGACCTCGCGGCGGTCGCCACCCTCGCGGTGCTCGACAACCCGGACCTGCGCGTCGTACGTGCCGAGGTGGGCGTCGCGCAGGCGCAGCTCGAGTCCGAGCGGCTCATCCCCGACCCGACGGTCGGCTTGAGCGGCGCGAAGACGCTGAGCACCGGTCCCGGCCTCGCCAACCCGTACATGGTCGACGTCAGCCTCGACCTCGGCTGGCTCCTGACGCGGCGTGCGCGCGTCACGTCGACGCGCGCCGGCCTCGACCAGGCCCACCTGCGGGTCCTCTGGGCGGAGTGGCAGACCGCGCAAGCCGCGCGCCTTCTCTACGTCGAGGTCACGACGGATCGGCAGCGCGTCGCGCTGCTCGAAGCCATGCGCGCGCTCTTCGAGCGCCGCTACGAGCAATCGCTGCGGGCCTACCGGCGCGGCGACCTCACCCTCGAGACCGCCGGCGCTGACCTGACCGCGCTCTTGTCGGCCACCTCTCGCGTCGACGACGTGCGACGCAACCTCGATCGGGCCGAACACGAGCTAGCAGCGCTGCTCGGCCTCGACCCCAACGTACGCCTGCGGCTGGCGCAGCTCGATCCGCCGGCGACGTTGAGCGACGCGCAGGTCGCCGCCGCCCTCGAGGTGCTGCCACGGTATCGACCGGACCTGCTGGCGCTCCGTGCGGGCTATGCGAGCCAAGAGGCCTCGGTGCGCGCGGCGATCCTCGGTCAGTTTCCGGCGATCGGGATCGGCGGCGAGTACTCGCGAGACAACGGGCGCGCACGCGAGGTGGGCGGGTCGGTGAACCTCACCCTCCCGATCTTCAACGGGAACCGCGGCGCCGTCGCGGTCGAGCGCGCCACGCGAGCCGTGCTCGAGGCCACCTATCAGGCGCGACTCGATGACGCGAAGCGCGACGTCGCCGTCCTCGCGACGCAGCAACACCTCCTGCTCCGGCAGGCGCAGACCCTCGACGACAACCTCCCTGAGCTCGCGCGAATGGCAAACCTGGCGGCGGACGCATACCGCGCCCAGAACCTCGACGCGCTGAGCTACCTCAACCTTCAAAACACGTTGCTCGACAAGGAGCTCGAGCGCATCGATCTGCAGCAGCTCGAGTGGAACACCCGCATCGCGCTCGACACGCTGCTTGGTGTGGGCGCGCCCCCGAGCTCCCGAGCGCCGTTGACGCGCGACCAGGAGAACACGCCATGACCGTTCGCATCTCGAACGCGCTGCTCGGAGCGCTCCTGTGCGCGCTCTACGTCGCGACGGCGGTCGCTGAGCCGCCGAAGCCTGCGCCGGTGCAGACCACCTCGCTCGCGAAGCACGACATGACCGAAACGGTCAGCGCCTACGGGCGCGTCGAGCCGGCGCCAGACCAGCTCATCGCGGTCTCGTTGCCGCGCGCCGGCACCATCCAGCACGTCTGGGTGAGCCCCGGGGAGCGGATCGAGGCCGGCCAGCGTCTGCTCGAGGTGGCGATCGCGCCGGACGAGCGCATGAGCTTCGAGCAGGCGCGAGCCGCCGTGCGGTTCGCACAGGGCAAGCTCGCCAGGCAGCGACGCCTCTTCCAGCAGCGCCTCGCGACGCGTGACGACGTCGACGCCGCGCGCCAGTCGCTCGCCGACGCGCGGGCCACGCTCGACGCGTTCGAGCGTCGCGGCGCAGAGCGCCAGAGCCAGCTAGTGCGCGCGCCGGTCGCAGGGATCGTGACGCGCGTGACCATCAACCAGGGCGAGCGGGTGAGGGCTGAAACCGGCGCGCTCCTGCTCGCCACGGGGCGCGCGCTGATCGTCCCGCTCGGCGTCGAGCCTGAGGATGCGCGGCGGATCGCGCCCGGCACCAAGGTATCGCTGACCTCACCCTTTCAGCCGAGCGTTCGTGCGCAAACCACCGTCAGCGCGGTGCACGCCATGGTCAACCCCACGACGCGCCTCGTCGACGTCATCGTGTCGGTCCCCGATGACGCCACGTTCGGGCTCGTCCTCGGCAGCGTGATCGAGGGCGACATCGTGCTCGCGACCCACCACGCCTTCGCCGTCCCGCGCCGCGCCGTGCTGACCGACGCGAAGGGTGCGTACCTCTTCGTCGTCGAAGGCGGTCGCGCGCGGCGCGTGGACGTCACGACCGGCATCTCGGCCGGCGGACTCCTCGAAGTGTCGGCGCCCACGCTCAGCGCAGGCCAGGCGGTCGTCACGCTCGGCAACTACGAGATCGAGGATGGGTCGGCGGTGCGAGAGTCGCGCCCGTGACCGCGGCTGACTGGGCTGCCCGCCACCGCAGGTCGATCCTCTTCCTGCTGGCGGTGCTCGCGCTCGGCGGCTTCCTGAGCGCCACCACGCTGCCGGTCGCGCTCTTTCCGAAGGTGGCGTTCCCGCGCATCCAGGTCGTGCTCGACGCAGGCAACCGCCCCGCTGAGCAGATGCTGAGCGAGGTGATGCGCCCGGTCGAGGAGGCCATCCGCACGGTCCCCGGGCTCCGGTCGATCCGCTCGAACACGAGCCGCGGCAGCGCAGAGCTGTCGGTGAGCTTCGACTGGGGGAGCGACATGCCCCAGGCGCTGCTGAACGTGGACGCCGCGATCACCCAGTCGCTCTCGCAGCTTCCCCCGGGGGTGCAGTTCGAGGCGAAGCGGATGGACGCGACGGTCTATCCGGTCGCCGCCTACGTGCTCACCTCCGATCGCCACGACCTGGTCGGCCTGCACGAGATCGCGCGCTACGAGCTCGTCCCCTTGCTCTCGTCGATCGACGGCGTGGCCAACGTCACCGTCCTCGGCGGCAGCGAGCGCGAGTACCGGGTCGACGTCGACCCCAACAAGCTCCGAGCCTACGGGCTGAGCCTCGACGACGTCGTCCGGGCGCTGTCGGCGTCCAACGTGCTCGAGGCCGTCGGCCAGCTCCAAGACCACTACAAGCTCTACCTCATGCTGTCCGACACCCGCTTCCGGTCGCTCGGGCAGATTGAGACCACCGTGCTCAGCACGGGGGGCAACGGCCTCGTCTCACTCGAAGACGTGGCGACCGTTCGGCCGGCCGCCGCGCCGAGCTGGATCCGCGTCACGGGGAACGGCCACCGCGCCGTCTCGCTGCAGATCTACCAGCAGCCGGGCGGCAACACGGTCCGCATCGTGCAGGACATCAAGGCGAAGCTCGCGGGCTATAAGGCGCGTCTGCCGGCCGGAGTACACATCAGCAACTGGTACGACCAGAGCACGCTCATCACTGCGTCTGCCAAGAGCGTACGCGACGCGATCCTCATCGGCGTCGCGCTCGCCGGCTTGGTGCTCGTGCTCTTCCTCGGGAGCGTGCGGGTCGCGCTCGTCGCGCTCTTCGTCGTCCCGGTGGTGCTGGCGATCACGATGCTCCTGCTCAGCGTCCTGCACATGACGTTGAACATCATGACCTTTGGCGGCATGGCCGCGGCCGTTGGGCTCATCATCGACGACGCGATCGTCATGATCGAGAACATCGTCCGACGCGCGCGGCAGTGGAGCGACCGACCCCTTCACGCGCGCATCCGCGACGCCGCCCGTGAGCTCTTCCAGCCGCTGGTCGGTTCCTCCGCGTCGACCGTCGTCGTCTTCGTGCCCCTCGCGTTCCTGTCGGGGGTCACAGGTGCCTTCTTCAAGGCCCTGTCGATCACGATGGCCTCCGCGCTCGTCATCTCGTTTCTGGTCGCGTGGCTCGCTGTCCCGCTCCTCGCCGACCACCTGCTCACCGCGGGCCAAGCCGACAAGGAAGACACCGGCCCGGTCACGGGGCGCGTCAACGCGCTGTACCGGCGGGTGATGGCGAAGACCCTCGCGCGTCCGGCGTGGCTGCTCGTCGGGGTCGTGCCGCTCGTGCTTGGCGGCGCGCTCGCCTACGCCCGCGTCGGCTCCGGCTTCCTCCCTGCCATGGACGAGGGTGGCTTCGTCCTCGACTACGTCGCGCCCGCCGGGACCTCTCTCGACGAGACGAACCGCCTGCTGCTCGAGGTCGAAGCCATCCTCGAGAAGAACCCCTACGTTGCGAGCTATTCACGTCGCACCGGAGCCCAGCTCGGCGGCGGCATCACCGAGGCCAACACGGGCGATTTCTTCATCCGCTTGAAGGACGGGCCGCGACCGCCCATCGACGACGTGATGCAGCGCATTCGAGAGGCGGTGCATGCACGAGTCCCTGTCCTCGACGTCGAGACGGCGCAGCTCATGGAAGACCTGATCGGCGACCTGACGGCGGTGCCCCAACCGATCGAGATAAAGCTCTTCGGCGACGACTCCGACCAGCTCATGCAGCTCGCGCCGAGGGTAGCGAACGCCATCAGCTCGATCGACGGCGTCGTCAGTGTGCTCGACGGGATCGTCGTCGCGGGAGACGCGCTCGAGGTGCAGGTCGACCGGCGCAAGGCCGCGCTCGAGGGGGTCGATCCCCAGCAGGTCACCGAGCAGCTCAACGCGTACTTCAGCGGCGTCGTGACGAGCCACATCCAAGAGGGCGTGCGCGTCATAGGTATCCGCGTCTGGGTCCCGAGGCACCTGCGGCAGACCGTCGACCAGGTGGGCGCGATGCTCGTCCGGGCACCGGACGGGCACCGATTTCGGCTCGCCCGCGTCGCCACGGTGAAGCTCGTCACGGGGCAGCCCGAGATCACCGGCGAGAACCTCAAGCAGATGGTCGCGGTCACGGCGCGCGTCGAGGGGCGCGACCTCGGCTCGACCATCCGCGACGTGAAGCAGGCGCTCGCCCGCGACGGGCTGATCCCCAAGCAGGTCACCTACGAGCTCGGCGGGCTCTACGAGCAGCAACAGATCGCCTTTAGGGGACTCCTCGAGGTCTTCGGGGCGGCCGTGGCGCTGGTATTCGTCCTGCTCCTCTACCTCTACGAGCGCTTTCGGGCGGCGATCGCGATTTTGCTGATGCCGCTCACGGCCATCGCCGGCGTCTTCATCGGGCTCTGGCTCACGGGCATCGAGCTCAACATCACGGCGTTGATGGGCATCACGATGATCGTCGGCATCGTGACCGAGGTCGCGATCTTTTACTTCTCCGAGTACCACTTGCTCCTCGACGAGGGGACTCCACCACGCGAGGCGCTCATCGAGGCCGGGGTGAACCGCCTGCGCCCCATCGTCATGACGAGCCTCGCCTTCATGCTGGCGCTGCTGCCGCTCGCGCTCGATCTCGGCTCCGGCGCCGCGATGCAGCAGCCGCTCGCCGTCGCGATCATCTCCGGGCTGCTCGCGCAGGTGCCGCTCGTGTTGATCGTGATGCCGGTCGTCTTCGCGCTGCTCCACGGAGGCGCCACGCGGCTCCCGCCCTCTGAGTCAGCGTGACGCCAGCGCCCGCACCGCCCAGCCACCGCGCGCGGGCCCCGGCCGAGATCGACGGCTTCGAGGCGTAAGCCCTGACCCTGGCGTCGTTGTGGGCCGAGCCGCGCGGCTTGCGACCTGATCCTCGAGCGTCAGCCGTCTTGGGGCGCGGCGCGGTTGCGCGTCTGCACGGCGAGGAGCTGTGCGGCCGCCGTCGCGGTGGCCACGGCGCCGACCGCGCTCGCGATGAGCGTGGCGGTCAGCGGATCGGGCAGCGCCACGCCCACGCCGGTCGCGGGCCACAGCCGCTCGGCTACGGAGAGGGCTACGTCCACCGCGAAGACTCCGAGCAAGCCGTACGCCCACATGTGCGCGCCCGCGCGGGTGCGCGAGTCCATGAAGGCGAGCAGGGCGAGGATCGGCGCGAACAGGAAGGCGATGTGTACCAGCGGCGGCGCCCACGATTGCCAAGCGGCGCCGAGGCCGGCGAGCGCGTGCAGTTCGTCGGTCACCGCGAACCAGCCCGCGAAGAGCAGGATGCCCGCGAGGACGACCCAGCGGGCCAGCCGGGACGCTCGGTAGTACGACCGAAACAGTAGCCCGGCGCTCAAGACGACGACGCCGACGGTGAGGAGCGCGAACGCACCGTCCAGGCCGATGCGCAGGTGCGCGAGGTTGCCGAGCACGAGCTCGACCACGCCGAGCACGGCGAGCGCCCAGGCGCGACGCGCGTAGGTCAAGCGGGCGCCGCTCGCCAGCCCGAAGCCCACGATGAGCGCGGACACGCCCGCCGTCACCCATGTGAGCGGCGACGACGCGCCCCCTAGCGCGAGCGCGAGCACGAGCCCGGCGAGGCCGGACGCGGCGCACACGGGCCCAATCGTCCGCCGGCCGGGGCAGCGCGGCATGAGGTCGGCCTCGAGGATCTCCGAGGCGAGGACGGGGGGCGACACCGGTGGGGACGAGCCGGGCTGCACCGGTGGGGACGAGCCGGGCTCGCGCGGGGTGGCCTCCGGGGGCGCGGACGAGCCTCGCGGGGCCGGGCGCGACCCTCGCTCCGCCGCGAGGGCGTCGCCTGTCACCGCTGCGTCCGGGGGTGTGGGTGGACGCAGCGGCAGGATCTCGGCCTCCGCCCGTGATCGCAGCGCGTGTGCCTGGCTCTGTTCGGCCGGTGCGTCCGGGTGCAGCAAGGCGATCGCCCCGCTCGCATGCGCCCGGTGAGCGCTCACCTCGTGCGCGGGCGCGATGCGGCGCACGTTCTGGACGTCACGCGCCGCGTAAGGCGGCGCCCCGCCCGCGGCGGGGTCTCCGAGAGGGCGCGCGGGGCTCGCAGGGGCTGCCTCGGCGGCTCGCGGGCGCGGAAAAGCCGACTCGCTCGCCCACGTACCCGTCGGCACTGGCGTCGAGTCGCCTCGCGTCGAGGTGCCGCAGTCGGGGCACTCGGTGGCGTCGGCCTGGACCGACGATCCGCAATGGGCACAGGTCGTCATCGGACGGAGCGCACGATTCCTTGGGGGGACCATACGCCATGGCCGAAGCGGCCCGCAATGTGGGGAGTGTAGGGTCATGTGGGTGCGCCATCCGCCGGCATACGGCCCGGGAACGCGGCGCGCACGACAGGGCGTCACGCGCCGCGGTCTAATGACCGGGTGGGTGGGCCTGGTGCGCACAGCGCGTCGAGCGTGCGACACGAATGTCATGCCGCGCACCAACCGCCGAGCCCGCGCCTCGAGCGGAGAGTCTGATGCCAGGCCGAAATCGACGTGATTCCGGTGTTTTCAGCCCGGCGCTGACCGATCGTGCGCAGTTGGCACCCTCGTTGCATTGAGGTCGGTACAGCTTGCTTGGGTGCCGCTGGGGAGTCGACCTGCCCGGACCCTTCGCGGTGGCACCAACTTCTTGTCTTGATGCCCACCGGCGGCGGTCGAGGCAACCCTGCCCGACTCGTTTTCGTCTTCCTACTTGGTCTTGGGACCGGCGCTCGCGGGCGCCGGTCTCTTTTTGTGCGCCCCGCGCCCTGTGCCAGGCCAAAGCGCGCGACGAGAGGCGCCCTCGCGTGCGAGCGAGGCGTCGCCCTAGCTGGTACGGTGGGCGCGATGCGCCCCGTTCGGCACCTGCGCACCCGGCTCACGGCCGTCCCTCCTCTCGCCGGCCGCCTCGGCGGGAGGCTCGCCCTCGTCGCGGTGCTCGCGCTCTGCACCGCGCCGGGCTGCGCGACCGTCGGGTCCGACATCGCTCACGCGCGCCGCGCCTACGAGCAGGCGCGCTATGAGAACGCCCTCGTTTGGCTCGAGCCGCTCGACCGTGACGTGGGTGCGATGCGTCCCGACGACCGCGCGCGGTATTTCTACCTGCGCGGGATGTCCGAGTACCGCCTCGGCCGCCCGAGGGACGCGGCGCACTACCTCGCGCTCGCCCGTGAAGCGGACGCGGCGGCCGGCCACCCATTGTCGCCGGCCTGGAGGCGCGCGCTCGACCGCGCGCTCACCTCGCTCCGAGCGCCCTGATCCGCCGGCCCGTCTTCGTCCGGCGCTGGCTGCGGTGTCGCGTGCGGGGCAGCCGGCCGCGCGATCAGCTCTCTGGCGCGGCGCGCTGCGCTTCGAGCTGATCCTTCATCGACAGCTTCTGTTTCTTCAAGGCTCGCACCTCGAGCTCCTCTTCCGTGGTGAGGTGCTTGTGCGAGTCGAGCTCGTTGACACGTGCGTCGAGCGTGGCGTGTTTCCGTTCGAGCCGAGCGATCTGGAAATCCGGCTCGACGTGGCGGCGCTCTTTACGATCCATAGGACCTCCGCTGAGGGGGCAGTGGGACAGGGGCGATCAAGCTGTCAAAGCGCGGGAGGCACAGAGCCTCCTCTCGATCGGTATACGGGCTCGAAGAACAATCTTCAACGCCTGGTTCTCGTGCAACACGCTCCGACCGAGACCATTCCGTCGCTTCGCTCGTCGCGGCGCGCGCGGCTGCTACAAGCCGTGAATGCCGCGACGAGCTGCGGCGTCTCTCTGCCACCCGTCGCCACCCCCGAGGCCCATGTTCGCGTTCTCCGTCACCCACCGCAGGCCCTCCGTTCGGCCCCTCGCGTCCGTCGCCGCGGCCTGCGCCATCGTCTTGGCGAGCCTCGCGCTCGGCGCGGCCGCCGCGCGCGCGCAGGGCGAGCCCTCGAGCGCGCCCGCGCCCTCGAGCCGCCTCGACGCGCGCGGCGTGGCTGCGCTGGTGCAGTCGTTCTACGACCAGATGCGCACCATCGAGGCGCACTTCGAGCAGACCCGCTTCACGAAGCTCTACGACCGCACCGACCGGGCGCACGGCACGGTGGTCTTCAAGAAGCCCGGCCGCATGCGCTGGGACTACGACGCGCCGAACGGGCAGATCTTCGTCAGCGACGGTCAGACGCTGCGCATCTACCAGCCGCCGGAGGAGGGCGAGGCGCACGGCCAGGTCATCGAGCGCTCGGTCGACGCCGCGCAGCTCCCTGAGGCGCTCTCGTTTCTCACGGGGACGGGCCGGCTCGCCCGGGACTTCGAGATGCGCCTGCTCGAGCCACCGGAGGGCAGCCCGGCGGACCTGTACGTCCTCGAGCTGCGGCCGCGCACCCCGAGCCCGCGCTACGACCGGGTGCTCTTCTTCGTGCGGGTCGTGCACGCCGGCGGCCGAGCGGCGGGCGTCATCGAGCGCGTCGTCATCCTCGACGCGGTCGGCAACCGCAACCAGTTCGACTTCAGCAAGCTGCGCTTCAACCGCGCCGTGCCGGACTCACGGTTCACGTTGAAGGTGCCGAAGGGGACCCGTCGCATCCGGAAGTGACGCCGAGCCATCGCTCGACGCGGGGTCCCACCTCGGACCAGCGGTGGCGGGTGGCGCGCGCGTGACCGCGCTCGGCTAGGCGCCGGGCGAGCGCGGGGGTGTCCGCGAGTCGTGTGAGCGCTGCGGCGAGGGCGCCGGCGTCGTCCGGCGGGACGAGCAGGGCGGCGTCCTCTGCGCCGGTGAGCTCCGGGACGCCGCCTACGCGGGACGCGACGACCGGCAGCCCGGCGTACATCGCCTCGAGGAGCGCGACGGGCGCCCCCTCGGTGCGGCCGTTCGAGAGGCGGCGCGACGGCAGCACGAACGCGTCGGCGTCCGCGAGCAGCGCGGCCTTGTCGCGACCGCGCACCGCTCCGACGAAGCGCACGGGAGCCCCGAGGCGCGCCGCGCGGCGTTCGAGCCGGTCGCGCTCGGGCCCGTCCCCGGCGACCACCAGCGTGACGCGGCCCGCGGTCTTCGCGACCGCTTCGATCGCCACGTCGACGCCTTTGACAGGCACGAGCCGGCCGAGGGTGACGGCGCGCAGGGGACCGCTGGTCGACGTGCGGCCCGGTCGTGCGGGTGGGCGCTCGAGGCCGAGCGCCGCGGGCTCGAAACCCATCGGCTGCACCTCACAGGGGGGCAGCGTGACGTGCACGCGCGCGGCGAGCTCCTCGACCATCGCGCGATGCTCAGCCGTCACGAAGCACAGCCGCGAGGTGCCACGGGCGATGCGCCGGAGGATCGCGCCGCGAGCAGGCAGGCGAGCCAGCAGGTGGACGTCCGCCGAGTGGAAGACCGCGAGGTGTGGGATCGCCCCCGCGCCTCGTGCGCGCGGGAGGCCGGCCGCGACCCACGCGCAGGGGAGCGCCCAGTGCGAGATGACCGCGTCCCAACGCCGCGACGCGCGCCACGCCGCCGCATAGAGCGCCGGCGGAAAGGTCAGCGCGCCGGGCCACGCCAGCGGATCGGAGGCGAGGTTCTCCGGTGCCCCGGCCCCGTAAAACGTCCGCTCGAGCGCCCGCGGCCACGCATACGCCACCCACCGCAGCGCGATGGGGTTGACGCCCTCGCTGCCGCTCGGGGAGGGGGGCACGCGCCCCCCTCCCAAACTCGACTTCGCCGCGCGATAGAATCGCGGCGAAGCCGACTTTGGCACCCACCCCCGCGAGGGTCGTCGCCGTGGCGGCGCCTCCCGCATCGGCCCGCAGGAGGGTGGTCGTACGAGGTTGGTTGCACTCTTGCGGTAGCAAGACTGAACCCAACCTCGGTGTGCCGTGGGTAGTTCGACGGGGTGACCCGCACCCGTGCCCGTGCCCGAACCCGTGCCCGTGCCCGAACCCGAACCCGAACCCGCGCCCGTGCCCGAACCCGAACCCGTGCCCGTGCCCGCGTCCCGTGGCTCCGGGGCGAGCACTTCGACCGTGTGACCGCGCGCCGCGAGCGCGCGCGCCATGCCCTCGACGAACGCCCCCGCGACGTCTCCCTCGAAGCGTGGGAAGCCCGTCGTCAGGATGCCGATGCGCATCGCGTCGGCCCGCCGGTGGCCTCAGGGTAGGCCTCGTCGAGCGCCGCGTAACCCCCGGCCGCCCCGTCGCGGGAGCGCAGGGCGCTCCGGACCGCTACACGCCCGATCACCGCCGGCACGACGAAGAGCGCGTGGTGCAGACCCACGCCGCTGTCCTCCCCGGCATACACGGGCCTCACCCGGACGTCGCGGACGCGGGCGCCCGAGGCGTGCAGCGCGCCGAGGAGGTCGTTCGGGTAGCCGTAGCGCGGCCACAGCCGGTCGAGGTCGATCCGCGCCGCGGCGTGTCGCGACAGGGCGGTGTAGCCGCACTGCGAGTCGTGCACCGACAGCCCCGTCGCGCGCCGCGTCAGCCACGAAAGCGCGTGGTTGCCGATCCATCGGCTGAGGGGCATCTGGCGCCGCGCGTCGGGCCAGGCGAGCCGGTTGCCCTTCGCGTACTCGGCCTCGCCGCGGACGACGGGGTCGAGGAGCGCCGGCAGGTCGACTGGGTCCATCTGCGCGTCCGCCGCCATGACCGCGGCGACGTCGACCTGTCGCGGACCTTGGGCGAACGCGGCGCGGTACCCGGTCGCGATCGCGGCGCCGACGCCGCGGTTGCGGCGATGCCGCACGACCTCCACGCGCGCATCACCGACCGCCGCGGCGCGCGCCCCGGTGCCGTCCGTGCTCGCGTCGTCGACGACGATGATGCGGTCGACGAGCGCGGGCATGCCGGACAGGGCGCGCGTGATGTGCGACGCCTCCTCGAACGCGGGCATCACCACCGCCACCCTCGCGCCCTGATGCATCGCGTCGGACCTAGCAGCCCGCCGCGCCAGAGGCCAACGTCCGGTCGCCCGCGCCGTCCCGCCCGCTCGCCGGTGTGACCACGGGCGGTCACTCGACGGTGACGGTCTTCGCGAGGTTTCGCGGCTGGTCGACGTCGGTCCCCTTGAAGTCCGCGACGTAGTAGGCGTAGAGCTGCAGCGGCAGCACCGTGAGGAAGGGCGTCAGCTCGGGGTCGACCGCTGGGACCTCGATCAGCGTCTCGCTCGCGTCGCGCGCGGCGTCGTCCCCCTCGGTCGCGATGGCGATGACGATGGCCTCCCGCGCCTTCGCCTCCTCGAGGTTGCTCAGCGAGCGCTCGTAGTTCTCGTCCTTCGGCAGCAGCACGAGCACGGGCACGTGCGGGTCGATGAGCGCGATCGGTCCGTGCTTCATCTCGCCTGCGGCGTAGCCCTCGGCGTGCACGTAGCTCACCTCCTTGAGCTTGAGCGCGCCCTCGAGCGCGATCGGGAAGCTCAGCCCGCGGCCGAGGAAGAGCACGTCCCGCGCCTCGACCTGGCGCCGCGCGAGGTTCGCGATGAGCTGGCGCGTGCCGTGCAATACCTCTTGCATCTGGTTCGGGAGCCGCGCGAGCCCCTCGACGAGCGCCGCGGCGCGCGCCTCCGTGAGGTGGCCGCGCTGCCGGCCGAGCCAGATCGCCAGCATGACGAGCGCCGCGAGCTGTGTCGTGAACGCCTTCGTCGAGGCGACGCCGATCTCCGGGCCCGCGCGCGTGTAGAACACGGCGTCCGACATCCGCGGCAGGGCGCTCCCGATGACGTTCGCGATCGAGAGCACCCGCGCGCCGCGGGCCTTCGCCTCCTTGGCCGCGACGAGGGTGTCGAGGGTCTCGCCGGACTGGCTGACGGCCACGACGAGGTCGCCATCGCCGATGACGGGCCGCCGGCCGCGGAACTCGCTGGCGAGCTCGACGACGGCGGGCAGCCCGGTCAGCTCCTCCAGCCAGTAGCGGCCCGCGATCGCCGCGTGGTGGCTCGTCCCGCACGCGAGCAGCACCACGCGCGCGACGCGGGAGACGTCCGAGCCCTCGAGGCCGATCTCCGCGCCGACCACCTCGCCGCGCGTGCGGTCGAGGCGACCGCGCAGCGTGTCCTCCATCGCGCGCGGCTGCTCGAAGATCTCCTTGAGCATGAAGTGCTTGAAGCCGGCCTTCTCGGCCATGATCGGCGACCAGTCGATGCGCTGCGGGGCGCGCGTGACCGGCTCTCCGGCGACGGTCGTGATCGTCGCGCCCTCGTCGGACAGGACGGCCATCTCGCCGTCCTCGAGGAAGAGCATCTGGCGGGTGTAGGGGAGCAGCGCCGGGATGTCGCTCGCACAGTACACGGCGTCCGGGCCGTCGCCGCGGTCCGTCCCGAGGCCGAGCACGAGCGGGGAGGCGTTCTTCGCCACGACGATGCGCCGCGGCTCGTCGTGGCTGAGCACCGCGAGCGCGTAGGCGCCGTGTAGGCGGCCGAGGGCCGCGCGGACCGCGGCTTCGAGGTTACGCCCCTGTCGCACCGCCTCATGGACGAGGTGGGCGACCAGCTCGGTGTCCGTGTCGCTCGAGATCGTGACGCCACGCTCGATCAGCTCTTTGCGCAGCGCCCCGTGGTTTTCGATGATGCCGTTGTGCACCACGGCGATCGGTCCCGAGACATGCGGGTGCGCGTTGACCTCCGAGGGCCGGCCGTGCGTGGCCCAGCGGGTGTGGCCGATGCCGACCGTCCCTGAGAGCGGGCGCGCCGCCAGCGCGGTCTCGAGGTTGCGCAGCTTGCCGACGGCCCGGACGATCTCGATCGCCTCCGCGCCGGGCACGGCCACGCCGGCCGAGTCGTAGCCCCGGTATTCGAGCCGCCGCAGCCCGTCGAGGAGCACGGGCGCCGCCGGCTCATGCCCGATGTACCCAACGATCCCGCACATCGTCCCGTCTCCCCCGCCCGCGCGGTGCACCCCTCGCGGCGCGAACGTCGCCCTCGCTCGGGGCGTCTCGTGCACCGGCGCCGCGCCATCGCGACCCCGTCCACCGCAATGGTGACGAGGAACCGCGCAGATTGCACGTCCCGTGCATCCCGTTCGAGCGCGCGCCCCCTGTCGCGTCGAGCGGCGGGCTCACTTCGCCGGAAGCCGCCGCTCGACGTGCCCCTTCGTGTCGACGACCGTCACCGGTCCGTACGCACGCAGCGCGTCCGCGAAGTCCGCCGCCTCGCCGACGACGACGATGAGCGCCGAGTCAGGGCGGATGAACGCCTTGGCCGCCGCGAGCGCCTCCGCCTGCGTGACCGCGTTGATGCGCGTCCGGTAGGTGTCCCAGTAGTCGTCCGGGAGGTGGTAGAGCGTCTGGTCGGCCACCAGGTCCGCGATGCGCCCGGGCGTCGAGATGCGCAGCGGGAAGCTGTCACTCAGGCTCTGCTCGGCCGCCTTCAGCTCCGGCGCCGGCACCGGTTGGGTGGTGATGGCGTCGAGGTTGTCGAAGAACGCCTGCACCGCCTGCACCGTCACCGGCGTACGCACGGCGGCCATCGCCGCGAAGGGCCCCACGTCGAGCCGCGGGCCGACGGCGCTGTAGGCCCCGTAGGTGAGGCTCCGCTTGCCGCGCAGGTCCATGAACAGGCGCGACGCCGCATCTCCGCCGAGGACCTGGTTCGCCACCTGCAGCGGGATCCAGCTCGGGTCGTCGCGTCGCAGCGCGAGGTTGCCGATCCGGATCTCGGACTGCACCGAGCCGGGCCGGTCGACGATCAGCACCGAGCGCTCCTTGCGCTCGGGCGGCGTGCGCGCCTGGTGGCGCTCGAGCAGCCGCGGCTGCCACCGCCCGAAGGCCTGCTCGGCCGCGGCGTGCACCTCGGCGGGGGCCACCTTGCCGACGACGACGAGGTAGGCGTTGTTCGGGATGAAGTAGCGCGCGTGCCAGCTCGTCAGGTCGTGCCGGGTGACCCGCTTGACGACCGCCGGCGTCGTGTCGACGTGCGCGTACGGGTGGTCCCCATACAGCGTGGCGTAGAACGCCCGCCTCGAGAGGTAGCTCGGGTCCTGGTCGCTCAGCGCGAGGCGATCGAGCTCACGGGCCTTGAGCTTGCGGAGCTCGGCGTTCGAGAACGTCGGCTCCGTCGCCATCTCGCCCATCAACCCGAGGACCTCACCGAGGTGCTCGCTCAGCGACCGTCCGACGAGCCGCGTCGTGTCGGCGTCCGCGCTCGCCGAGATGTCGGCGCCGAGAAACTCGATCGCCTCTGCGAGCTGCGCGCTCGTGTGGTGGCGCGTGCCCTCGTCGAGCATCGCCGCGACGAGGTTCGACAGCCCCGGCATGTCGCTCGGGTCGGAGCTCTGCCCGCTTCGCACGACGAGCTGCACGTAGGCCGCCGGCAGCGCGTCGTCCTCGACGACCACGATCTGCAGGCCGTTCGCGAGCTTGTCGTGGTGGATCGGCGGGAACGCGACGTCCGTCGCCGGGCCGGGGGGCGGCGGCGTCGTGGGGTAGGCCTCGCTCGCGGTCTTTTCGGGCGTCGTCTGTGCGTTCGCCGCGGGGGTCGCGGATGCAGGGTGCGACGTCGTCGCGCAGCCCTGCGCGAGCGTGATGGCGGCGACGACCGCCGCGAGCCGGGTCGCAGTTCGAAGGGTGCTCATCGGACCTCTCCCTCGGTGGCGGGCATGACCTTGGTGCTCCCGGCGCTCCTGGCGCTTTGGGCCGCGCTCGCCCGACCCGCGCTGCCCGCGGGCGCTTTGCCGGGGAGCACGTCGAGGACGGTGCGGTTCGTCGGCGCGAAGTACTTCTTCGCGACCCGCTCGATGTCGGCGTTGGTCACGGCGAGGTAGCGACCGAGCTCGGTGCGGAGCAGTTTGGCGTCACCCCAGTACACCTCGAACTCGGCCAGGCGCTGCGCCCGCTGCAGGTTCGACTCGAGCCCGAACACGAACGACGCGCGGACGCGGTTCTTTGCCTTCTCGAGCTCGCGCGGCGTCACGCCGTGGGCGGCGATGTCGTCGAGCGCCTTGTAGATGACGGCGCGAGCCTGCGGTCCCTTGTGCCCCTTGGCCATGACGCCCCAGAAGGAGAAGAGGTCCGGCCCGCGGCGGTCGTCGGTGCCGACCTCGATGTCCTGGCAGAGCTGCTTGTCCTTGACGAGCGACTGGTACAGCCGCGAGGACTGGCCGTCCCCGAGCACGAGGGACATCAGCTCGAGCGCGTAGTGGTCGGGCGTGCGGTCGGGCGGGATGTGATAGGCGATGTGGAACGCGGGCAGCGACGCGTTCGCGTCGTACATCGTCTCCGTCCGCTCGGCCTCTTGCGGCTTCAGCGGGGGCGGGTCGTACTTCGGGACGTCGCGCGCGGGGATCGGCGCGAAGAAGCGATCGATCAGCGCCATCGCGTCCTTCGGCTGGAAGTCGCCGGCGATCGCGAGCACCGCGTTGTTGGGCGCGTAGTACTTCTCGAAGAACGCCTGCACGGCGGAGAGCGGCGCGTCCTCGAGGTCCTTCATGTGTCCGATCGTCGAGTGCGCGTACGGCCAGTAGTCTCCGTAGGCGAGGGCGTTGATCTCGAGGAAGCTCGGCACGTAGGGCTGGTTGTCATAGCGCTGCCGCCGCTCCTCCATGACGGTCTCTCGCTGGTTTTCGAAGTTCGACTTCGTGATGGCGAGCGAGCGCATCCGGTCCGCCTCGAGCCACAGCCCGAGCGCGAGATCGTTCGACGGCAACGTCTCGTAGTAGTTCGTCCGATCCTCGCTCGTCGAGCCGTTCATCGAGCCGCCGCGGCTCATGATGAGCTGGAAATACTCGCCCTTCTTCACGTGCGCCGAGCCCTGAAACATCATGTGCTCGAAGAGGTGGGCGAACCCGGAGCGGCCCTTCTCTTCGTTGCGCGACCCGACGTTGTAATACACGGCGATCGCGACGGTCGGCACCGTGTGATCGGGGCTCATGACGACGCGCATCCCGTTGTCCAGGCGGTGCACGATGATGGGCAGCTTCGCGAGCGGGTTGTCCGCGTCGTCGCCGCGCTGCGCCGCCGGGGCGCCGGTCGCCGGCGCGCTGGGCGGTGGCGCCTCCGCGAAGGCAGACCAAGGAGCTGCGCACAAGGCGATCGCGAGCGCACGCAGGCAAAGAGACGAGGGAAGACTGGACATACGCAAACCCCAACGCTCGAGAGGACCGGTCGCTTCCGTGCGCCGCGCGCGTGACGCGCCCTGCGACCGAGGGCGCGCCGCCGCGCCGCGGCCGTCGCCACCGTCTACCACGAACCCGGCCGCTGCGACGTCGTTTGCGGCGCCACGACGCCGCGGCGCGCGTTGACGGCGCGCCCCGTGCGCGGGCAGACTCTCGGGCCGATGACCGCCGCCGTCGTTTCGATCGGGACCGAGCTGACGCGCGGCGAGCTCGTCGACACGAACAGCGCCTGGATCGCCGAGCAGCTCACCGCGCTCGGCCTCGAGGTCATCGAGAAGGCCACCGTCGACGACGACCTCGAGCGCATCGTCAAGACGCTCGAGCGGGTCGCCTCGGACGTCGACGTCGTCATCACCACCGGCGGGCTGGGCCCCACCAGCGACGACCTCACGACCGCCGCGGCCGCGCGCGCGGCGCGGGTGCCGCTCGAGCGCGACCCGGCCGAGGAGGGCCTGCTTCGCGCGAAGTTCGAGGCGGCGGGCCGCCCGATGCCCGAGAGCAACCTCAAGCAGGTCGACTTTCCGCGGGGCGCCGAGGTGCTGCCGAACCCGTCCGGCACGGCGCCGGGGTTCGCGCTGCGGCTGGACGGGGCGGAGGTCTTCGTGCTGCCCGGCGTGCCGTCCGAGATGCAACGCATCTTCGACGAGTCGATCGCTCCTCGTCTCGCCCCGCGCGTGCAGCGCACGACCTACCAGGTGCACCTGCGCACGTTCGGGCTGACGGAGTCGGGGCTCGCGGAGCGCCTCGCGGGCGTCGAGCGCGACCACCCCGGCGTCACCCTCGGGTATCGCGCGTCGTTCCCGGAGATCGAGGTGAAGGTCCACGCGCGCGCGGCGGAGGCGGCCGCGGCGCAGGCGCTCGCGCAGGCTGCCGCTCAGGTGGTGCGGGGGCGGCTCGGCGCGGCCGTCTACGGCGACCGCGACGCGACGTTTGCGGGCGAGGTGGGCCGGCTGCTGCGCAACCGGGGCCTGACGCTCGCGGTGGCTGAGTCGTGCACCGGTGGGCTGGTCGGGGCGATGCTGACCGACGTGCCGGGCAGCTCGGACTTCCTGCTGCTCGACGCGGTCACCTACGCGAACTCCGCCAAGACCGCGGTGCTCGGGGTGAGCGCCGAGGTCCTCTGCGCGCACGGGGCGGTCAGCGGCGAGACCGCCCAGATGATGGCCGAGGGCGCGCTGCGGGTGTCGGGCGCGGACCTCGCCGTCGCGACCACCGGCATCGCGGGGCCCGGCGGCGGGACCGAGGACAAGCCGGTCGGGACGGTCTGGTTCGCGATCGCCAAGAAGGACGGTGAGGTGCGCACGGCGCACCGCCTGCTCCGGGGCGGTCGCGCGCGGATCCGGACCCTCGCGGCCTACGTCGCGCTCGAGCTGGTGCGGCGGGCGGCGAGCGACGCCCCCGCGGCGACCTCCCAGCCCGACTGAGCGCGGGCGAGGCGCCGCCGGCGGCCACACGACTCTTGCGGTCTCGGCCGAGGTACGCTAAACAAACGTTCAGGAGGCTCCATGGCGACGGACCCGAACCGAGAGAAAGCCCTCGCGCTTGCGGTAGGCACCATCGAAAAGGCCTACGGCAAGGGCTCCATCATGCGGCTCGGCGATCCGGCGATGCACGTCGACGTGCCGGTCGTGCCGACGGGCTCGATCTCGCTCGACCTCGCGCTCGGCATCGGCGGCTACGCCCGGGGCCGAATCGTCGAGGTCTACGGACCGGAGTCGAGCGGCAAGACCACCCTGGCGTTGCACGCCGTCGCGGAGTGCCAGCGGGCGGGCGGCATCGCCGCCTTCATCGACGCCGAGCACGCGCTCGACTCGAGCTACGCCCGCAAGCTCGGCGTGAACGTCGACGACCTGCTCGTGAGCCAACCCGACCACGGCGAGCAGGCGCTCGAGATCGCCGACACCCTGGTGCGCTCGGGCGCGGTCGACATCATCGTCATCGACTCGGTCGCCGCGCTCGTGCCCAAGGCCGAGATCGAGGGCGAGATGGGCGACAGCCACGTCGGGCTCCAGGCGCGCCTGATGAGCCAGGCGCTGCGCAAGCTCACCGGCAGCGTCCAGCGCAGCCGCTGCATGCTCTTCTTCATCAACCAGATCCGCATGAAGATCGGCGTGATGTTTGGCAGCCCGGAGACGACCACAGGCGGTAACGCATTGAAATTCTACGCGTCTCAGCGGCTCGACATCCGCCGCATCGGCACGCTCAAGGTCGGCGACAATCCGGTCGGCAACCGCTGCCGCGTCAAGGTCGTCAAGAACAAGATGGCCCCGCCGTTCCAGACCTGCGAGTTCGACATCCTCTTCGGGCGAGGGATCAGCCGGAGCGGCGACGTGCTCGACCTCGGCGTCGCGGCCGGTCTCGTCGACAAGTCCGGCTCCTGGTACAGCTACGCCGGTGAGCGCGTCGGGCAAGGGCGCGACAACGCACGCACTTTCCTCGAAGAGCACCCGGAGATGCTCGCGGCGATCGAGCACGCTCTGCTCGTGAAACACGGCCTACGCCCGGCGGATGCGAGCGCCGGCGGCGACCAGGCGGCCGCGGGCAGCGCCTCCGACGCGGCGACGGGCTCCGAGACCGGCGACAGCACGGACGCCGCTGGGAGCGCCGCCGCGTCGGCCAAGGGCGCAGGCGGGCGCGGCGGCTCGCAGACCACCACCGTCAACGGACGGCGCTCGCGTTCGACCGCGTGAAAACACACTTATTTCGGTGTGTTACACGCCCGAAACCGTTGACGGAGCGCCTCCGGTACCCTAAGATGTGCATCTTGATCAGGCTTCGCACCGCCCGCGCGCCGATGAGCGCCGGGCGGGCAGCGCGGAGACCTCATCAGCACGGATCGTAGGCCACGTTCGGAACAAACCTACGCCCGCGGCCATTGGACGGAGCACTGAGGTACTTTGCGATGAGCTTCAAGGTCGGTGACAAGGCGGTCCACCCGGCGCACGGGGTGGGCGAGGTGACGAGCGTCGAGACGAAGGCGATCGCCGGCTCGGAGAAGCGCTTTTACGTCCTCAAGATCCTCGAGTCGGGCATGACCGTGATGGTGCCCGTCGACGGCGTCGAGCGGCTCGGGCTGCGCGGCGTCATCGCGCGCAAAGACGTGAAGGGCGTGCTCGCCGAGCTGCAAAAGGACGAGATCGCCGTCAAGTCCCAGCCGTGGAACCGCCGGTACCGTGAGTACACCGAGATGCTCAACAGCGGCTCGCCGATCGAGGTCGCCAAGGTGCTGCGCGATCTGTCGCGGCTCCGTGGCGAAAAGGAGCTGAGCTTTGGCGAGCGCCGCCTGCTCGAGCACGCCCGGAACCTGCTGGTGACCGAGCTCGCGCTCGCCCGCCGCTGCAAGGAAGAGCGCGTCGACGAAGAGATCGACGCGATCCTCGGCTAGAGGCGCGTCGGCGCGGCGCGGCGCCGGCACCCGGAGCGAGGGCGCCGGCCGCACGCAGTCGTAGACAGACCAGACCGTGGCGTGATCGACGCCGCGGTCTTTTTTTTTCGCAACGCGCGGTGCGCGCCGCCGACAAGGTGGGCATGAGCGCGCGAAGCACCCAACCCGTCGTCCACGCACACGATCTGCGGCGTCGGCTCGCAGCGGTGCGACGCGAGCTCGAACGGCAGGACCGGTGCGTCGAGGCGCTCTTCGAGGCCCACGGCGTGCAGACCGATGCGTCCGCGACCGCTGAGGGTCGCGCGATGCGTCCCCTGCCGCACCGCGCGACAGGCCTGCGTGCCTGAGGAGAGGAGCGTCCCATGAACGGAATCACGATCACGACCTCGTCCTGGCATCCGGGGGCCGAGGTTCACCCAGCGCCCGACGGTGCCACCGGTGCGGCCGCGACGCCCACCGGTGGTGCAGGGGGTGCGGTCGACCCGTGGTCCACCACCGCGGAGCGCGACGCAGCCGGTGGGGTCTCCCTCGACGCGTGGGCGCCCGTGGGCGGGCCGGCGTCGTGGACGCCCGAGGCCATCGTCGCGATGCTCAAGGAGCGGCTGTCCGATCTCGACCAGCAGATCGATCTGCGGACAGCGGCTTTGCAGAGCAAGGCGGCGCTCTCGGACCGCCTCACCGAGCAGCTCCAGGCCTACGAAGCGATCCGAGGCGCGATCGCCGCGAAGAGCTCCAAGCGCGACAAGGACTTCTCGCTCGAGCAGCTCTCGGTGCAGTGGAAGGGCCGCACGCTCACCGCGAAGGAGCTCCTCGAAGAGGTGGGCCTGCGCGGGGAGGTGTCCGTCAAGGTGGACGACTCCCACATCCGCTGGGACGAGTTCACCGTCGGCGAGGTCGAAGGCGGGCCGAGGGCGTACTTCGAGAAGCTCTCGCAGAAGGGCCGCGACCTGCTCATCGCCGACCTCGGCAGTGAGGGGGCCGCGCTCCAGTGGATCGGGCAGCACACCATCCCCGAGCTCAAGGACGCGAGCCACGCGCCGGGCAAAGGTGCCATCTACAGCAAGAGGACCCCGTCAGCGCTCGAGGCGCTCGACAGCGACGTCATCCACCGCCACGCGAGCGGCACCGAGTGGAAGATCAACCTCGGCTCGCTCGAGGCTGCGATCGAGAAGAAGAACCACGAGCTCAAGCAGCTCAACAACGACAAGGAGCTGCTCATGATCCAGCTCCAGAGCCTCATCCAGCAGCGGGCGCAGTCCGTCAGCCTCGCGACGTCGATGCTGAGCACGATGAACGACAGCCTGCGCGAGGTGGCTCGCAATGTCTGACGACGTCCTCGCGCTCGCCGACGCAGCCTCCGCGCGCCTGCGCGCGGCGGCGAGACCTGCCCCGGGTCCGCGGCTCGCCAGCGCGCGCCTCGACGCGCCGCCCCCACAGCGACCGGGCGCGGCTGCCCGCCCACCGCGCTCCGCGCAACGGCCGGAGCGGTCGAGCGGGGCGGTGGTCACGCCCGCCGACCTCTTCGGCGTCAGCCGGCGCGACGCCGACGCGCTCGCTGCGCTCGCGGCCGAAGAGCGCCTCGCCGGACGGCTCGACGACGCCGCCGAGACGCTCGAGGTGCTGACCTCGCTCGACCCGTGGAACGGCGCGGCGTGGCTCGACCTCGCGCGCGTGTATCGGGAGCGCGGTGAGCGCAGCCGGGCCGAGGTCGTGACCTTGGTCGCGACGGAGATGCAGCGATGACCACGGCAGCCATGTCCCCGTCGCCCCTCGCCACGGCCGACGTCTCCCGCTACACGCCGAGCCCCAGCGTGCCTGGGGCGGCCGATCCCGGGGCGAGCGCGGCACAGATCCCCGCGGCGCTCGGGCCGATCCTCGACGCCGTCCTCGCAGAGCTCGCGTCGACGAAGGGGCGCGCCGACGCCTCTGCGACCGACGAGCGTCCATCCGCCGCGCCCGGAGCTACGACCCGCGACGACGCCTCTGTGTCTGCCGGGGCCGGCCCCGATGCCGCCGCGCCGACCGGTGCGCCCGAGAGCGCCGCGGTGCCCACAGAGGTGGCGGCGCTCTTGCGTGGCCTCGGGGACGCGGACTCGCTGCTCGCAGCGCTCGAGACCAGCCTCCGCGACGCGCAGACGAACATGGGCGAAGCGCGCGCGGGCGCTGCACGCGGCAAGGCCGAGGTCGAGCACAAGGCCCAGGCCGACTCCATAGAGCGAGCCAACGCGGCCGCTCGCAAGGCGAGGCGCTTCTTGAAGTGGGCGCCGAAGTGGGTGAAGAAGCTCGTGACCGCGGTGCTCGCCGCCGTCTCCGCCGTCGCGTCTGCGTTCACCGGCGGGGCGTCCATCGCGCTCTTCGTCGGGCTCGTCCTCGTGCTCGGCGCGGAGTACCTCACCAAGGGTCTGGTCGCCGCCGGTATCGTCCCGAAGGACAAGGCGCAGTGGGTCACCATGGGCCTCAAGCTCGTCGGCGCCGCGCTCATGATGGGCGGTGGCATCGCGAACGTCGCCGAGGCCTCCGCGGGCGGCATCGCAGCGACGCTCACGACGGTGGCCACCGTCACGTCGGAGGCGTTCGACCTCTTCGACAGCGGGATGTCGATCGCCGGGAACGTGCAGCTCGGCAATGAAGCAGAGCACCAGGCCGACGCCGGTCGCCACGCAGCCTCGGCCACCGGCGCGCTGAGCGAGATGAGCGACGCAGCGGACTGGATCCGCGAGGTCTATGAGCGGTTTCGGCGCGTGGCCGGGCGCCTCGAGCAGGCCCAGGAGGCGTCCGCGGCCGCTCGACTCGCCGCGGCGCGCGGTCGCGCGTGAGCCGCCGCGCGCGAGTCTCCACCGCCCGACCTACCCGCTCGCCGACCCCTTCGCCTCAACGCGACGCCACCGGAAAGGACCGCCATGCGACTCGACACGACTACGAACACTCCCCCTGGCGCAGCGCCGACGCCCAACACGCCGCACAGCACCGCGGGACCTGACGCGCCGCCCGCGGCGCACGACGCGTCGCCCGTGAGCCCGGGCGATCAGGTCGGCACCGGGCGGTCGCTCGCGTACGGCGCCGGGCTCGCGGGCGATCCGGAGTCGGCGCTCGCCGTCGCGGTCGCCCAGCTCGAAGACGCGGCCGCCAAGCGCCGCGCGGTCTCCCGCGAGGCCCGGCGCAACGCCCGCGACGCGGACGAACGACGCGTCGACGACCTCGAGCACAAGGCGCGCCGCGAGATGTGGCGCCGCATCACCAGCAGCGCCGTCAACATCGTCTCTTCGATCAGCTCGAGCGTGTCAGCGCTCGCCGGCGGAGGCGCCGGGACGGGCTCGGCGAGCGCGAAATCCGCGCCCGCCGAGCCGAGCCGTGCGAAGACCGTCGCAGACTGGCTCGACAACGCGGCGACCCTCGTAGGTGGGCCCGCGGACGTGGTCCTCGGCCACCGCGTCGACGCCGCCGCGACCGACGCCGAGCGCGACGCGCTCATCGCGAAGCGCTACGAGGACCTCGAGCGCGACGATCGAGAGGTCGCGGAGGCTGCCGAACGCATGGGGGAGCGCGCGTTCCAGCACCTCGACGCCATCGCGCGCGCTCGCCACGAGGCGCTCGCCCACCTGGTCCGCGGCTAGCACCCGTCGTCATTCGGCGAACGCGGCGCCGCCGGGTGTAGGGCCGCGTCGGTGACGCGCCCGTTCGACTGGGTCGATACGCGGCGTCCCCCCGCCGCGCGTGCCGCATCGCCTCGCGCCGCGCCGACCCCGACGATGCGCAATCCCATACAGTGGACGGTCGCCGACCGCTCGCCTGCGTGCGGCCGGCCGACCTTGCGGGGCGGCCGCGGGTCGCGTAGTTGCTGCGCATGAAGCTCGATGCTCTCAAGTGGGACGCCGCCGGCCTCGTCACCGTCGTCGTCCAGAGCGCGGGCACCGGCGAGGTCCGAATGGTCGCGCACGCGAGCCGCGAGGCGGTCGAGCGCACCCTCGCGACCGGCGAGGGGTACTTCTACAGCCGCTCGCGCCGGCAGCTCTGGCGCAAGGGCGAGTCGAGCGGCCACACGCTCGCGGTGCGCGAGGTGTGGGCCGACTGCGACGGCGACGCCTTGCTCTACCTGGTCGAGCCGACGGGACCGAGCTGCCACACCGGCGCGCGCTCGTGCTTCTTCACGCCGCTCGAGGGCGAGGCGGTCCCGGTCACGGTCACCGGCGGTAGCCCACTGGCTGCGCCGACGCTCTTGCGCCTCGAGGACACCTTGGCCTCGCGCGTCGAACGCACCGCCGAGAAGAGCTACACGAAGTCCCTGCTCGAACACGGCGCGGGCAAGATCGGCGCGAAGCTCCGCGAGGAGGCCGGCGAGCTGGCCGAGGCGCTCGCACGGGAGACGGACGAGCGGGTGGTCTCGGAGACGGCCGATGTCGTCTACCACGCGCTGGTCGGGCTGCTCTCTCGTCGCCTGCACTTCCGCGACGTCGCGGCCGAGCTCGCCCGCCGCTTTGGGACCTCAGGCCACGACGAGAAGGCCTCGCGCCCCCGCTGAGCCCCTGACTCCGCCCGACCAAAGGGCAGCCACAGCCTGCCGCACCCCCTGCGCCTCGCGCTCGCGCACCGAGCGACCAAGCGCAGTGAATCGATCTCAAGCGGGAGCGTCGTCGTCGGCGCTCTCGAGGATGTCGGTGGGCGACACCCCGATGGCCTCCGCGAGCCGCGCGAGCGTGGGCAGCGACGGGAGGTGCCGGCCCGCCTCGACGCGCGCGATGTTCGGCCGGCGGATGCCCGTCCGTCGTGACACCTCGGCCTGCGTCAGGCCCGCGCGCAGCCGCAGCGCCTTGAGATGCGCGCCGAGCCGGGCCCCGTCGAGCGCGATGGCGGCGCTCGCCGGCGGCACCGACGACCGCCTCGCGCGGAGCACGTCGCCCTCGAGCAGCACCACCCCGCCGCCCGCGAGGGTCAACGTCGCGCCCGTGGCATCGGCCGCCAGGGTGATCTCGACGATCGCGCTGCCGTCGTCGTCCGGCCCGAGCGGGCGCGGCACGAGCGTGGCGTCGCCGGACGAAGCCACCACGAGCAGCTCGTCGGCGCGCGGCGACACCGCGACGTATTCGAACCGCCGCGCGGCGCCGTGATCGAGGTGGCGCGCGAGCGTGCGCGCGATGCGGCCGATACTCCTGCCGCTGTGCGCGACGAGGCCTCCGCACAGGTGGTGCACGAGATCGTCCGCCTCGGTGCGCGCGCTGTCGCGCGGCAGGTGCACGACCGGGAACCCCCCCGCGGCGCGGATGAAGCCGAGCGCCGCGACCAGCTCGTCGTCGTCGAAGCAGGGCGACCCCGCGTCGACGACCACCGCGGCCGCCTGCGCCGCGACGAGCGCCAGCTCTGCGGTCGCGCGCGCCACCCACCGCAGCCGCTCGCGTTCGAGCGCTTCGGCCCAGTGCAACGGAAACGCCGGGCGATCCGTCAGCAACGTGACCGTTTGCGTCATCGCACCTCTCGCCGCCTCCGCGTGCACGCGGAGGCTCCCGAACAACCCCGTCGACCGGCGGCCGAGGGCGCGCGCGCCGACCGGTCGACCGCCGCGCCACGACGCGGCACACCCGGTGACCGGCTCCGCGTCGTGCGTCCTCTCCCAATATGCATGTACTCGCTCGGACCGCGCCGCTCAACCGCTTCCCGCGGCCCTCCCGTGAGGCACGCGCGGCGCGAGCCGCTGCTCAATCGCACGAAGGCGGCCTCCGACGGCGCCCTCCGCGAGCGTCGCGAGCCATCCCATCAGCGCCACGACCGCGGTCGCGCCGACGAGCACAGCGCCGAGCCCGAGGCGGCTCCGCACCGGGGTCGCGGCGAGACCGAACGCCAGCTCGAGGTGCCACCAGTACGCGAGGAGCGAGTGGCGCCCGAGCCGCTGGAGCGTCCGCGGCCGCCACGTTCGCGCCAGAGCGTACGACCCGCCGAGCAGCGCGAGGCACCAGCCGAGCTTGTAGCCGAGGCCCGCGATCGCACGCACGGGCGCGGCCGCGCCGGCGAGCGGCACGAGGTCGGGTGCGCCGGAGTGCAGGGCGACCGCGAGCGTGGCGCCCGCCAGGACCAGCCCGGTGGACGCTTCGGCGAGGCGGTCCCGCCGGCGCGCCCAGGCGACGACCCGGCCCACCGCCACGCCGGCGAGCGCGTACGCCGCCCACGGGAAGAGCGGGAACATCGCGACGGGCCGCGCCCCTGGGCTTGGCCACCGCGCCACGTACGCGGCCACCGGCCACGGGATCACGCTCGGCAGCGTCGCCTCGAGCGCGGGCGTCGTCGCGACCACGAGCAGCGCCAGCGCGAGCGCCGCGAGGCCCCGCCTGCAGAGCCCGACCGCCCGCTCACCGAGCGCGAGCAGGACGAGGCATGCGCCGATCGCCTGGAGGACGTCGACGCGGAGCAGCCCCTCGACGCGACCTGGGGCGACCTGCGTCGCCTGCCACAGCCCGACGCCCCAGAGCGCGACGCCGGGCGCCACTCGGCGCCAGAGCGCACCCGCCCGCCCGCTCAGGGCCGCGCGGAGCCCGAGGACGACGAGCGCGATGCCGAGGACGAGCGGGACGAACGCCCGCGCCGCGCCGACCTGCGCCACCGCGCCCGCGTCGACCAGCCACATCTGCAGCCGCAGCCCGTAGCCAAGCGCCATGATGGAGAGCCCACGCAGCGCGATCTCGGCTTGCGTGCCGCGCGCTGGCCTCCCGCGCCGGCGCCCGCTCTCGAGCTTCAGCACGACGCTCGCGCCGGCGAGCAAGAAGAAGAGCGGCGCTGCGAGGCCCCCGGCCACCCGGAGCGCCTCGTACCCGGCGCCCGCCCGGGACGCGGGCGCGAGCCAGCCATCGGCCGTGTGCCACACGATCATCAGCAGGACCGCGAGGCCACGGAGGTCGTCTACGAAGGCGAGCCGGCGCGCCGCGCCGCGGGCGTTCGCGCCGCGCTCCCGGGGACCTGGCCGGGGGCCCGCGTCATCGGAGCCGGCGACCGCGGGTGGCGCCGCCGGCTCGCCGATCGGGTCGGCGGGCGCCATCGAGGCAGAGCAGATCACAGGGTGTCACATCCCCGCCGCGCAGCCCGGGTCGGCGGCGGGCGCCCCCAGTCGGCGTGGGCGGGGTAGGTTGACTCGGTGGGGGGGCTTTGCTACCCAGCGCCGCGCTCGCGCGCTAGGGTCGAACGTCCCGGCGCACGGTGGCAAGGAGGCGCGGCGTGTTCAAGTCGACGGTGGTGTTCTCGGGGAAGGCGAACCCTGAACTCGCCGAGAAGATCGCCCAATTCCTCGAGCTTCCGCTCGGGCGGTGCCGCACGCCCCGCTTCAGCGACGGAGAGGTGTTCGCGGAGATCAAGGAGAACGTCCGCGGCGTGGACGTCTACCTCATCCAGCCGACCTGCGCGCCCGTCAACGACAACCTGATGGAGCTGCTCGTGATGGTGGACGCGTTGAAGCGGGCCTCCGCCGGCTCCATCACCGCGGTCATCCCCTACTACGGCTACGGCCGCCAGGATCGCAAGGCCGCCCCGCGCACCCCGATCACCGCCAAGCTCGTCGCGGATCTGCTCACCGCCTCGGGCATCAACCGTGTCGTCGCCATGGACCTGCACGCCGGGCAGATCCAGGGCTTCTTCAACGTGCCCTTCGACCACCTCTACGCCATGCCGGTCTTCCTCGACCACCTGAAGCCGCGCTTCGGCGAGAAGCCGGTCTTCGTCTCGCCCGACGCGGGCGGCACCGAGCGCACGCGCGCGTACGCGAAGCGCATGAGCGCGGACCTGGCCATCATCGACAAGCGCCGCGCCCGCGCGAACGTCAGCGAAGTCATGCACGTCATCGGCGACGTCGCCGGACGGGACTGCGTCATCCTCGACGACATGATCGACACCGCCGGTACGCTCACGAACGCCGCCCGCGCGCTCGACGACAAGGGCGCGCGGACCGTCGTCGCCGCCGCGACGCACCCCGTCCTGTCCGGCCCCGCCATCGAGCGCATCGCCGCCTCGCCGCTCAAGGAGGTGATCGTCACCGACACGATCCCGCTCCGCGAGGAGGCGAAGGCGCTCGGCAAGCTGACCGTCTTGTCGGTCGCGCCGCTGCTCGGCGAGGCCATCAAACGCATTCATAACAGCGACTCGGTGAGCTCGCTGTTCGTCTGAGACTTCACAGGAGTTGATCGCTGATGGACACCACGACGTTGCAGGCTGAGGTCCGCAAGGAACGCGGAAAGGGGCCGGCGCGTCGGCTGCGCGCAGAGGGTAAGCTGCCGGCCGTGCTCTACGGTCCCGGAGGCGCGCCCGCGCTGCTGACCGTCTCCCCGAAGGAGTTGACCAAGGCGCTTCGGGCCCCACACGGTCGGAACACGCTCTTCATGCTCACGCACGAGGGCGCGACGGAGCTCGCGATGGTGAAGGATCTCGCGGTCGATCCCGTCAGCCGCGCCCCGCTCCACGTCGACTTCTACCGCGTGAGCGCCGATCGCCCCCTCGAGGTGACGGTGCCCTTCCACACGGACGGACGGCCGAAGGGCGTCGTCCGCGGCGGCGTCCTGCACGTGACGACGCGCGAGCTGCCGCTCCGGGCGCTCCCGGGCCGCATCCCGGTCGAGATCCGCGTCGACATCCGCGAGCTCGACATCCACGACCACCTCTCCGTGGCGGAGCTCTCCCTCCCAGAGGGCGCGGTCTGCACGCTGCCGCCGAAGCACACGCTGGTCGTCGTCGTCGAGGACAAGCACGCCGCGGCGCCGGGTGAGGCAGAGGAGGGCGCGGCGGCTCCGGCGGCGGAGGGCGCGCCCGCGGCGACGCCCGCCGGCTAGCAGGCAGCCATGTACTTGATCGTCGGCCTCGGGAACCCGGGGCCGAAGTACGCCGGGAACCGACACAACGTTGGGTTCATGGTCGCCGAGCGGCTCGCCGCGCGTTGGGGTGCCCCGGCGTTTCGCGCAAAGCTCAAGGGCGTCTTCACGAAGGCGCGCTTCGCCGGCGAAGACGCGGTCCTGCTCTGCCCGCAGACCTACATGAACCTGAGCGGAGAGTCGGTGCAGGCGGCGATGCGCTTCTTCAAGGTGCCGGGGGAGCGCCTCGTCTGCATCCACGATGAGCTCGACCTCCCCTTCGGGACGCTGCGCGTCAAAGTGGGTGGCGGCACGGCCGGCCACAACGGGCTGCGGTCCATCGTGCAGCACCTCGGTGACGGCGACTTCGTCCGGCTGCGCTTCGGGATCGACCGCCCTCGCTCGGGACAGGTCGTCGGCTACGTGCTGAGCGACTTCGACACCAGCGAGCGCGCCGAGCTGCCGGACCTGCTCGAGCGGGGCTGCGACATGGTCGAGTCCGTCGTGCGCGACGGCCCGCGCGCCGCGATGAACGCCTATCACTGATCGGCCTTCGCCGCTGGCGTAGGGCGGCCCCGTGGGCTATGACCCGCGCCCTCGCTCCGGCCCACGCGCCGGGGCCATCTGTCCAGGAGGAACCTTGTCCAAATCATCCGCAAGCGCCGCGAGCGCGATCGAGCCGACCGCGCTGCGCCGAGCGCGCAAGTACGAGCTCATCTACATCCTTCGCCCGAACGTCGACACCGAGGGCGCCGAGAAGGTCGCGGAGCGCATCCGTGAGGTGGTCGAGCGCCTCGAAGGCAAGCTCACGAAGGTCGACAACTGGGGCAAGCGCCGCCTCGCCTACCCCATCCGGAAGTTCACCCGCGGCATCTTCGTGTACGTCGAGGTCGCCGGGTATGGCGACCTCGTGGCCGAGCTCGACCGCAACCTCGGTCTGCTCGAGTCGGTCATCCGCCACCAGACCGTCCTCACCGATCCGTCCGTCGACATCGAGTCCATCGTGGTCGACCCGGACGAGGTCACGTTCCTGCCGGTCGAGCAGGGCGAAGAAGAGCCCGACGAGGACCGCGCGGTCCGTCTCGGCCTCGTCGACGCGCGGCCGGAGCGTTCGCGGGCCGACGGCGGCGACGACGACGGCGGCGACGATGACGACGACGTCGGCGACGACGAGGACGATGACGACGGCGACGACCGGGGCCGGTCGAGGCGGCCTGGCCGCTCGCGTGAGGAAGAGGAGTAGGCCGCCATGCGTGACGAAGAACAGAACGACGAGTCGATGATCCCCGAGTCCGGCGCGCCCAAGGGCACCGTCGTCCGGGAGGGGCGCGCGGACGCTGATCCGCTCGGCATCCGCCGCCGTCGCGGTGGCAAGAAGCGGGCGCCGTCGTTCACGGCCGACCCGGACTTCCACTTCGACTACAAAGACCCCCAGCAGCTCAAGTACTTCATCACCGATCGCGGCAAGATCGTCCCCCGACGCATCAGCGGGCTCTCGTCGAAGCAGCAGCGCGAGCTGACGATCGCCATCAAGCGGGCGCGCAACATCGCGCTCTTGCCGTACACCGCGGGCAAGTGAGGTCGAGATGGCAGCCACCGTCCAAGTAGTCCTCAAGCAGGACGTCGACAACCTCGGCGCGATCGGCGAGGTCGTGCGCGTGCGCCGCGGCTACGCGCGCAACTACCTGCTGCCGCGCGGCGCCGCCGTCATTGCGACCCGAGGCAACGTGCGCCAGCTCGAGCACGAGCGCGCGCTCGCAGAGCAGAAGGCCGCGAAGCTGCGCGCCCAGTACGAGAAGATGGCCGCCGAGCTGGCTGGGCTGGTCGTGATGATGCCGGTCGAGGCCGGCGACGACGGCAAGCTCTTCGGCTCCGTCACGGCGCAGGACGTCGTCGACGCGCTCCACAGCCGCAACATCGAGGTCGAACGCAAGAAGCTCATCATGCCGCCCGACCTGATCAAGATGGTCGGCGACTACGAGGTCGGCGTGCAGATGCCCTACGGCGTCACGGGCACCTTCAAGCTGACCGTCAAGACCAAGGCCTGAGCGCAGCAGAGACGTCCGAGACGAGCGCCCGCGCGGGGAGACCGTGCGGGCGCTCGACGTTGCGGCCCGAGCCTGGCGCCGGGTCTCAGCGATGAGTCTTGGACGCGCGCCACCCTTGCCCTATTAACCCGTACGCCCGCGCGGTCGCAGCCTCCGAGCGCGACCGGCGTTCGCCGGTGCCATGTCGCAGCCACCTCTGAAAGCCCTCCAAGCGGGCCGCGTCCCGCCGAGCGCCCTCGACGCCGAGCGCGCGGTGTTGGGAGGCGTCCTGCTCGAGAACGACGCGATGAACGTCATCGCCGATTTCCTCGAGCCCGAGGACTTTTACAGCGACGCGAACGCGCTCATCTACGACACGATCAAGCGGCTCTTCGTGCGGGGGCAGCCGATGGACCAGATCACCGTCCGCGAAGAGCTCGCGCTCATGCAGAAGCTCTCGGCGGTCGGTGGCGACGAGTACCTGCTCTCGCTCCACGAGACGATCCCGACCGTCAAGAACATCGAGGCCCACGCCCACCTCGTCAAGGAGAAGGCGCAGGTGCGGCGGCTGATCACCGCATGTCACGAGATCGCCGGCGCGGGCTACGGCGACTACGGCGAGCTCGAGAGCTTCCTCGACCACGCCGAGGCCGCCATCTTCAACGTCGCCAAGACCCGCACGCGCAACCCCTACTCGCACGTGCGTGAGGTCGTGAAGGCGACCTTCGAGGAGATCCACGCGATGTCCGAGCGTGGTGACGACATCACGGGGATGCCGACCGGCTTCACGAAGCTCGACTCGATGACCGCCGGCATGCACGCGGGCGACCTCATCATCGTCGCCGGACGCCCCGGCATGGGCAAGACGGCGTTCGCGCTCAACGTCTCGCTGAACGCCTGCATTCGCGCGCAGCAGGCCGTCGCGGTCTTCTCGCTCGAGATGCCGAAGGAGCAGCTCGTGCGCCGCATGCTCGGCAGCGAGGCGCGCGTCGACGGCAACCGGCTGCGCACGGGGCGCCTCCAGCGCGACGACTGGCCGAAGCTCGTCCAGGCCGCGGGCATGCTGAGCGATCTGCCCGTGTTCATCGATGATACGCCGGCCATCTCGGTGCTGGAGCTCCGCGCGAAAGCCCGGCGGCTCAAGTCCGAGCACGACCTCGGCCTGCTCATGGTCGACTACCTCCAGCTCATGCGCTCGGGGTCGCGGAACGACTCACGCGAGCAGGAGATCAGCGAGATCAGCCGAAACCTCAAGGCGCTCGCGAAGGAGCTGAGCATCCCGGTGATCGCGCTGTCGCAGCTCAACCGTGGGGTCGAGAGCCGCAGCAACAAGGACAAGCGCCCGCAGCTCGCCGATCTGCGCGAATCGGGCGCCATCGAGCAGGACGCCGACACCATCTGGTTCATTTACCGCGACGAGGTCTACAACCGCGACAGCGACGACCGTGGCATCGCGGAGATCATCGTCGGCAAGCAGCGCGCCGGGGCCACCGGGATCTGCCGCGTGCGCTTCTTCAACGAGTACACGCGCTTCGATAATCTCGCGGACGACGACTTCGGCGGCCCGGACAGCGGCGGCGCCCACGCGTTCAGCGACGCCTGAGCGCAGCGCGGCGGCGCCCCGGACGGGCACGGGTCGGCACGCCACCCCCTCCCGGTGCGTTGCGGCGCGCGCACACTCCGAAGCGGTCTCCACCCTGCGGGCAACCTGCCCCGTGGCGCGGAGCGACGTCCGCTGCGCAGGCAAAAGTCTTCACAGATCCGCCCCGACCGGTTAGCCTCGGGCGCGGTCCGAGGTGGCCTATCCTCGTTCGGGGTAGGGCCGGGCCGAGTGGGAGATGGCTATGCGAAGATCACTGGTCTTGGGAGGGGTTCTTGCGTCGCTGGCGCTGGCGATGGTGCTGGTACCCGGGCGGGCCTCCGCAAACGGGTTCGAGCTGCCCGGCGCCAGCACCCGGGCGCTCGGACGTGGCGACGCGTTCGTGGCGCGTTCCGACGAGCCGACCACCTTGCTCTACGACCCAGCGAACCTCGCCGACCTCGGTGGCGTGCAGCTCAACCTCAACGTCAACAACCTCATCACGCATAGCTGCGCGACGCTTACGGGCGCATACCCGGACGGCACGCCGTACCCGAAGGTCTGCAACAGCGGTACCTTCGCGCCGGTCCCGCAGATCGCGGTGTCTTGGCGAGTGACCGACAAGGTCGGGCTCGGGATCGGCATCTTCGCGCCGGTGTCCCCCGGGTTCAGCCAGAAGTTCGGCAGCAGCGAGAAGGGCGACATCCCGCCCGGTCTCATCGACGTCGATGTCAACGGCATGACGGAGCGGCGCGCGGCGCCTACGCGCTACCAGCTCATCGAAGAAGACCTCATCGTGCTCCACCCGACCATCGGCATCGGCGTCGCGCTCAACGACCGGGTGCGGGTGGGCTTCGCGTTTTCGTCGACCATCGTGCTCAACAAGTTCACCACTGCGGTGGCCGCGTTCGGCGGCACCGACCCGAGAAACGACATCGTGTCGAAGATCAACGTCCACGATTGGTTCGTCCCCGGCATCACCATGTCGATACACGCGGTGCCGATCGACAGCCTCGACGTGGTCGCCGCGTTCATCTGGCGGGACAAGATCCGGGGCAAAGGCGACATCTCCTTGTGGCCGCTCGCTTACCGCAACGTGGGCAGCGGGATGTCCGGCATGAACATGAACGAGGGTTTTCAGAAGTTCAGCGGGGCTCGCCTGACCGCGGGCTATCCGTGGCGGCTGAGCTTCGGCCTGCGCTACGCGTCGCGGATCGTGCCGCGCATCAAGGACCGCGCGGCGGCCGAGAAGGCGAGCGGCAAGGTCGAAGACCAGATGAAGAACGAGCGCTGGGACATCGAGGGTGACATCGTCTACTCGGGCACGAGCGAAGTGGACGCCTTTGTCGTGCGCCCGCCTGCCGGGATGGTCTCGGTGGACGGCATCCCGATCCCGCTTCCCGAGGAGCTCACGATTCCGCACCAGTGGCGCAACGAGCTGTCCGTTCGGGTCGGTGGCGACTGGAACGTCCTCCCCGGGAGGTTCACCATGCGCGCTGGCTTCTCGTTCGAGAACGGCGCCGCGCCGAAGAGCCTTACGAACCTCGACTTTCAGCCCTTCCGCCGGTACGGAATCCACGCCGGCGGGACGCTGCGCATCAAGCGCACCGACCTCTCGCTCGCCTACGCCTTCTTCCGCAACGAGAACGTGGACTTGACGAAGACGCGAGCAGCTCTCCCACAGATCGTCGGCGTCCCGAACACCGCGGGGGCCGTCGTCAACGCCGGCCGGTATCGGTCCTGGTACAACGTGATCGGCGGGTCCATCAACGTGCACCTGCGCTGAGGCGACCGCGTCGAAAAGGCGCTCACTGCCTGCGCGACGCCGCCTACACGCTCACCGCACGCGAAGAAGCCGCCCCCTCGGTCGAGAGGTGGGCGGCTTCTTCGCGTGCGGGGGCTAGGTCAGCGGGCTCGCTCAGAGCGCCTTGACCTCGGCGATGAGCGACTGGAGCACGTCCTTCGCGTCGCCGAAGATCATCATCGTGTTCGGGTACTCGAAGAGTTCGTTCTTGATGCCGGCGTAGCCGGGGCTGAGGCTCCGCTTGACGACGAAGACCGACTGGCTCTCGTAGGCGTTCAGGATGGGCATGCCGTAGATGGGGCTGCTCGGGTCCTTGTTCGCGACGGGGTTCACGACGTCGTTCGCGCCGAGGATGATCGACACGTCGGTGTCGGCGAAGTCGCCGTTGATGAGGTCCATCTCGACGAGCTGCTCGTAGGGGACGTCCGCCTCGGCGAGCAGCACGTTCATGTGTCCGGGCATGCGGCCCGCGACAGGGTGGATGGCGTAGCGGACCTTGGTGCCGCGCTTCTCGAGCTCGGTCGCGAACTCGCGGGTCGCGTGCTGCGCCTGCGCCACCGCGAGGCCGTAGCCCGGCACGATGATGACCGACTCGGCGGTCTCGAGGACCATCGCGGCCTCCTCGGGGCCGCACGACTTGACGTTCTTGTATTCGCTCGAGCCTCCGGACTCCCCGCTCGCCTCGGTCGCGCCGAACCCGCCGATGAGCACGTTCAGCAGCGACCGGTTCATCGCGACGCACATGATCTGCGTGAGGATGAGACCCGCCGCGCCGACCATCGCGCCCGCCACGATGAGCAGGACGTTGCCGATGACGAAGCCGGCCATCGACGCCGCGATGCCGGAGTAGCTGTTGAGCAGCGAGACGACGACGGGCATGTCGGCGCCGCCGATCGGGATGGTCAGGAGCACGCCGAGCACGAGCGACACCACCGCGAGGAGGATGCAGGGGATCCACGCGGTGTCCGCGCCGGCGCGGTACAGCCAGACCGACAGCACGACCGCTGCGACGGCGAGCGCGACGTTGATCACGTGCCGGCTCGGCAAGAGAATCGGCTGCCCCTTCTTGAGTCGCCCTTGGAGCTTCAAGAGCGCGACGAGGCTGCCCGTGAAGGTCACGGAGCCGACGATGATCGACAGGGCGACCGTGATGGCCTGCGCGCCGCCCATCGTGTCCGCGACGCTCGTCGTCGGGTGGGCCTGCTCGATGTCGAGCCAGAACACCGACACGCCGACCAGGGCCGAGGCGAGACCGCCGAAGCCGTTGAAGAGGGCGACCATCTCGGGCATGGCGGTCATCTCGACGCGGATCGCGAAGACCGCGCCGATGATGGTCCCGACGATCACGCCGCCGATGATCCAGCGGTAGTCGATGAGGCCGAGCTCGAGCAGCGCGCCGACGATGGCGAGGAGCATGCCGAGCGCGGCCACCGCGTTGCCGCGGCGGGCGGTGCGGACCTTCGCGAGATCCTTGATGCCGAGGATGAACAGGACGGTCGACGCGATGTAGACGAGCGGCGCGACCGTGTGCTGGAGGGCGTCCGAGGTCATGCGCTCACTTCCGCTTCTTCTTGCTGCCGAACATGCGGAGCATGCGGTCGGTGACGAGGAAGCCGCCGACCACGTTGATCGTCGCGGTGCAGACGGCGATCGCGCCGAGGATGTTCGCGACGGTGGGCTGGGCGGTCGTCGCGGCCGCGAACGCGCCCACGATGGTGATGCCGCTGATCGCGTTCGCGCCGCTCATCAGCGGGGTGTGCAGGGTCGGGGGTACCTTGGTGATCATCTCGAAGCCGACGAAGCTCGCGAGGATGAACACGTACAGCCCCATCAACAGGGGTCCCATCGTCATGGGTTGGCTCCTTGGTCGAAAGTGAGCGTCGGCATCGGCGTCACGCGTTCGCCGCGAGCGCATCGCGGGTGGGCGCGTGGCGGACCTCGCCCTGGTGGGTGAGCACGGCGCCCGCGGTGATCTCGTCGTCGAAGTCGAGCTTCAGCTCGGCCTTCGGCGCGAGGTGCAGGAGCAGCGTCTGGAGGTTGCGAGCGTACAAGAGGCTCGCGTCGGCGGGCAGGGTGGCGGCGAGGTTCGGGTGGCCGATGATCTTGACGCCCTCGGCGACGACGTCCTCATCGAGCACCGACAGCTCGCAGTTGCCGCCCTGTTCGACGGCCATGTCGACGATGACCGCCCCAGCGCGCATCTCGCGGACCATGTCCGCGGTGACGAGCTTCGGCGCCGGGCGCCCAGGCACGAGCGCCGTCGTGATCACGGCGTCGGCGCGCACGACGCGCTCCCGGACGACGGCCTGCTGTTGGGCGAGCTGCTCCTTCGTGAGCTCCTTGGCGTAGCCGCCCTCGCCCTCGCCGGCGACCTCGAACTCGATGAAGCGCCCGCCGAGGGACTCCACCTGCTCCTTGACCGAGGGCCGGATGTCGCTGACCTCGACGACGGCGCCGAGGCGCTTCGCGGTCGCGATCGCCTGCAGCCCCGCGACGCCGGCACCCATCACGACCACGCGCGCGGGCTGGATGGTCCCGGCGGCGGTCATCAGCAGCGGGAAGTACTTGTCGAGGTGCACGGCGGCGAGGAGCGCCGCCTTGTACCCGGCGATCGACGCCTGCGAGCTGAGGGCGTCCATGCTCTGGGCGCGGCTGATGCGGGGGACGAGCTCCATCGCGACCATCGTGACCTTGCGGTCACGGAGGATGCGGACCGCGTCGGCGCTCTTGTGCGGCGCGGCGAAGCCGATGAGCACCGCGCCTTCTCTGAGCGCCTCGGCCTCGTGCCCGCCGAGCGCATCGTTTGGGCCCACCGGCGCGACCTTCAAGACGATATCGGCGCTGTCGAACGCGTCGCGGAGCCCCTCGGTCGGCACCACCTCGGCGCCCGCCGCCTGGAACGCGGCGTCCGAGATGTGCGCGCCGTCGCCGGCGCCCGCTTCGACGCGGACGGTGAACCCTTCTTTGGCGAGCCGCTTGACCGCGTCCGGGGTGAGCGCGACGCGGGTCTCACCTTTGCTGCGCTCTTTGGGGACGAACACCTTCATCGGGGCCTCCTGCCTCGGCGGAAAACGTGTCGGGCATCGAGCGGCGCGCGGCATCGCGGACCGTGCCGGGCCTCAAATCGCGCCGCGCAATGGTGGGCTGCAAGTCGCCAAGGAGCAACGATCTCGCGCCTGACGAGCGTCGAACGGGCGTGACATAGCGTCAAGCGAGCCGCCCGTCCACCCGCCGCGCGGCCCGCCGCGGGCTGCGTTGACGCCTCCACGCGCGGGCTGCTAGTACGCGCGCAACTCTTGTACAGGAGCAGACGGCGGATGGCTCAGGACCCTCACCAGACGGCGGTCAACACCCTGCGGGCGCTCGCGATGGATGCCGTGCAGGCCGCCAACTCGGGCCATCCTGGGACCCCGATGGCTCTCGCGCCGCTCGGCTGGACGCTCTTCAGTCGGCTGCTCGAGCACGACCCCGCCGACCCCGCGTGGCCCGACCGCGACCGCTTCGTGCTCTCGTGCGGCCACGCGTCGATGCTCCAGTATGGGCTGCTCTTCTTGAGCGGGTACGCCCTCTCCCTCGACGACATCAAGGCCTTTCGCCAGTGGGGGAGCCTCACGCCGGGCCACCCCGAGGTGTTTCACACGCCGGGCGTCGAGACGACGACCGGGCCGCTCGGGCAGGGGCTCGGCAACGCGGTCGGGATGGCGATGGCCGAGCGGCACCTCGCCGCGCGCTTCAACCGCCCGGGCCACACGCTCGTCGACCACCGCACCTGGGTCATCGCCTCGGACGGCGACCTGATGGAGGGCGTGGCCGCCGAGGCCGCGTCGCTCGCGGGGCACCTCGGCCTCGGCAAGCTCATCGTGTTCTGGGACGACAACGAGATCACCATCGACGGGCGCACCGACCTCGCGTTCGGCGAGGAGACCGTCGCCCGGTTCGCCGCGTACGGCTGGCACACGGAGTCCGTCGCGGACGGCGAGGACGTCGGCGCGATCATGCGAGCGGCCGAGGCGGCGAAGGGTGACCCGCGGCCGAGCTTCATCCGCGTACGCACGATCATCGGGTACCCGGCGCCGAACCTGCAGAACACGTCCGAGGCGCACGGCGCGCCGCTCGGGGTGGACGAGGTCACGCGCACCAAGGGCGAGATGGGCTGGCCGGACGCGCCCTTCGTCGTGCCGCGCGAGGTCGACGCGCTGCGCGACGCGGTGCTCGCCCGCGGCAAGGCGGCGCGGGAGGCCTGGCAGGAGCGGCGTGCGCAGCATCGGGCGGCCTTCCCGGACGACGCTGCGGAGCTCGACCGGGTGCTGTCCGGGACGCTCCCGGACGGGTGGGACGAGGGGTTGCCCGAGTTCCCGGCGGACGACAAGGGGCTCGCTACGCGCAAGGCGAGCGGCGCCGTGCTCGCGGCGCTCGCGGCGCGCGTCCCGGAGCTGATCGGCGGCTCGGCCGACCTCGCCGGCTCGAACAACAGCCGCATCCCCGGCGCCGCGAGCTTCGTCGCCGGCGACGGTCCGCCGCGCAACGTCGACTGGGGCGTGCGCGAGCACGCGATGGGCGCCGCCATCAACGGCATGGCGCTGCACGGCGGCGTCGTGCCGTACGCGGCGACCTTCTTCGTCTTCAGCGACTACATGCGCCCCGCGATTCGCCTCGCGGCCCTCATGAACCTGCGCACGCGGTACATCCTCACGCACGACAGCATCGGCCTCGGCGAGGACGGCCCGACCCACCAGCCCGTAGAGCACCTCGCGTCGCTGCGCGCCATGCCACGGCTCGCCGTGCTCCGGCCGGCCGACGCGAACGAGACGCGCGAGTGCTGGAAGGCTGCGATGGCGTACGACGGGCCCGCCGCGCTCGTCCTGACGCGGCAGTCCGTGCCGACGCTCGACCGGGGGCGGCTCGCCCCGGCCGAGGGGGCTCAGCGCGGCGGCTACGTGCTGAGCGAGGCGACCGGCGGTGCGCCGGCCCTGCTCCTGCTCGCGACGGGGAGCGAGGTGGCGCTCGCGCTCAGGGCGCAGGCAGCCCTGGCCGAGCAGGACGTACGAGCGCGGGTCGTGAGCCTGCCGTGCTGGGAGCTGTTCGAGGCGCAGGACGCGGACTATCGCGAGGCGGTCCTGCCGGCCGCCGTGAAGGCGCGCGTCGTCGTCGAGGCCGGCGTACGCTTCGGGTGGGAGCGCTACATCGGGGACCGCGGGCGCGCCGTGTCGCTCGAGCACTTCGGCGCGTCGGCGCCCGCGAAGGTGCTCTTCGAGCGCTTCGGTTTCACCGTCGAGCGCATCGTCGCCGAGGCACGTCGAGCGCTCGCCGACGGCTGAGCCGGCGCGCCGCCGGGAGCAGGCGCGGGAGTCGGGATCGGGCACGGGATCGGGGCCGGGATCGGGCATCGGGATCGGGATCGGGCATCGGGATCGGGGCCGGGAGCGGGGTCGGGGTCGGGAGCGGGTGCGGGTGCGGGGGTACTCTCGGCGGGGGGGCGCGGGCGGGACGGCGGGCTCTATCCACAGAACTCGCACAGTATCACACAGGATATTTTCGCGATTTCGTGTGATGTTACAGTAGCTTGTAGCATGTATCCACAGCCTGCACACAGGTCGTGCCCATGCTGTGCACGGTCGCTGCGCACGAAGCCACGGGCCGGCGCGATTTCGGCTTGCACGACGTATTGAAAGTCATTATCAAGTCGCCATGGCGCTGCCCGATCCGTGTCGAGGCCTCGACCGCGTGCCCATCGGCTCGCGGGCCATCGTCAGCGAGGTCCGCTGCGAGCGGTCGACGGCGCGCCGCTTGATGGAGCTGGGCCTGCTGCCGGGCACCGCCGTGCGGGTGGTGCGGGTCGCGCCGATGGGCTGCCCCATCGAGCTGCGGGTGCGTGACTTCTCGCTCTCGATTCGTCGCGCAGAGGCGGCTCGGGTGACCGTCGACCAGGTAGGCTGAGTTGGCCTCGCCGGCGCGCGCTCTCTCCACCGCACCGGTCCGGCGGCGGGTGCACCTCGCCGGCAACCCGAACGCCGGCAAGAGCACCCTCTTCAACCGCCTGACCGGGCTGAAGGCGCGCGTCGGGAACTACCCGGGGATCACGGTCGAGCGCAAGGCCGGACCCGTGCGTTGCGCGCCGGGGCTCGACGTCGAGCTGGTCGACGTCCCCGGGACCTACAGCCTGAGCGCGCGCTCGCCCGAAGAGCAGATCGCCGTCTCGACGGTCCTCGGCGAGGTCGATGGCCTGCCCGACGCGGTGGTCGTCGTCATCGACGCGACCGCGCTGACGCGCAACCTCTACCTCGCCTTGCAGATCATGGAGACGGGCCTGCCGACGGTGCTCGCGCTCAATATGATGGACCGCGCGCGTGCGGAGGGGCTCGCCATCGACGCCAGCGCGCTGAGCGACGCGCTCGGCACGCCCGTCGTCCCGATCAGCGCGTCCCGCGGCGAGGGGCTCGACGCCCTGCGCGAGGCGCTCTCCGAGCGCCTCCGTGCCGGCGACGCCATGACCGGCGCAGCGGCCGATGTACGCACGGAGACGAGCGCCGACGGCGCGAACGCTGCCAGTGCTGCCGGTGGTGCGCCGCTCGCGAGCGCGGCCACCTGCCCCCGTGTCGCATACGGCGACGCGGTCGAGGACGCGATCGACGCGGTGCTGCCCGCCATCGCCGAGTGGCGACCCGACGCGAGCGGGCCTGCCGTCCGCGCCTGGGCGCTCTGGGCGCTGCTCTCGCTCGGCGACGACGAGCTGCGCGGCGTGCCCGACGCCGTGCGTGAGCGGGTCTCGGCGGCGCACGCTCGCGCGGCGGGCCGCGGGGAGGATCTCGACCGCGCGATCATCGCCGCCCGCTACGCCCTGCTCGACCGCATCACCGAGGCGGTCGTCAGGCGCCCCGAGGCGGAGCGCCGCTCGTTCACCGATCGACTCGACGCAGTCCTCACGCACCGCGTGCTCGGGCTGCTCGTCTTCGCCGTGGTGATGTACATCGTCTTCGAGGCCCTCTTTACGTGGTCGGCCCCGCTGATGGACGGCATCGGCGACGCGGTGAGCTGGACGCAGGACGCGATCAAGACGGGCATGGCGCCGGGCGCGCTCCAGGCGCTCCTCGCCGACGGCGTGGTCGCGGGCGTCGGCAACGTGGTCACATTCGTCCCGCAGATCGCGTTCTTGTTCTTGCTGCTCGGCTTCCTCGAGGACTCGGGCTACCTCGCGCGCGTCGCGTTCGTCATCGACAAGGCGATGTCCAAGGCGGGGCTGCACGGCCGGGCCTTCATCCCGCTGATGGGCGGCTACGCCTGCGCCGTGCCCGCCGTGATGTCGACGCGCACCATCGAAAGCCGCCGCGACCGGCTCGCGACGATGCTCGCGCTCCCGCTGATGACGTGCAGCGCGCGCCTGCCGGTCTACGTGCTCATCATCGCGACGGTGTTCAGCTCGACGCACCGCGTGTGGGGCATCTTCAGCGAGGGCGCGCTCGCCTTGTTCGCGATGTACGCGGTGTCCGCGCTCTCCACCGTCGGCGCGGTCGCCGTGATGCGCCGCACCGTCCTTCGCGGTCCGAGCCCGGCCCTCGTGCTCGAGCTGCCGCCCTACCGCATGCCGTCGTGGCCGACGCTGCTGCGCACGACCTGGGACAGGGTGCGGACCTTCCTCGTCGAGGCCGGCACCATCATCCTCGCGATCTCGATCGTCCTGTGGGCGCTGCTCGCCTACCCGAAGAACCCCGCGGTCACGGCGCGCTTCGACGCGCAGCGCGCGGAGGCCGCCCAGAGCGTCGCGAGCCCGGAGGCGCGCGCCGCGAAGCTCCGAGCGCTCAGCGCCGAGGAGGCGGGCGCGCAGCTCGACTACAGCTTCGCCGGTCGCGTCGGCCACGCGATCGAGCCGGCGCTCCGGCCGCTCGGCTTCGACTGGCGCATCGGCGTAGGGCTCATCGCCGCGTTCGCCGCGCGGGAGACCTTCGTCTCGACCCTCGGGACGATGTTCGGGCTGGCGAACGCGGACGAGACGAGCCAGCCGCTGCACAAAGCGCTCGCCACGGCGACCAACGCGCGCGGGGCGCCGCTGATGACGCCGCTCGCGGGCGTCTCGCTGATGCTCTTCTTCGTGTTCGCGTGCCAGTGCATGAGCACCATCGCGATCGTCCGGCGCGAGTCGGGCTCGTGGAAGTGGCCGCTGCTGATGTTCGCGTACATGACCGTGCTCGCGTACGGCGCTTCGTTCGCGGCGTATCAGATCGGCAGCGCGCTCGGGTGGGGGCTCGGGTGATCTGGCAGGACGCCGGCGCCATCGTCATCGTCGTCGCGGCGGTCGCCTTCCTCGCGCGGCGGCTCGGCTTGTTCGGTCGTCCGAAGGCGTCGCACAAGCGCTGCCACAGCGCCGCGAGCGGCCCGCCCGACGTCCGCGTGAGAGACCTCGTGCGCAAGCGACCGCGCCGCTGAATCCCGCACGCCCGCGCGCCGTCGGCCGGGGCGATGCGAGGTGTGCGTCCGTCCGGTACAATCTCCGGGTGACTTCCATCGCTCCACCCAACGCCGCTCAGCTCGCCGCGTTGAGCGAGAAGCTCGACCACCGCCGCGGTGACGGCTACTACGGCTTCACGCTCCGGCACTTCGCCGGCCCGGTCAAGCACGTCGGCGAGCTCGACCACCTCCGCATCGCCCACCTGACCGACCTGCACGTCGGCCGCGTCACCCCGATGGCCGCTCAGTACCGCGCCGTCGAGCTCACGAACGCCGGCAAGCCGGACCTCGTCGTCATCACCGGCGACTTCGTCTGTCACAGCCAGGCCTACCTCGACGCGCTCGCGGATGTGATCGGCCGCTTCGACGCGCCTGTGATGTGCGTGCTCGGCAACCACGACCACTGGTCGGGCGCCGACGAGGTCCTGCGGACGCTCCGCGGCGCAGGCGCCGAGGTGCTCTCGAACGAGCTCACCACCATCACCCTGCGACACCAGCGCCTGCAGGTGCTCGGCCTCGACGACGCGTACACGAGCCACGCGGACTACCGCGAGGCGGTCAAGGGGCTCCGCCGCGATCTGCCCACGCTCGGGCTCTCGCACATCGCCGAGGAGGCGGACCGCCTGTGGTACTACGGCGTGCCGCTCGTGCTCTCTGGGCACACCCACGCGGGGCAGGTGACCGTCGCGAAGCTCCACGAGCTGGCGCTCGGCAAGGTCGCGGGCCACCGCTACGTGCACGGCCTGTACGGCGACCGCGAGCCGGCCCCGAGCGCAGACCCCCGGGCGACCCCGACCGGCGCCGTCTACGTGGGGGCGGGGATCGGGGCGGCGGTGGTGCCGCTCCGGCTCGGCGACCGCGCGCGGCGGGAGGTCGCCTTCTTCGAGCTGGGCGAGGTGCCCGGCGCGTTCGACGAGCACCACGAAGAGCAGGCGCCGCTGCCCGGCAGAGCGCCGACCGAGCGCGTCAAGGAGCGACGCGTCCGCGCGGTCCAGCGCAAGCGAGAGCGCCGCGAGGCGAAGGCGAACGGCATCGTCATGCCGGAGGGAGACGCGCCGTCGAGCCCCAGCGATACGATCGAGGATCTCCCCGAGGTCATCGTCGAGGTGGGCGAGCGGGTCGGTCCCGCGACCCGCCGCGCGGCGCAGGGCCGCCCGTCGTCGCCTCCGCCGGGTCCCCCGGCGCGCAACGCGATCTTCGACTTCGGCCGCCGCGTGCGCCGCAAGGGTCACCGCTCGTAGCGCCGGCGCGGTCCGCGCGTCCCGGCCTACAGCGACGCGAGGAAGTGCTCCGCCTCGAGCGCGGACATGCAGCCGGTGCCGGCGGCGGTGACCGCCTGGCGCCACTTCTTGTCCTGGACGTCACCGGCGGCGAAGACCCCTTCGACGTTCGTCGCCGTGGAGTCCGGTCGCGTGACGAGGTAGCCCTGCGCGTCGGTGTCGAGCTGCCCGTTCAAGAACGCCGTGTTCGGGATGTGCCCGACCGCGAAGAAGAGCCCCGCGACGGGGACGTCGTCTCGCGCGTCGGTCTTGTTGTCGCGGATGACGACCGACTCGAGGTACTCCGCGCCTTTGGCCTCGACGACCTCGCTCGACCAGCGCATCTCGATCTTCGGGTTCGCGAGGAGGCGCTCCTGCATGATCTTCGAGGCGCGCAGCTCGTCCCGGCGGTGCACGACGTAGACCTTCGAGCCGAACTTCGTCAGGTAGGTCGCCTCCTCGACCGCGGAGTCTCCGCCGCCGACCACCACGAGCGGCTGGTTGCGGAACGCGGGCAGCGCGCCGTCGCACACGGCGCACGCGCTGATGCCTCGCTGCCACAGCTCACCCTCGCGTGCGCCCGGGATGTCGAGCCGCTTCGCGGTCGCGCCGGTCGCGATGATGAGCGCGTCGGCCGTGCACTCCTGGCTGTCCGCCGTGACCTTGAACGGCCGGCGCGACAGGTCGACCGCGTTCACGGTCTCGGTGTGGATGACCGTCCCGAAACGCTTCGACTGGGCGCGAAACCGGTCGCAGAGTTCCGGCCCCATGATGCCGTCCGGGAAGCCGGGGAAGTTCTCGACGTCGGTCGTCGTGGTGAGCTGACCACCCGCGGCGACGCCGCCCGCCATGAAGCCCTCGAAGAGCACCGGCGACAGCTCGGCGCGTGCGGCGTAGATGGCGGCGGTGTGCGCGGCCGGGCCGCTCCCGATGATGACGAGCTTGTGATGCGACATGGGTCTCCTGTCCGAGCGCGGCGCCCCGTCGGCCCGCGCACGGTGCGGTTTCATAGGAGGGCTGCGCTCGAACGCAACCCGTGGCGCCGTGCCCCGGTGCCCCCGTGCCCCGCGCCGAGCCCCGCGTCGGTCAGGTCGCGTGACGCGCGCGGTCGGCGTGTGCCGTCTCGAGCACGGCGCCCGCGGCGGGGCCGGTCTTGCCCCGGCTCGAGCCCGCAGCGCGTCAGCCGAGCTTCTTCCGGAAGCGGAGCGACGCGAGGAGGATGAACGCGCCGAGGATGCTCGTAAGCCAGACGAGCTGGCCGATGAGCTCGCCGGTCGACGCGCCGGCGAGGGTGATGCCCCGCACGATGCGCAGGAAGTGCGTGAGCGGCAGCGCGAGGCCGAGCCACTGCGCGAGCCGCGGCATGCCGTCGAAGGGGAACATGAAGCCGGAGAGCAGGATGTTCGGGAGGAGGAAGAAGAAGGTGAGCTGCATCGCCTGCTGCTGGGTCTTCGAGAACGTCGAGAAGACGAGGCCGAGGGCCAGGTTCGCCGCGATGAAGATGAACGAGAGCAGGTAGAGCAGCGTAATCGAGCCCCGAATCGGCACGTCGAAGACGAGCGCCCCCACGACGAGGATCACCGTCATCTGGACGTAGCCGATCACGATGTAGGGCACGATCTTGCCGACCATCAGCTCGACCGAGCGGATCGGCGACACGATGAGCGCCTCGAGCGTGCCGCGCTCACGCTCGCGGGCGATGGCCATCGACGTGAACATCACCATGGTCATCGTCAGCAGGACGCCGATGAGCCCCGGCACGATGAACACCGCCGACCGCAGCTCCGGGTTGTAGAGGATGTCGGGGTCGACGCGCACCGCGTCCCGGCCCGCGCGCCCGAGCCGTGCCACGCGCAGCTCGGTCGAGCGGACCTCGGCGATCGCCACCGCCGTGCTGAGCGCGTTCGAGACGATGAGCGGATCGGAGCCGTCCACGATGATCTGAGCGGTCGAGCCCACGCCGCGCGCGATGTCGGCCGAGAAGCGCGGCGGGATGACGAGCCCGACGTGCGCGTCGCCGCCGCGGATGGCGCGCGTGACCTCGGCGTAGTCCCGCACCGCGCCGACGATGTCGTAGAAGCCCGTCGCCCGCATGCGCGCGACCAGGTCACGCGAGGCGGCGGAGCGGTCGTGGTCGAGGACGACGGTCGGGATGTGGCGCACGTCGGTGTTGATCGCGTACCCGAAGAGCAAGAGCTGCATCAGCGGGATGGCGATCATCATGGCGAGCGTCATCCGGTCGCGCCGGACCTGGCGCATCTCTTTGATGGCGATGGCGAGGAGGCGGCTCACGCGCGCGGCTCCGGCGGCGCGCCCTCGTCGTGCAGGCGCGCGTCTTCGTGCACCATGGCGATGAACGCGTCCTCGACGTCCGGCGCGACGTGGCGCACATCGGTGACCGCGATGCCGAGCCCGCCGGGGCCGTCGACGCCCCCGAGCACCTCCCGCGTGACGGTCTCGGCGTCTTCATCGAGGGTCGCGACCCGGAGCCGCGGACCGAAGGGCGCGACCTCGTCGACGCGAGGGTCGGCGCGCAGCACGCGAGCCGCGTCGTGCGTGCGCTCGCCGACGTGGACCTCGACGATCGACAGCCCGCGCCGGTCGACGACCTCCTGCGGCGTGCCGGTGTCGAGGACGCTCCCTCGGAAGATGAACGCGAGGCGGTGGCAGCGCTCGGCCTCGTCCATGTAGTGCGTGGTGACGACGATCGTGGTGCCCTGCGCGCTCAGGTCGTGGATCGACTCCCAGAAGCTCCGCCGGCTCACCGGGTCGACGCCGGCCGTCGGTTCGTCGAGGAAGAGCAGGGGCGGCTCGTGGATCGTCGCGCACGCGAGGGCGAGGCGCTGCTTCCAGCCGCCCGAGAGCGTGCCGGTGAGCTGGCGGCGACGTGGGTCGAGGCCGCGCAGCTCGAGCACCTCGGCGAGGCGAGCTCGCTTGCGCGCGCGCGGGACGCCGTACAGCCCAGCATAGAACTCGAGGTTCTCGAACACCGTGAGGTCGTCGTAGAGGCTGAAGCGCTGCGTCATGTAGCCGATGCGGCGCTTGACGGCCTCGGGGTCCGCGACGACGTCGTGCCCCACGACCGTCGCGCTCCCGGACGTGGGCGTGACGATGCCGACGAGCATCCGCAGCGTGGTCGACTTGCCGGCGCCGTTCGCGCCGAGGACGCCGAAGATCTCTCCGTGCTCGACCTGCATCGAGACGTCACGGACCGCGACCAGGTCGCCAAAGCGGCGGCTCAGGTGCTGGGCGTCAATGACCGGCACGCGTCACGAACACGGGCACGCCCGCGTGCAGGCGGTGGTCGGGGTCGGCGATGCGCACCCGCACGCGCAGCATGAGGTAGGGACGGTCCCGCGCGCTGAACAAGAAGCGCGGCGTGTACGAGAGCTGGCGCGCGACGTGCTCGACGACGCCCTCGAGCGGCTCCCGCAGCGAGTCGCTCTGGACGCGCATCTTCGTGCCGACGGCGAGCTGCGACAGGTCGCCCTGCGGGACGAAGACGTCGGCGTAGGGGTGATCGACCTCGCCGAGCGTGACGACCGGCGCGCCGGGCGTGACCACCTCGCCGGGCTTCGCGATGAGATCGAGCACCTCCGCGGTCATCGGCGCGCGGGCGACGAGGTGCTCGACGCGCGTCCGCGCGGCCTCGACGGATTGGCGCGCGGCGTCGACGGCCGCCTTCGCTGCCCGAACCTCTTCGGGGCGCGAGCCTTCGCGGAGGGCGCGGAGCTGCTCGCGGAGCGCGTCGAGCTGACCCTCCGCCGCGGCGGCCTGGGCGCGCAAGGCGTCGGTCTTGGCCTCGGGTGTCGCGCCGCGCCGCGCGAGCTTGCGCTGGCGATCGAGGTCGCGTCGGGCGACCGCGGCCTGGCGTTCCGCGGCGTGGACTCTGGCCGCCGTCGCGCGGATGTCTTCCTCGCGCGGCCCAGCCTCGACCAAGGCGAGCTTCGCCTCGGCGGCTTCGAGCGTCGCGCGCTGGGCGGCGAGGGCGCTCTTGGCGAGCGCGTCGTCGAGCGTCGCGACGGTCGCGCCGGCTTCGACGCGATCCCCACGCGCGACGGGCACCGCGGCGATGCGCCCGCCCGCCTCGAAACCGACCGCGCGCGTGTCGAGCTCGGCGACGCCTTGATAGCCCGGCGGGGTCTCCCGCTCGAGGGCGTCGCAGCCGGCGAGCGCGGCCGGCGTGACGAGCGCGGCGATGGCGGCGAGGGTGGCGATGGCGGCGCGCATGGCGCGAATGGCGTGCGCGACCCGCGGGGCCGCGACCGGCGCGGGCAGCCCGAGGCCCGCTCGCGAGAGCGCGCGCCGGCTCCGCGGTGTCCGAGGGTTCGCTGACCGCGTGCGCGCCATGTGCGGGACGATATCACCGACTGCGCGCCCGGACGGACGGCCTACGAGGGCCGGTGCCGGACCGTCATGGGGATGCCGCGCTCGCCCGGGTGAAGCGACAGCTCCTGCACGAAGTCCGGCGTGAAGCCGTCGGGCACGTTCAGCTCGAGGAGCTGCACGAGGGTGCCGATGATGAGCCGCAGCTCCATCATCGCGAACTGCTTGCCGAGGCAGACGCGCGGCCCCGCGGCGAAGGGCACGTACGCGCCGCGCGGCAGCCCACGCTCGTACTCGCGCGTCCAGCGCTCCGGCTCGTATCGCAGCGGGTTCGGGTGCAGGCGCGGATCGCGCCCGAGGATGTAGGGGCTGATGAGGATCGGCCGTCCGCGCTTGAACACGTAGTCGCCCATGCGCAGGTCCTTGGTCGCCTCGCGCATGTAGCACCAGACCGACGGTTGCAGGCGCAGCGACTCTTTCACCACCTTCTCGAGGTAGGGGAGGTTCGGGAGATCTTCGACGCGGATGGGCGCTCGCCCGACGACACGATCGAGCTCCTCGCGCAGGGTCGCCAGCTTGTCCGGGTGGGTGGCGAGCAGCCACCAGGCCCAGGTCAGCACGCCCGCCGTGGTCTCGTGGCCGGCGAAGAAGAGCGTCATCATCTCGTCGCGGAGCTGCCGCTCGGTCATGGCGCTCCCCTCGTCGTCCGTGACGAACACGAGGTGGGACATGAGATCGCCGTGGTCGCGTCCCTCGGTGCGGCGGGCCTGCACGTGGCTGCGGATCACCCGCTCCATGTCGCCGATTGCCCGCATCTTCCGGCGGTTGCCTGCGCTCGGCCACCAGCGCGGCAGCGGCAGCGGCATGTTGATGTGCTCGACCAGCATCTCGCTGATCACGACCATGGCGTCACCGACGGTCTTCGCGTCCCCCTCGACGTCCGCGTCGAAGAGCGTTCGACCGACCACGGCGAGCGTGAGCGCCGTCATGTCGCGGTGCACGTCGCGCGGCTCGCCCTCTTGGTAGCGGCTGATCATGCGGCGCGTGTACTCGGTCATGATCGCGCCGTAGCCGTCGATGCGGAGCTTGTGGAACGCCGGCATGATCAGCTTGTGCTGGCGCTTCCACGACTCGCCGTCGTTCGGGACGAGGCCGTTCCCGAGGAAGAGCTTCCACAGGCGCTTGGCGAGCTTCGGTTTGTAGAACTCGGCCCAACGCGTGACGTTGATCTCGTTGATGATCGCGGGATCCCGCACGAAGTACCAGTTCATCGTGACGATCGGCGCCTCGACGACATCGCCGTAGCGCGCGTGCGCGCCCGAGATGAACCCGATCTGGTCTTCGTGGAACGCCTTGGTGCAGCGCAGCCGCCCGCGCATCCGCGGGATCGGCTTCGGCGGCGGGACGGTGGGGTCGGTGGCGGCCTGTCCGCCCTCGCCGTTCTGAACCAAACGCAAGCGAGGCATGGATACGGTGGTCAAGGCAGGCTCCTTTGCTGGCGGCTGCACCATCGTACTTTACTTTACGTTTAGTAAATAACAAAGCGGGCCGAGCGCCTGCGTGTTTCGCCGCGCATAGGGGAGCGGGCGGAGCGGGGCCGAGCCGCGCGGAGCGGGGCGGAGCGGCGCGGGGCGGACGGGCTGGCGCGGAGACGCGCGCGCCGGCCTCAGCGCGAAGGTGGTCGCGGAGGACGCGCGGCGAGCGCCTCGAGCGCGGCCGCGTGGGCGCCGCCGAAGGTGCCGTTCGACATGAGCACGACCGTGTCGCCCGGGTCCGCGAGCTCGGCGATGCGGGCGACGAGCGCGTCGACCGACGCCGGCGCTTCGGCGCGTCCGCCCGCCGCGACGATGGCGTCGGCGAGCGCGTGGACGTCGAGGCGCTCGTCCGCGCGGATCTCGGGGCGACCGACGGGCGCGACCAGCACGTGGTCGGCGGCCCTGAACGCGCCCGCGTACTGAGCCTGGTGGGTCGCGCGCGAGGCGGTGGCGCTCCGCGGCTCGAAGGCCGCGATGAGCTTGCCGTGCGGGTGCAGCGCGCGAAGTCCGCGGAGGGTCTCGGCGACGGCCGTCGGGTGGTGCGCGAAGTCGTCGTAGACGCGCACCCCGTCCGCGACGCCGATGAGCTCCTGGCGCCGCCGCACGCCCTTGAACCCGCCGAGCACGTCGAGGAGGTGGCCGACCGGCGCGCCGACCCCCTCGCTCGCGAGCGCGAGCGCGGCGAGCGCGTTGCGCACGTTGTGGCGCCCGGCCCCCGGCAGCACGCCCCGCCCGCAGAACGTGCCCGCGCCGAAGACGTCGAACGCGGTCGTACCGCCCGTCGTCGGGCCGAGCGCCGCGAGCCAGACCGGGCTCTCGCCGCCGCAGTCGTCGCCGTCGACCGCGTAGAGCCGGACCCGGCAGCGCGCCCCGGCCGCAAGCTCGCGGACGGTCGGATCGCCCGCCCAGCCGACCAGCAGCCCGTCGTCCGGGATGCGGCGCACGAGCTCGGCGAACGCGGCGCGGTACGCCTCCGCGGTCGGGTAGATGTCGACGTGGTCGTGCTCGACCGACGTGATCGCGACGGCCCACGGCCGGTACCGCCAGAACTTCGGCGTCTTCTCGAAGAAGGCGCTGTCGTACTCGTCGCCCTCGACGACGAAGGGGGCGCGCGCGCCTCCGAGCCGCGCGCTCGCGTCGAAGTTGCCCGGCAGGCCGCCGATGAGCATGCCGGGGTCCCGCCCGACGCGGAAGAGCAGGTAGGCGAGCAGGCTCGCCGTCGTCGTCTTGCCGTGCGTACCGGCGACGACGAAGCTCGGGCGGTCCTTCAGGAAGAGCGCCTCGAGCACCGCGGGGAACGACGCGTAGCGCAGCCCGCGCTCGATCGCGCTGCGCGCCTCGGGGTTGTCCTTGCGGCAGACGTTGCCGACGACGACTAGATCGGGGGCGGGCTCGAGGTTGGCTGGATCCCAGCCCGGTTTCGTCTCGACCCCGGCAAGCGCGAGCGCCGGCGCGACGGGCGGGTGGAACGCGGTGTCGCTGCCCGTCACGCGGTGGCCGGCCTCGCGCAGCAGGCACGCGAGGGCGCCCATGCCCGTCCCGCAGACGCCGATGAGGTGTACGTGCACGGCGGGAGCGTAGCACCGGCGGTCCGTCGAAGGACCGGCTCGGTCGCGCCGCGGGCGGGAGGCCGCCGGCGGGGTTCCGAGAGTAGATCTTCCGGCTCGCGACCCGGGATGGCGGGGTTCCGAGGGTAGATCTTCGTGGCGGCGGTCGCGGCATGGGCGGGGCCGCCGCGTGGTATCCAAGGTGAGACGGGGTTGACGCTCCGCTCAGAAGACCCATCATGGGGATAGTGGCTAGACGAGATCGATTCGAGAGCCGGCGCTCACTCGCCGATCGCCTCCGAGAGTTCGTGGCGGGTGTGGTCGAGACGCTCGAGGATCTCGTGCAGCCGGAGCCCGTCCCCGTTCGAAGTCGTCCGCGCAGCGCGCGGCCGGCGACCGGACGCCCGGACTTGCGCTGGCAGTAGCCCCTGACCCCACGCGGGTCACCTCTCTGAAGCGGCCTCGGCCGCTTCCTTTTCATGCGCGTGCGGTGCGCGCCGTCGAGCCGGCGCTCACGATCGTCGGCGCACCTCGACCGGGACGCCGCTGAGCGCCGCGTTGCCGCTCAAGGCGTCGACCATTGCGTCGTCGGTCAGGTCGTTGACGCTCACCCCGGCATGCGCCCGCGCGACCCGCAGGCGGGCGCCGTCCCGCTCGTGGCCGAACCCGTGCGGGAGGCTCACCACCCCGGGCATGATGTCGCGCGTGATCTGCACCGGTGCGACGACCGCTCCGACGCGCGAGCGGATCTCGACCGCGTCCGCATCGTTCAGCCCGAGCGGCGCCGCGTCGTCGGGATGGACGAGCAGCGTGCACCGGTCCGCCCCCCGCATCAGCCGCGCGCTGTTGTGCATCCACGAGTTGTTGCTCCGCAGCTGCCGCCGGCCGATGAGCACGGTCGTCGGTTCCGCGCGCTGTCCGTCGGGGTAGCGTGCGGCGAGGCGTCGCAGGTCATCGAGCATCGGCTGCGGGGCAAGGTCGATGTAGCGACGCGGCTTGCCAGGGCCGAGTGGCGGGCGCTTCGGCAGGCGCCCAGGCAGCGCGCGGACGAGCGGGCCGAGGTCGACGCCGTGGGGCGCGTCGCGCAGCGCCCGGAGCGACAGCCCGCGCCGGCGGCGTGAGGGCAGGGCGCCACACCCACGTCCGTATGGACCGAGCCGCAGTCCCAGGTCGACGACGCGCTCGGGCCCGAGCCGCTCGAGCAGCGACGCTTTCAATGCCTCCGCGCTGCGCCTGCCGTACCGCCGCGCCATCAGCCGGCGATGCAGCGCGATCGCGATCTGCCAGTCGTCCTTCGAGCCCGCGGGCGGGTCAAAGAGCGGCGGGGACCACTTCGCAGTGTTGCGTACCGCGAGCAGGTGCAGCGCGAGATCGTAGTGCGGGCGTTCGAGCGGGGAGACGGGTGGCAGGATGAGGTGCGCGTGTCGGGTGGTCTCGTTCACGTAGCAGTCGACGCTGACCATGAAGTCGAGCGACCGCAGCGCGCGGTCGAGCTGGCGCCCGTTCGGCGTCGACAGGACAGGGTTTCCGGCCATGGTGATGAGGGCGCGCACCCGCCCGTCGCCGGGCGTCAGCACCTCCTCGGCCAGCGCGGCGACCGGCAGCTCGCCGCCGAACTCCGGCAGCCCGCGCACGCGGCTGTGCCACCGCCGGTAGCTCCCGCGACCGACGCCGAGGCCGCCGAGCTCGACGAGCGGGTCCACCGCCGGCTTCGCGAACATCATGCACCCCGGCTCGTCGAGGTGACCGGTGACCAGGTCGAGCGCGTCGATGAGCCACGCGGTCAGCCCGCCGAACTCCTGCGTGCACGCTCCGACGCGCCCGTACACGAGCGCGGCCCGCGTCGCGAGCAGCTCGGCGGCGACGGTGCGCAGGGCGTCCGGCGCGATCCCCGTGTGCGGCGCCGTGCGCTCCGGCGGAAACGCGGCGGCGGCGGCTCGGAGCTCCGCGAGGCGCTCGCACAGCGGAGCGAGGCGGCCGAGCCGCGCGCCGCGCTCAAACACGACCTCGAGCAGCGAGAGCAGAAAGAGCGCGTCGGTCCCCGGTCGAATGAAGAGGTGGCGATCGGCGACGCGGGCCGTCTCGCTGCACCGCGGATCGACCACGACGATGCGCCCGCCCCGCGCGCGAACGCGGCTCAATCGATCGCGGATGCCGGGGGCGCTCATGAGGCTGCCGTTCGAGACGATCGGGTTTGCGCCGAGCACCAGCGCGTAGTCGGTGCGGTCGATGTCCGGCACCGGCAGCAGGAGCTGGTGGCCGAACATCAGATAGGACGCGAGCATGTGCGGGAGCTGGTCGACGGAGGTCGCGGAGAAGCGGTTCTTGGTGCGGAGGCCGCGCAGAATCAGCGGCGCGAACACCATCGCGCCGAGGTTGTGCACGTTCGGGTTGCCGAGGTAGACGGCGACCGCGTCGAGCCCGTGCGCTGTCTGCGTCGCGTGGAGCCGGTCGGCGACCTCGTCGAGCGCCGCCTCCCACGGCACGGCCTCCCAGCCGCCGGCCGTCCGTCGCACGGGCGCCCGAAGGCGGTCCGGGTCGGTGTGCAGGTCGGCGAGCGCTGCGGCCTTCGGACAGACGTGGCCACGGCTGAACGGGTCGTCGGGGTCGCCTCGGATGTCGCGGACCTCCTCGTCTCGAGTCTCGATGCGCAGCCCGCACATCGCCTCGCAGAGGGTGCACGTGCGGAAGTGGACTCGTTGCGTCGTCACGTCAGTCACGGTGGCTTCCGTCGTCCTCGATGCGGCGGGCGGGTCCGGCGGGCGTGGTGCGCCGGAGGAAGTAGACGCGTACGGCGGCGTAGACGGCGGAGGCGTAGATCGCGGCTTGGACCGTCGGCGTGAAGGCCTCCGTCACGGCGCCCAGGCGAAGGGCGACCGCGATCTGCACGGCGTCCCCGACCAGCAAGGGGACGAGGACGAGCCGGAGGACGGCCTCACGCCCGTCGCGCAGCGCTGCCCAGAGGATGAGCGCCAACACGAGCAGGAGCACGCCGTACCATCGCCCGAGCTCGACCGCGGCCGGCGGCAGCGCGCCGGGGATGAGCCCGGCGACGAATGCGCCCGGGTCGAGCAGGGCGAACAGGGCCGTCAGCACGCCTGTGGCCGCCTCCACGTAGAACACCCCTCGTACGACACGCATGCCGCGAGGATGCACCATCCGCCGGCATTCCGAGAGTAGATCGCGTCAGGTCGCCGGCATTCCGAGAGTACCTCGCGCGGCGCGGCGTCGCGTCGAGGGCGCGGGCGGTGACCGTCAGAGGCTCTGGACGAACGCCACGATGGCGGGCACGACGTCCGGCGCGAGCGGGCGGTCGGCACCGTACCCAGCGCCGACGAGGGCCGGATCCAGCGTCTCGAAGGGTCGATCCTCCCGCTTCAGCACGTGGTCGGCGAGCGGGGAGAGCAGCTCCGTGACCATGGTCTGTCCGGCCTGCCGCAGCGTCGCGGTGAGCGCGGTCGCGTCGTCCGGACGCACCTGCACGTCTTTCTCTCCTTGCAGCACGAGCACCGGGCCGGTGAGCTGGGCGGCGAGGGGTCGCGGGTCGAGCCCGATCAGCTCGCGCACGAATGGGAGCGCCCGCGCATCTAGCAGGCTCTGCACGAGCGCGCGTACCCCGGCGAAGGCGAACGCCTCGAGATCGGGCGCTCGTCCCGCGACGACCGCAGCGAGCGCATCGTGTAGGGCCGTGAGCTCGTGCTCTCGGACGGTGTCCGACACCCCGGCGAGGCGCAGTTGGTCGTCGATCTGCCGCGCGATGAGGGCCTCGAAGGGCTCGCCGGCGGTGGCCAGCAAGATCACCGCGGCAGGCTTGTGCTCGAGGTGCGGGAAGAGGCGCAGCGCGTGCAGCCCGCCTTCGCTGTGGCCGGCGATGACCACGCGGGCCGCGTCGACGCGCGGCTCTGTCCGGAGGTAGTCCAGCACCGCGACCTGCTCGTCCTGATAGTCCTGCCACGAGACGACCGCGGGGGCGGCAGACGCGCCCGCGCCGAGCTTGTCATAGCGCATGGTCGCGACGCCTTGGGCAGCCAACGCCTCGGCGAGCAGCCGCCCGCTACCGAACTCGCCAGGCAGGAGGGGGCTCAACCAGTCTCGGTTGGTCGGGCCGCTCCCGGCGATGAGCATCAGCGCAGGAAAGGGACCGCTGCCGGCGGGCAAGGTCAAGGTACCCGCGACCGAGCGACCGTCCACCGCGACGGTGACCTCCTCGGAGATCACGTCGGCGCCGCCGTCCGGTACGTGGGCGTCGGGCCCCTCGGCGCCCGCGTCTGCCGGCAGGCCCGTGAACGCGCTGCGGCCCGAGCTGCACGCCAGCGAAAGGACTGCTACAGCGCAGAACGGCAGGACCCGTTGCACGTCCCGACACTAGCACGGGCAGGCACCGCTGGGACGGCTGAGGTCGGTCCGATCGGGGTGCGCGTCGGGTGCGATGCGTGCACGATCGGTCGAGCACGGTCGGTTGTCTCCGGCCGATACAAACGGGGGCCCTCATGGGTGAATCCAGGACGAGGGCGGCGCGGAGACGGTCCGTGGGTTAGAAGGCGGGCATGGCGTCACGTATTCGGCGGCTGCGAGCGCGCGCGCTCAAGGCGACGTTCAGAGCCCACGCGGCCATCTATGAGCGCAGCGACGGGCGAGTGGGCGCGTGGCTCGGGCTGCCGACGCTGCTGCTCTCGGTGACCGGGCGAAAGTCGGGCCGCACCTACTCGACGCCGCTCGTCTACTTCCGAGACGGCGACCGGTACGTCGTCGTGGGCTCGGACGGCGGCGCGCGGCGGGACCCGCAGTGGTGGAAGAACCTTCAGGTCGATCCGATTGGGACCGTCCGCGTGGGTCGGGAGAGGTTCGTCGTGCGCGCGAGCCTCGCGACGGGCGACGAGCGAGCCCGCCTGTGGCGGATGGGGCAGTCCGCGAACCCGATCTGGTCGCGGTACCAGACCCAGACCGTGCGGGAGCTACCCGTCGTGGTGCTCTCGCCCGAGCGCGACTGACGAGCGCCGGTGCTCACACCGGCCGTGTCGCGCTCGGGTGCGGCGCGCCGGACGAGCGGCGGCGGTCAGCCCGCCGCCTTGGCGAGGCCAGCACGTATCTCGGCCGTCCGATGCGGCGCTCAGGGCTGCGCGGCGGCGTCGAACCGGAGCTCGCCCTCGTCGTCCACCGAGACGCGCACGGTGTCGCCCGGTTCGCAACCGCCTTCGAGGAGCGCGGCGGCGAGCGGGTCCTGCAGCTCCCGGAGCAGCACGCGCTTCAGCGGCCGGGCGCCAAAGGCCGGGTCGTAGCCGAGGTCGACGAGGTGCGCGCGCGCGGCGTCGCTGACCTCGAGGCGCACCCGCCGCGGCTCGAGCAGGGCCGCGATCTGGCGTAGCTGGATCTTGGCGATGCCGTCGAGGTCGCTCCGGTCGAGGGGGTTGAAGACGACGATCTCGTCTATGCGGTTGAGCAGCTCAGGGCGGAACGCCTGATGCAGCTCCGCTTCGACGCGCTCGCGCAGCGCCGCCGCGCGTGCGTCGTCGTCGCCCGTCTGCTCCCAGGCGGGATCGTCGAGCTGGTCGAGGATCTGCGCGCTGCCGATGTTCGAAGTCATGATCAGCACGGTGTCCTGGAAGTGCGCGGGCCGACCCCGGCTGTCGGTGAGGCGCCCCTCGTCGAGCACCTGCAGCAGGATGTTGAACACGTCGGGGTGCGCCTTTTCCACCTCGTCGAAGAGCACGACGCTATACGGCCTGCGCCGTACGGCCTCCGTCAGGAACCCGCCGGCCTCGCTGTCCACGTAGCCCGGCGGGGAGCCGAGCAGCCGAGCGACCGTGTGCTTCTCCATGAACTCGCTCATGTCGAGGCGCGTGAGCGACGCCTCGTCGTCGAAGAGGAACTCGGCCAACGCCTTGGCGAGCTCGGTCTTGCCGACGCCGGTCGGGCCGAGGAAGAGGAACGAGCCGATCGGTCGCCGCGGATCGCGCAGCCCGACGCGACCGCGGCGCACGGCGCGGCTCACGGCGCTGACGGCGGTCGGCTGTCCGATGATGCGCTCGCTGAGCCGTCTCTCCATCTCGAGGAGCTTCTGCGCCTCCGCCTCGAGCATCTTCGCGACCGGGACGCCCGTCCACGACGCCACGACCGCGGCCACGTCTTCGGCGCTCACCTCGTGGCGGACCATCGGCGCCGCGTCGAGGCTGTCGCTCGCGCCCTCGGCGGCCTGCGTCCGCGCAGCAGCGAGCGCCTCGTCGATGCGCGTGAGCGTGGCGCGGCGCAGGTCCGCCGCACGGTCTTGCTGGTTCGCGGCGAGCGCCTGGTCGATCTCGCGCAGCGCGGCCGCGCGCTCCTCCTGAAGGCGCGCCACTGCGGAGACCTGCTCGAGCTCGCGCGCCCACCGCGCCCGCATCGCCTCGACCCTCGGCCGCAGCGCCTCGGCCTCGTCCTCGAGCGCACGGAGCGCCTCCTGCGACGCGGGGTCGTCGTCGTCGTCGAGGGAGCGCCGCTGCAGCTCGACCGCGTCGAGCCGCCGCGCGAGCGCGTCGAGCTCGGCCGGGCAGCTCTCCATCTGCACGCGAACGCGCGCGGCGGCCTCGTCGATGAGGTCGATCGCGCTCTTCGGGAGCTGGGCGCCGGGCACGTAGCGCCGCGCGAGCTGACCGGCTGCGACGAGCGCCGGGTCGGCGATGCGCACGCCGTGCGCCATCTCGAAGCGCCCGACCACGCCGCGGAGCATCGCGAGCGTCTCGCCAACGGACGGGGCGTCGATGGGGATCCGCACGAAGCGCTCCGCGAGCGTGTGGTGCTCGTCGTTCAGCCGCCGCAGCTCGTCGGGCGTCGCCACCGCCAACGCGCGCACCTCTCCGCGCCCGAGCGCGGCGGCGAGCAGATCCCCGGCGCTGTCGCGCGTCCCCGAGAGCGGAGCGAGGGTCGGCGCGAAGAGCAACACCTCGCCGGCGGAGTCGCGTACGGCGTCGAGGAGGCTGCGCATGCGCTCCTCGATCTCGCTGCGCAGCTTGGCGCCGGCGAGCAGCGCGCTCGACTCGATCGCGATGAGGCGCTTGCCGGCGAGCATCCGCGGGACGTCGCCCGTCGACATCCGCATCGCGAGCCCTCGCACGATCGCCTTGCGCCCGACGCCGCGTTCGCCGACGAGCAGCGGGTTGTGCTCTCGGCGACGCGCGAGCACCTGGAGCATCCGGCGAAGCTCAGCGTCTCGGCCGACCAGCGGGTCGAATCGACCTTGAGCGGCGAGCCTGGTGAGGTCGCGACCGTAGGCCTCGAGTGGGTCGCCGCCTGCTGGGCTGGCGCGGTGGGCGGAACGCGGCGCATCGAGCACCTGCCCCGTCGGGGCTGTCCGCCGGTCGCGCGTCGGGAGTGCGACGGGCCCGTCGACGGGCCGCTCGTTCGGCTCGGTCCCGGTCGCGGTGCGTGCCGGCGGCTCGGCGGCAGGCGCCTGGTCCGTGCGCCGGAGCGCGGCGCGCAGGATCGGCGCGCTCAGCCCTACGGCGCGCAGGGCCTGCCGCGCCGGGCCGTCGGTCTCTTGGGCGCACGCGAGCGCGAGGTGGCTCGGGCTGACCGGCACGCCGCCGACGCGCGCGGCCTCGCCCTCGGCGCGCGAGAGCAGATCGAGCAGCCGCGGCGAGAGGTAGGCGGCGCCGTTGCCGTCGGCCTTCAAGCGACGCAGCCGCAGCTCGGTCTCGACGAGCACGTCCGTCGGGTCGATCCCCGCGCCCTTCAGCGCCGCCCGGACGACGGGGCCCTGCTCGACGAGCTGGTACAGCAGGTGCACCGGCTCGACCTCGGCGTGACGCCGAGCGTCGGCGTCGGACTGCGCGTCGGCGATCTGCCGCTTGGCGTCGGCGTCGTAGGCCTCGAGCCGGAGGGTCAGGGTGCTCATCAGGCAGAAGGTCGGCGCGAACGACGCCAGCGTCAACCGGCGCGCCGTCGCGTCACCGGAGCGCGCGCGGGTCGGGCACGGGATCGGGCACGGGATCGGACTCGGGCACGGGCACGGGGTCGGGCACGGGATCGGACTCGGGCACGGGCGCGGGCGCGGGGACGCGGTCGGGCACGGACGCGCGTGCCGGAACGGACTCGGGCACGGGCGCGGGATCGGGCACGGGCACGGGCTCGATTCGTGGGAAGTAACTCGGGGTCTGGGGCTGCAAAGGATCGACTTGAGGGATCGGGGATGCGATCGTCGGGGCATGTTCATGTCGACGTCGCGGCAGCGTGGCCTGTTCGAGCAGGAGATGA
>JAGQJE010000039.1 GCA_020430775.1 Myxococcales bacterium
CGAGCCCGAGCCCCTCACTCGAGCCGGAGCGCGATTGGGCGCCGGACTCCCGCCGCCCGTCGGCCCGAGCCGCGGCGCGCGCGCTCATGGAGGCCGCGCCGCCCGCCGCGCAGCGGCAGCGTGGCACCCGGGCGTTGCTCGAGCTCGCGCGCGATCTCACCCGCGACGCGGCGCGGCGCGCCGGCGAGCACCTCGACGCTGACCGCCTGCTCGTGCACGCGATGGACGGCGCCATCGAGCTCGCCGCGAGCCGCTACGCCCTCGACCCGGGGGCCCAGTGGTCGCCGGGACAGCCGCTACGTGTGCTGCTCGCCGGCTACTGCGGCACGCGCAACACCGGCGCCGACGTGCGCGTCGAGGAGATGATCCGCCAGCTCCGCCACCTCTTCGGCGACGAGCACCTGTCGCTCTCGGTCTTCACGATCGATCCCGCGCTCACCCGCGGTTACTTCCGCACCGCGCGCCAGCTCCACTTGCCGAAGCTCTTCCCGCGCTTCGTGGTCGACGCCGTCCACGACCACCACGCCGTGCTCGCGTGCGAAGGCTCGATGTTCAAGAGCAAGTTCGCGAACGCGCTCACGGTGATGATGGTCGGCGCGCTCGGCGTCGCCTCGGTCGAGCAGAAGCTGGCCGTCGGCTACGGCGGCGAGGCGGGCGAGATGGATCCGGCGATCCGCGATCTCGTACGCCGGCGCTGCCGCGACGCGTTCGTCGTGACCCGCAACGAGGCGTCGCGCGCGCTGCTGACCGAGCTCGGCATCGAGGCGGCGACCGGCACCGACACCGCCTGGACGTTCGAGCCGGCGCCGCGCGAGGTCGGCGAGGCCGTGTTGCGGCGGGCCGGCTGGGACGGGACGACGCCGGTGCTCGCGCTCTGCCCGATCAACGCCTACTGGTGGCCGGTCAAGCCCCGCGTCGGCCGCGCGCTCGAGCTCGCCGTCTCCGGCGTCGAGGACGACGCGCACTACGGCTCGGTCTACTTCCACCGCGACGACGCCGAGACCGACGCCCGCCAGCGGCGCTACATCGACGCGCTCGCGGGCGCCGTCCGCGCCTTCCGCGCGCGTCACGCGGTCTTCCCCGTCCTCATCGGCAGCGAGCAGCTCGACCGCCGCGCGTGCGAGGCGCTCGACGAGGCGCTCGGCGGCGGTCACCCGGTGATCGTCTCCGACGCGCACGACATGTACGAGATGGTCAGCGTGATGCGGTGCGCCTCGCTGATGCTCTCGTCGCGCTACCACGCCATCGTCACGTCCATGCCGGCGGGCGTCCCCTCGGCGGGCGTCACGATGGACGAGCGCATCCGCAACCTCATGGCGGACCGCGGCCAGCCCGAGCTGTCGATCGACGTCGACGCGCCGGACCTCGAGGCGCGCTGCCTCGCCGCCCTAGAGCACCTCTGGGCCGAGCCCGAGGCGGTCCGCGCCGCGATCGAGCGTTCCGTAGCGGACCACCTCGAGCGCATGGGCTCGATGGGCGCGCTCCTCATCGACCGCGTCCGCGCGGCGCACCCTGAGCTGCCGCTGCGCCCGGGGCTCGGCGCCGGCGGCGACCCGTGGGCCCACCTGCCCGCGCTCTCGCCGTCGCTGCGGGCGCTCGTCGAGAGGAGCCGCGCGTGAGCTCGCTCTCCTCCCGCGTGCCGTGGCCTCTCCGCCTCGGCGCCCGTCGCGTCGCGCGCGCCGCGTCTTCGGCCGGCCGCGCGCTCGGGGCCGCCGGCGGCCGCAGCGCGGAGCCGACCACCTTCCGCGGCGAGACGCTCGACTGGTCCCTCGCCGGCACGACGCTCGAGGTCGTGCTGCACCGCGAGCCTTGCAACGAGATCGGTCCCGCGACCCTCGACGAGCTCGAGCGCCTCGCGCGCCTCGTTCGCAAGGGTGCGGGGGGCGCCCGCGCGCTGCTGATCCACAGCGCCGTGCCGCGCGGCTTCTGCGCCGGAGCCGACCTCTGGGCGCTGCACGACGGCCTCACCGAGCGGAAGGCCGCGGCGGGCCCGCGCGCGTGGCGCCGCCTCGGGGACGCCGCCGAGGTGCGGAGCTTCCTCGACCGCATCCACCGCGTCTTCGACACGCTCGACGCCGCGCCCATCACCACCATCGCCGCGACGCACGGGTTCTGCTTCGGCGGCGGCTTCGAGCTCGCGCTGACGGCAGACGTCATCGTCGCCGACAAGAGCACCCGCTTCGCGTTCCCGGAGCTGCGCCTCGGGCTGGTGCCGGGCTTCGGGGGCATCCCCCGCCTGCGCCGCGACCTCGGCAACGCCGTGGTCCGCGACCTGCTCCTCACCGGCCGGAGCGTCCCCGCGGCGAAGGCGCACCACCTCGGCCTCGTCTCGCAGGTGACCGCCCGCGGCGAGGCGCTGCGCGTCGCGCGGCTCGTCGCGGAGCAAGCCGCGCGCTTCGACCCCGAGACCACGCGCGCCGCCAAGCGCTTCTTGAAACCCATCCCGCGGGCAGAGCTCGAGCGTGAAAAAGATCTCTTCATCGAGCTGCTCGCCTCCCCCACCGTCGAGCGGGCGCTCGACAAGTTCGTCCACAGCAGCGACGTGAGGCCCTACCTGCCATGAGCACCGACTCCACCGACGCCATCCACGCGCGCCTGCTCGCGCTCGCCGCGGCGCGCTTCGAGCAGGACACGAGCGCCCTCGGTCCGGACGACGACTTCTTCGACGCGCTCGGCATCGACAGCTACCGCGCGATGGAGCTGCTCACGGACGTCGAGGAGGCGTTCGGCGTGGAGATCCCCGACTACGAGCTCCAGGGCGTGACGACCTTCGGCGCGCTCGCCACCGTGATCAAGCGCCGGCTGTGATCCCGCCCGAACGATACGACAGCCTCGGTGAGCTGCTCCGCGACGCGCTCGTCCAGTTCAAGACCGAGACGGCGCTCATCGAGGTGAACCGAAAGCGCGAGGCGGCGCGGCTCAGCTACCTCGACTTCACACGCGCAGCCGAGCCGCTCGCGCGGCGGCTGCAAGACCACGGCGTCGGCCCGGGCGATCGCGTGGCGATCGTGATGAGCAACCAGTCGAAGTGGCTCGTGAGCGCGTACGCGGCGCTCTTTCGCGGCGCCGTCCTCGTCCCGATCGACTACAAGCTCACCGGGCCCGAGCAGGTCGCGCTGCTCGCGCACTGCCGGCCGTCCGTGCTCGTCACGGAGTACCCGGCGTTTCGCAGCATGCCGGGGCTCGAGGTTCCGCTCGTGCTCGTGACCGAGGTACCCGAGGGCACGGACCTTTCGGCCGATCGCTCGGGCGCGACCGTGGCGGAGCGCTGGGAGGACACGCCGAGCGACCGGCCGCCGCCCGACTTCGTCCCCCGCGCGCGCTCGGACCAGGCGACGCTCGTCTACTCGTCCGGCACGGGAGGCCGCCCGAAGGGGTGCATCCTCACGCACGACAACTACCTCGAGCAGTACCGCACGCTCACGCAGCTCTTCCCGCTGCGAACCGGGCACCGGTACTTCTCGATCCTCCCGACCAACCACGCGATCGACTTCATGGTGGGCTTCGTCGGGCCGCTCGCCGGCGGGGCGACCGTCGTCCACCAGCGCGCGCTGCGCCCGGAGATGATCAACGACACGCTCCGGCGCTACCGCATCACGCACATGGCGATCGTGCCGCTGCTCCTCGAGGCGTTCGAGCGGCGCATCGACGAGCAGCTCGACACGCGCTCGCCGGTCGCGCAGCAGGCCTTCGGCGCCCTCACCCGCCTGAACGCGGCGCTCACCCTCGGGCGGCCGCGCCGGCACCTGAGCCGCCGCCTCCTCAAGCCCGTGCACGACGCGTTCGGGGGCCACCTCGAGCTGCTCTTCTGCGGCGGAGCGTTCGTCGACCGCGACCGGGCCCAGCGCTTCTACGATCTCGGCATCCCCGTCGTCATCGGCTACGGGCTGACCGAGGCCTGCACCGTGCTGACGGTCAACGACCTGAACCCCTTCCGCGCGGACTCGGCGGGGCGCCCGCTCGACGGGGTCGAGCTCGACATCCGCGGCGCCGATCCACGGACGGGCGTCGGGGAGGTCTGGGCGCGCTCGCGGACGGTGTTCGCCGGCTACCTCGACGACGCGGAGCAGACGGCCGAGGCGCTGCACGGTGGCTGGCTGCGGACGGGCGATCTCGGCTACCTCGACGCGTCGGGCCACCTACACCTCGTCGGTCGCGCGAAGAACATGATCGTCACGGCGGGTGGCAAGAACATCTACCCAGAGGACATCGAGAGCGCCTTCGAGGGCGTGCCCTGCGACGAGCTGGCGGTCTTCTCGAGCGAATACCTCTTCCCCGGCGGCGCGCTGACCGGCGAGCGCCTCGTCGCGGTCGTGCGGGCCGGCGCGCCCGACGACGCGGCCGCCGCGCTCCGCGAACGCAACGGCCGGCTGCCCGACTTCAAGCGCGTCCGCGGCCTGCTCTTGTGGCCCGACGCCTTCCCTCGCACCGCCTCGATGAAGGTGAAGCGTGAGCCGCTCGCCGAGGCGATCCGCGCGAAGCTCGACGCCCGCGCGATCGCCTCGATCTGACCCACTCCCACGACCCAACCAGGGGGCGCTGCCCCGAAGACCATGACCGAAGCCTTCTACACCATCCTGAACGGCGCCGCGGGCGGCGGGCGGTGCCGCGCGCGCGCCGACCGCGCGCTCTACGCGCTGCGCATGGCGGGCGTCGAGCTCGCCGGCGTGCACCTCACGGAGGGCCCCGGTCACGCCACCGACCTCGCGGCGGACGCCTTCGCCGACGGGCACCGGCGCTTTCTGTCGGTCGGCGGCGACGGCACCGCCTTCGAGGTGATCAACGGCCTCTTCCCGGCGGCGCTCGACGCGGGCGAGACCCCGACGCTCGGGCTGCTCCCGCTCGGGACGGGCAACTCCTTCCTGCGCGACTTCGGCGTCGGGACCGAGGCCGCCGCGCGCGACGCGCTCGCGCGGGGTCGGACGCGCAAGGTCGACGTCCTCGCGCTCGTACACGCCGAGGGCACGCTCTACTACATCAACACGCTCGGCACCGGCTTCGTCGCGGAGGCGGGCCGGCTGACGAACGAGCGCTTCAAGTCGCTCGGCGCCGCCGGCTACATCGCGGCCGTGCTCACCGCCCTCGCGCGCCTCGACCAGCCCGAGGTCGCCCTGCGCTTCGACGACGACGCCGCGATCGACCGCGCCCCGGCGACCTTCGTCACGGTGGCCAACAGCCGCTACACGGGCGGCGCCATGATGCTCGCGCCGGACGCCGATCCCTGCGACGGCGTGCTCGACGTCGTCCACGTCGGCCCCATGCGCCGGGGCGCGCTCGCCGCCGCGCTCCGGCTGGTCTTCTCCGGGGCGCACGTCGACCTGCCGGAGGTGCGCCAGCGTCGGGCGCGACGCGTCGAGTGGGTCGACGGGGCGGAGCAGCCGCTGCTCATCGACGGCGAGCTGAAGGTGGTGACGCCGCTGCACGCGACGGTGCTGCCGGGCGCGATCGAGGTGGTCGCGTGAGCGCAGGTTTCGACGTGGCAGGGCGCGAGGCGCCGGCGACGACGCCGCCCCCGCGCGATGACGACGCCAGGTCGCCGACCGTACGCGACAAGGTCGTCAGCGCCGCGCTCTGGGGCGTGAACCTCGCGTTCCTCGCGCCGGCGATGGGCGCGATGACGGCGCTCTTCAGCGTCGTGCCGCCGGACCGGGTGCAGCCCGTGCAGCGCTGGTACTGCCGCAGCCAGCTCGCGCTCACGGGCTGCCGGTGGCGCGCCGTGGTGCACCCCGACGTCGACCCGGACGCGCAGTACGTGTTCGCGCAGAACCACACGAACCACTTCGACCACGTCGCGATGTACAACGCGACGCCCCACTTCAAGCAAGGGCTCGAACTCGAGTCGCACTTCAAATACCCGTTCTACGGCTGGTTCATGAGGGCGCGCGGGACGATCCCGGTCCCCGCCGCGCGCGAGGGGCGCACCGAGGGGCTCGTCGCGAGCGCCCGCGCGGAGGTCGAGCGCGGCCACTCGATCCTCGCGTTTCCGGAGGGGACGCGCACGCTCGACGGGCGCGTCGGACCCTTCCGCAGCGGCGTGTTCGTGATGGCGCAGCGCCTCGGCCTGCCGATCGTCCCGGTCGCGGTCACCGGCATGTACGACGTGATGCGCAAGGGCTCGTGGATCATCCAGCCGGGCGTCGACGTGACGGTCTATGTCGAGGCGCCCGTGCCGACCGAGGGCACGACCGAGGCCGACCTCCCGGACCTCGAGCGGCGGGTCCACGACGCGATCGCCGCGCGCGTCGACGCCTACTTCGACGAGGCGGGTCGTGGCTGAGCCGGACGTCGATGGTCGCACGCGGCGCGCCACCGAGCAGCGCGAGAGCCGGCGCGCGGCAATCCTCGACGCGGCGCTCGAGGCGTTCGGCACGCGCGGCTACCACCAGACGCACGTGAGCGACATCCTCTCGCTCGCCGGCATCGCGCGCGGCACGTTCTATCTGTACTTCGACGGCAAGAGCGCGGTCTTCCTCGAGCTGCTCGAGGGCCTGCTCGCCGAGCTCGGAGACAGCATCGTCGGCGTCGAGACCGGGCCGGGGTCGCCGCCCGTCGAGGCGCAGCTCGCCGACACCGTTCGGAGGATCCTCGCGACGGTGTCGAACAACCGCCTGCTGACCGCGGTCGTCGTGCGCGAGGCGGTCGGGCTCGACGCCGAGGTCGACGCGCGCCTGTCGGCGTTCTACGGCCGGCTCCTCGCCTACATCCGAGAGGCGCTCATCGAGGGGCAGCGCATCGGCTTCGTCCGCGCGCTCGATGTCGAGGTCGCGGCGATGTGCATCCTCGGCACGATCAAGCAGTTCATGGAGCACCTCGTGCGCCTCGACGACGACGCGACGGTCGACGTGCGCCGCATGGCCCTCGCCGTGCTCGACTTCAACCTCCGCGGCCTGACGACGCACCAGCCGGCCTGAGCAACCCCCGGCGGCCCCGTGCGAGCGCGCCCCAGACCGGCCCAAGCGCATCGTGCTACCGTCGCGCCCGGTGCCGCACGCTCTCTCGGTGGTGGTCGTCCTCGTCGTCGCGGCGCTGGTCGCGGTCGCGGCCGGCGTCTGGCTGCGCGTGGTGCGCTACGCGCCGTACTTCTCGTTCGACGCCGACCAGGACGTGCGCTACCCGCTGCCCGGCGCGGCGAGCCTCCCTGTCACGATCGACGCGGGCGAGGAGGGGACCTCCTTCGTCTGGCCAGAGGCCGAGGGCCCCTTCGACACCGCGCTGCTCGAGGTCAAGCTCGCGTGCTCGAAGCTCGGCCGCGTGCTCGACCCCTCCGTCGAGGCAACGCTCGCGGGGAGCGACGCGAGGACGGTGCAGTACCTCGTCCGCGGCACCGACGGGGTGCGCTACGTGAACCTCAGCGCGCTCGCGCGCCGGCGGCCCGCTCCCGGCGCTCGCGTGCGGTTGTCCGGCCGGAACGCCACGGTCGCTCCCGGCGCAGCGACCCTGCACCTGATGCGATCGCCGGGCGCGGCGCAGGGACCGGTGCTCGTCGTCGCGCCCCACCCGGACGACGCCGAGCTGTCGTCGTTCGGGCTCTACGCCGCGCGCGCGCAGGGGCACGCGGCCGCGGACGCGAGCGACGCCTGGGTGGTCACCGTCACGGCGGGCGAGGTCGGCACCTTCGGCCACCCCTACGGCGGGCTGCTCGGAGACGGCGTCGAGGCGAGCCGCACGCGCGGGAGGCTCCGTGTGTGGGAGAGCCTCACGGCGCCGTTCGTCGGCCGCGTGCCGGCTGAGCACGCGATGAACCTCGGGTACTTCGACGGAACGGTCGAGGCGATGCGTCGGGCACCCGACACCGCGGTCCGCTCGAGCGCCGCCGACGTCGACTCCATCGACGCCTTCCGGCGCTACAACCGCCCGGGCGTGACGCCGCCGAGCCCCGAGCGCGCGACGTGGCGCGGGCTCGTCGCGGACCTCGCCGCCGTGCTCGCGCGCGCGCATCCAAGCGTCATCGTCGCGCCCCACCCGATGCTCGACGTGCACTCGGACCACGTCGCCGTCGGTCTCGCGGTCATGGAGGCGATCGAGCGGGCCGGGCTCACGGACGGCACCCTCCTGCTCTACGTCATCCACGACAAGGGCTCGGGTCCCTACGGCTCGCTGCAGCCGGTCGGGCCGCGCGACGGCGTCGTCTCGCTCCCGCCGGCGCGCTTCGACGCTCCGATCGCCGACCGCATCTACTCGTCGCCGGTCTCCACGGAGCAACGGCGCATGAAGCTCTTCGCGCTCGACGCGTTCCGCGACCTGCGCAGCGTGCAGACGGGACTCACGCCGAGCGTCCCCGCCGCCGTCACGGCGGCGCTCAGGGACGTGTACCGCCGGCTCGTCGTGCCCGACGCTTCGTTCTACCGCCGCGCCGTCCGCCCGAACGAGCTCTTCTTCGTCATCGACCTCGAGGAGGTCCCCGCGTACCGAGCGCAGTTCGAGCGCGAAGCTGGTTAGCCTTGGCAGCGCCGCCGTGCTGATCCGCTGACGATCACGCGATCGCGGTCTCGACCTGGTCCAGCAGGCGGTCCATGCGATCGACATCGACCGAGAAGCCGCCCGGGACCTCCTCACCGACGAGGTACGCGTAGCGCTGATCGAGGCCCATCGTGTCGACGAACACCTTGAACGGGTTGTTGAACTGGTACGGCGGCTCGAGGGCGACGATGGCGCCGCCCGCGTCGAGCTCCCAGAACCCGTGGGAGAGGTGGCTCCCTTCGACGCCGATCACCACGCGCGCGCCCAAGAGCTCCTCGACGAGCTCGCGGGTCGAGAGCCGCTCGGGGTGCACGATGAGAAAGCCGCGGTCAGTCAGCCGAGCGCGCACCGCGTCGGCGTTCACGAGGCTCCGGACGCGCCCGCCGCGGACCTGGGTCGTGCGCTCTCCGCGGGCGATGAAGACGCGGTGCCCGCGGTGCCGCGGCGTGGCCCGCTCGAAGAGCAGCTCGCGCGTCGCCTGCGCGCGGCGGCGCTTGGCGCGGTTCGCGCCGCGGTCGTCGATGTAGATCAGCTCCGCGAACCGTGCCGCCGAGACCGCCGTGCGAGGCACGTCGAGCAGCTCGCGGTAGGTAGGCTCGTCCCCATAGAGCCGGCGATCGTTCTCGTACGCGGGGCCGATCTGCTGAGCGAGCCGGTGCAACAGGACGTCGTTCACGAGCCAGTCCCCGAAGAACTCGCTGCCGAAGGGCGTGCACGCGATGACGCCGCTCGCAAGACGCTCTCGCACGGTGGGTGGGACCAGGCGGTGGCCGTTGCCGCGGTTGTCGATGCGCAGCACGGTCCGGCCCGCGTACGCCGTCCCCCCGACCCAGAGCGCATCGCGAAAGCGGAACATCCGCGTCGGGAGCGCGTCATTGACGCCACCGCACACGACGGCGCGCTGAGTCGCGAGGTCGGTGTCGGGCGGACACCCCGTCACGCGATCGAGGTCGCCCTCGAGCGCGATGGCTGGGCGGACGCAAGACCGCTCCCCGGGGTGCAGGACCGACGTCTGCACGGCCTCGGCTTCGAGGCTCGACCCGAAACCGGCGCGGTCTCGGACGAGCGAGAACAAGGGCCCCCACTCCACGACGATGGATTCTACAGGATGTCGCTCGGCGCGCCCGTACCTCGAGCGCGCTGCCCGGCCAGCGCCCGCATCGCCGACGCTGAGCGCTCCGGCGACGCGGCCACGAGCGAGGTCCCCGTGGTGAGCTCGAACCCGGCCGTGGTCCCCCCGCGGGGGATGACCTCCACGTACCAGAACGCCGCCGGATCGACGCGGTGGGACGTCGGGGGCAGCCGCCACACGAGGTTGTAGGCGCAGCGCCCGCTGACCTCGAGCGCCGCGCGCACCGCCCGCTGCAGCACCGCCGCGAAGCCGCGGAGCGTGTCATCGCCGGCGGCCGAGAACGAACCGCGCGCGCGCAGCGGCGCCACCCACACCTCGTGGTCGTAGCGCGGTGCGAAGGGACAGAGCGAGACCGCCTCGTCCCCCACCTCGACGAGCCGATCGTGCTCGGCCAGCTCGCGGGTGAGCACGGTATCGAGGAGCGTCGCTCCGTCGCGGCGGCGCGCCTCGACGGCCTTCTCCCATCGCCGCCGCGGCTCGGGCACGTCGACTGTGACCGCCGCGAGCTGGGCGTGCGGGTGCGGCTGAGAGCTGCCGGAGCGGACACCGCGGTTGCGGAAGACCACCACGTGGCGGACGCCTGGGCGCGACTCGAGCCAGGCGAGCCGCTCCCGAATCATCCGCAACACGTCGACGAGGTGGTCGAGCGCGTACGACGAGATGTCCGCCGTGTGCTCGCGCGACTCGATCAGGATCTCGTGGTAGCCGACGGCCGCGCGCGCGTGCCCGCGGGTGAAGCGCGGCACCTCCCGCACCTCGGGGCGGAGCGCCGGGTAGCGGTTGCTCACGACGCGGATCTGCCACGGGCCCCGCGCCGGGTGCGCGGCGATGGTCGCCTCGGTCTCCGACTCGGCGCCGGGGCAGAAGGGGCAGGGCCCGTCGAGCTCGGGCAGCGAGCCGGGGTCGCGGCGCACGGTGGCCGCGCGGGCGGCGGAGACGACGACCCAGACGCCGGTCATCGGGTCGTGGCGGTAGGTGTGGTCAGGCACGCCGAACGCTTGACGCCGAACCCGGCGTCTCGCCAGCGGCGAGCCGCTGCTTCTGTACCTTGCCCATGGCGTTGCGCGGCAGCGCGGCGAGGAACACGACGTCGCGAGGCCGCTTGTGCGGAGCGAGCTCGCGCGCGACCGCCTCGATGAGCGCGGCGGCGTCCGGCGGTGCGGCCGGGTCGCGGGGGACCACGAACGCGACGATCCGCTCGCCGAGGTCCGGGTCGGGCGCGCCGAGCACCGCCGCCTCCGAGACGCCCGGCTGGTCGAGCAGGACCGCCTCGATCTCACCGGCGCCGACCTTGAAGCCGCCCGTCTTGATGAGGTCGGTCGCGCGGCGGCCGGCGAGCTGCACGGCGCCGTCGTCGCGCAGCGTCGCGAGGTCGCCCGTGTAGAACCACCCCTGCGCGTCGCGGACCGCCGCGGTCGCGTCCGGACGGTTCAGGTAGCCCGCGAAGACGCTCGGCCCGCGCACCGCGACCTCGCCGAGCGTGTCGCGCGCCGCGTCGAGCGGCCGGCGGGCCTCGTCCACGACGCGCAGCTCGACCCCGCGCAGCGGCCAGCCGACGGTCCCGGGCTGGGGCGCACGGCTCGCCGGGACGGCGGTGTTGATGAGCGTCTCGGTGAGCCCGTAGCGCTCGTACACCCCGCGGCCGAGCAGCGCGCGCAGCCGCGCGTGCTCGCGGACGGTCATCCCCGCCGACCCGGACACGAGCATGCGTGCCCCCGACAGGGCGCTCGCAATGGCGGCGTCTGCCTCGGCCGCGTCGGCGAGGCGCCGGTACATCGTCGGCACCGCGAAGAGCATCGTGCCGCCGTCCCGCATCGCCGCCGCGACGGCGGCGGGCTCGAAGTGAGGGACGTAGCGCGTGGCGCCGCCGACCCGCAGGCTCCCGAGCACCCCGAGCAGCAGCCCGTGCACGTGAAAGAGGGGCAGCGCGTGCACGACCGTGTCCGTGTCGGTCCAGGCGAACGCCTCCGCGAGCGCGTCGATGTTCGCGGCGACGTTCGCGCCGGTCAGCGCCGCGCCCTTCGGGGCGCCCGTGGTGCCGGAGGTGTAGAGCACGAAACAAGGCGCGTCGTCCGGGCTCGCGTGCGCGAACGGCGCGGGCGGCGTACCGGCCGGCGGCGCGTCGAGGGCGTCGATGGCGCGCACCTCGCACGCGTCGACCCGCGCGGCGACCGCACCTGCTTGCGCCGCGGGCGCGAGGATGCACCGCGGGGCCGCGTCCGTGAGGACGTGCGCGAGCTCGCGCGACCCGAGCTTCGGGTTCAGCGGCACGGTCACCACGCCGGACGCGGCCTGCGCCACCATCGCGACGATGGCGTCGAGCGACGGCGCGGCCCACACGGCCACGCGATCGCCCGGGCCGACCCCAGCCGCGGTGAGCGACGCCGCGTGCGCGGCGCAGGCTCGAGCGAGCGCCCGGTACGAGAGCTCGCGCTCACCGACCGCCAGCGCAAGACGGCCATCGGCGAAGCGCAACCGCGGGAACAACACCGTCACGCGCACCACATGGCCTGGACGGGGCCCGCGGCGCAAGCGGGCGAGCGGCCTCGCGCGCAGCAGGCGCGGGTTGGCTGGACCGCGCCGCGCTTTCCGACCAGACCCCGCTCTGTGCGCGCCCCGTGGACGATCCGCCAGATCCTCGGCTGGATGACCGACGACCTCCGCGAGCGAGGCTTCGACAGCCCGCGCCTCGACGCCGAGCTGCTCGTCGCGCACGCGCTCGGCGTCGCGCGCGTCGGGCTGTACCTCGACCTCGATCGCCCGCTCACCGAAGACGAACGCGCTGCCATCCGGGCGCTCGTCGTCCGGCGCCGCGCGCACGAGCCCGTCGCGTACATCCTCGGATACCGAGAGTTCTACGGTCGGCGCTTCACGGTCTGCCCGGCGGTGCTCGTCCCGCGGCCTGACACCGAGACCCTGGTCGATCGCGCGCTCGCGTTGCTCGACGGGGCGTCCACCGCGCGCGTCCTCGACCTGTGCACGGGCAGCGCGGCCATCGCCATCACCGTCGCCGCGGAGCGCCCGGGCGCGGTCGTCGACGCGACCGAGCTGTCCACCGAGGCGGCGGCGATCGCGCGCCGGAACGCCGGCTCGCTTGGCGTCGACGAGCGCGTGCGCGTGCTCGATGGCGACCTCTTCAGCCCTCTCGATTCCGGCGCGCGCTACGACCTCATCGTGGCGAACCCGCCCTACATCCGCCGCGACGAGCTCGCGGCGCTCCCGCGGGACGTCCGCGCCTACGAGCCTGCGATGGCGCTCGACGGCGGCGACGACGGCCTCGACCTCATCCGGCGGATCGTCGCCGAGGCCCCGCGCCACCTCGCGCCCCGCGGGCACCTGCTCATCGAAATCGGCCACGACCAGGCCGCGGCCGCCATCGCCCTCGTCGAGGCCGACCGCGCGCTCACCGAGCCCCACACCCACGCAGACCTCGGCGGCCACGCCCGCGTCCTCGAGGCGCGCCTCGTCGAGTGACGGTGCGCGCCGGGAGCGGGCGGCGCGTGCTGCCGCTCCCGTCTGCGCTTACGCCCCGGTCGGCGACGACGCCTCGACCGCCGCCATGTCCATCCACACGACCTCCCAGATGTGGCCGTCTGGGTCATCGAACGAGCGGCCGTACATGAAGCCGAGATCCTGCTTGGGCGTCGGGTCGGCGGTACCGCCGGCCGCGACGGCCGCCTCGACCGCCGCATCGCACGCCTCGCGGCTGTCTCGGGACAGGCAGAGCAGCACCTGCGCCGACTCCTTCGCGTTCGGGATCTTCCGCGACGAGAAATCCCGCCAGCGCTCGTGCGCCAGCAGCATCACGGTGATGGCGTCGCTGATCACCATGCTCGAGGTCGTCTCGTTCGAGAACATCTCGTTCCGCGTCGCGCCGAGCGCTTCGTAGAACGCCGTCGATGCCCGGACATCGGCGACTGGCAGGTTGATGAAGATCATCTGCGTCATGGAATCCCTCCTGTGCCCGACATGCTGGAGCGCGATGTGCCCGCGCGGGCCGATCGTAGCCTCGGCACCCGCACGACGCCCGCGTCCAAGCGCCTCGCACCGACGCGGAGCGTGACAGCCGCGCGCAAGCGCCTCCGGCGTGATTCCCGGACGGATCGCCGCCCGCTCGTCGCACGCGCTGCGCCCTGGACGGCATGAGACCCTGCGTGGCCGAGCGGCGGGCCTCAGGCGGTGGCGCGGGTCGAGCCGCGTCGCGCGAGACGCGTGATCCACCAGGCGACCTCGACCACGACGACTACGCCCGACGCGATCAGGGTCTGAGAGGTGCCTACCGGCAGCCGCCACATGTACGCCGCCAGGTAGCCCGCGAACCCCGTGGCGGCACCGACGAGCCCGGCCACGACGAGCGAGACCTGCACGTTCGGGCTCACGCGAACGGCCGCCATCGCGGGCAGCACGCTGAACGCGAAGGTGGGCAGCGCGCCGATGACGCGCGTGGCGACCGAGATCGCGAGCGCGAGCGTCACGAAGAGGACGATCTCGAGGAGGCGCACCGGCATGCCTCTCACCTTCGCGCCCGCCTTGTCGAACGAGACCGCGCCAAACCCTCGCCAGCCAAGCAGATGCACCACGAGAAGGACGGCGGTCATCCACACGACTACGTGAAAGTCATCGGGCAGCACGGCGACGGCGCTCCCGAAGAGCAGCGACGAGATGTCGTGTAACTCTTGCCGGATGTGTTTCGCGACCGCGAGCATCCCGGCGGCGCCCACCAGGTAGGCGAAGCCGAGGAGGCTGTCACGACGCAGCGTCCCACCTCCGCGATCGCTCGCGACGAGGAAGGTGACCGCGATCGTAAAGATCGCCGCGCCGAGCGTCGGTGACGCGACCGAGGCGCTGAGGCCTAGCTGGACCTGGAGCAAGAAAGCGAGCGCGACCCCGAGACCGGCGGCCTGGCTTACGGCGGCCGAGAGAAAGACCAGGCGGCGCAGCACGACGTACACGCCGAGGACACCGAGGAGCCCGCCGGCCGCGGCGCCGGTCAACGCCGGCATCCGGTAGAACTCCCACGCGTCGAAGAACGAGCGGAGCGTCAAGTCGGCGTCGATGAGCGCGACCGGGCTTGTCACGACCCGGCCTCTGCTGGAGGAGCCGCGTCGACGCCGAGCGCGTCGCTCAAGACCACGCCGTAGTGTTCGACAAACGCCCGATGGCGCATCACCGCGCGCACCGTCCCGGCGACCGCCACGCCGTCGTCGCGGTCGACGAAGATCACGTGGCTCGCGAACTCGGGGACGAAGTGCATCTGGTGGCTCGCCATCAAGATCGCCAGGTCGTAGCGCTGGCGCAGCCGGTCGAGGAGCTCGAAGACGCGTCGTTCGCTCATCGGGTCCACCGCGCTGGTCGGTTCGTCGAGCACGATGAGATCCGGCCGGGAGACCATCGCGCGTGCGATCAGCACCCGCTGCTTTTGGCCCTCGCTGAGCTCCGAGAACGACTGGCGGGCCAGCGCGAGGACGCCCGCCTCCTGCATCACCTCGCGCACGATCGGGTGCCGGCGCGCGATGTGTCCCGGGACGAGGAACGACCACCCGCGGTCGACCCCGCCACGCACGAAGTCGATGACCCTCGACGGTACGGTGAGGTCGTAGTCGCCGCGCTGCGGCACGTAGCTGACCGTCAGCCCGTCCCGCCGATCGAGGCGGCCGCGGACACGTGGGAGCAGCCCGAGCAGGGTCTTGAGCAGAGTCGACTTGCCGGCGCCGTTGCGGCCCGCGAGCGACCAGATCTCCCCGGGGCGAATGGCGAAGTCGAGCGGCGGCACGATGGCGCGGCCGCTGTACCCGACCTCCAGCCGAGCGGCTGTAAGAAGAGGCGTCCGTTGATCCGCGTCGGGGCTACTCGAGCGCGTCATAGACGGTGTCTGCGACGTTCTTGAGGTGCTCGAGGTAGGACTGCCCATCGTCGAATCGAGTCCCGCCGTGAATCACCGCTACCTTGCCGTCTAGCATCTTGGTCAGCGTCTGGCTCATGTGACGCGGGTAGAACTCTTCCTGGATGATCACCTTGGCCCCTTTGGCCTTCATCGTGCGCAGGATCTCCGCGGCGTGCGCAGGGTCCGGTGAGACGCCGGGCTTCGACTCGACGGTGCCGATCTGCGTCAAGCCGAGCCAGTCCGCGAGGTAGTTGAGCGACTCGTGGTAGGCGACGAAGTTGCGCTTGGCGGCGGGCAGCTTGTCGAAGCGCGCGCGCTCGCTCGCAGCGAACGCCTCGAGCGTCGCCGCGTAGGCCCCGGCCCGCTTAACGTAGGCGTCGGCGTGGTCTGGATCGAGCTGCGCCATGCGCGCGCCGATCGCCTTCGCGATGGCGGCCCCGGCGCGCGGATCGTACGTGAAGTGCGGGTTACCACCAGGGTGCAGGTCGCCCATGCTGCGGTCGATCTTGGTGGTCGGGACCTCTAGCTTTCGGACGGACGACGATGCGTCGAGGTAGCCGGCGGCGCCGACCTGGATCTTCTTGTTGCGAGCCCCGACCAGCAGCGTAGGCAGCCACCCGATCTCGAGCCCGAGCCCGTCGACGACCAGCAGGTCCGCGCGGCTCAAGGGCAGCATCAAGCTCGGGCGCGCGTCGACGAAGTGCGGATCTTCGCTCGGTGCCGCGAGCGCGGTGACGCGGACGTCGTCTCCGCCGACCGCCTTGGCGATGGCGGCGAGGTCCGGGAGCGTCGCGACGACGTCGAGCTTGGCCTGAGCGGTCGCTGGCGTCGCGACCAAGAGCGCGAGCGCCACGCCCTGTATGAACCGTTTCATGCCCTGCTCCTAGTACTTGTGGGCGCCGTGCGCGCCGATGACCAACTCGAGCGCGAGGATCCCGCCCCAGACCGGCTTGTCGAGCCACGACGAGGAATCCCAGTTGCCCTGAAGGCGCAAGCGCGAGAAATGCGACGGGTAAAACGTCGTCTGGACGCTGGCGCGCTGGCGAAGCCCCGTCCAGGTGGGGTCGAGGTAGTCGTCGTCGAGCCCCGTGGCGAACCCATACCGGCCACCAACCTCCCACTCGCGGTTGATGTTCCAGATGAGCTGGCCGTAGCCGCCCCAGTCGACCAGGGTGTGGGTCGGGCCGTCGCGCCGGCGCCCCATGCCCTCGATCTGCAGCGAGACGGCCGTTCGCGTCTGTGAGTGGACCGGTCTGTAACGAATGTAGAGGTCGGTCCCGTAGATCTCGGTCCGGTGCCGATGGCCGGTCGGGTTTGGGCCCACCTGCGCCGACAAGCCCCAGTAGGCCGACCAGTCGCGGCTGAGGTCGAAGAACTGCTTGAGCGCGAATGTGTAAAGAAACGAGCCCGGGCCGGTAATGTCGACGGACTGGTCACCGTAGAAGCTGTGCGAGCAGCAATCTCCCGAGTCCGGCATCGTGCCGCTGACGACGAGCTCGGTGTACCAGGGCAGCGGTGTGAGCCACGAAAGCTCGACTCCGAGCCCGCGGCTGCCGTCCGAGCCGAAGAACTTGGCATTCGCGAGGGGGATGTCGGCGAAGTGCCAGGCGTGCGGGTGGGTCGAGTTGATGCGCCCAAACTGCGTCAAAAATTGCCCGGCCCTGAGCTGCAGCCCTGCCGGCAAGCCCAGGGTCGTACCGTAGGCCTCCTCGACCTCGACCCCATCGAGGCTGAACACGATGTTCGCGTCGAGCCGGAAGTACGGGTCGACGCTGGCACCGAGGTGCAGCTCGAGTTGCTGCAGGTTGAAGCCCGTGCGGGTCGGGTCGTGCCCACCCAGCATGTTTGGGTCCTTGGCGCTGAAGACCGCCCCGGCGACGTCGAGGATGAGGGCGAGGTCGGGGTTCATGCTCTGGATGAAGGTCGCGAGGCTGCCGCGACGCTGCGGCGCGGGCGCGCTCGGCGGCGGAGCGCTCTTTTCGGACTCGGCCCGCGCGGCGGAGTCGGCTGCCGCCGCGCCCTCGAGCTGCTTCATCTCGTCCGCGCTGACTGCGGTGTCGCCACCCTCGGTGTTCGGGCGCTCATCGGGCACGAGCGCGGCGCCAGAGGGCCCCTGGCCCTTCGGGCTCCCCGCGCGGTCGCCGCCGGCGGCTTGAGCCGCCGCGCTCGGAGGGTGCACCAGCGAGACGGTCACCACGCTCAACGACACGAACGCGAGCGCTCGCGGCACGCCCCACCTCGCTCCGCCCGACCCAAGACGGCGCCGCGCCCGCGCGAAGCCAGGGCGCCCCGCCCAAACGGCGATAGTCGTGCGTCTCCGCCGATACCGGAACGCCGCCATGGTCGGCGAATCTGGACGCGGGCCTCGGACGCGTCAAGCGAGGTTGGCGACTCGACCGTCGGAGCCGGCCGTCGCATCCAGGTCCGCGCGACCCGTGAGGGCGCCCTGCCTGCGGCTCCCGCCCGAACGGAAAACCCTGACGTGATGCTCAGGCCAGGATCTGCCAGATGTGGCCGTCGAGGTCCGCGTAGGAGCGGCTGTACCGCGCGCCGTAGTCCTCCTTCGGCATCGGGTCGGCGGTGCCGCCGGCCTTGACGGCCGCCTCGACCGCGGAGTCGCAGGCCTCGCGGCTGTCGGCCGTCGTGCAGAACGCCATCGGCCCGGCGTTCTCGTCGTCGACGGGCGTTCCGGACGAGAACTCGTCCCAGCGCTCCGGCGGTAGCAGCATCAAGGTGACCATCTCGGAGACGATCATGCTCGTGGTCGTCTCGTTCGAGCGCGCCTCGTCCTTGATCGCCCCGACCGCCGCGTAGAACGCGGTCGATGCGCGGACGTCGGTGACGGGCAGGGGCATGTAGAGCATCTCGGTCATCGGTCTCTCCTCGTTCGCGAGGCCCGGTCCTCTGCCGCGTGCGCGCGGCTCAGCCGTCCTCTGGTTCACGGTTCGAGCCCCTCTTCGTGAGCTGCGGCCGCTCGTTGCGTCCGCGCGTCCTCTTTTCGTCGCGGCGGCTCCGCTGGGCTTCCGGAGCCTGCGCCGCGCCGCACGCCCCGGGCGCATCACCGCACGCCGCGTCGCGCCCTGTCGCGCGCACGACCGGCGCGGGTCACTCGTGGCGGAGGCCGTCGATGGGGCGCATCCGCGCCGCCCACCAGCTCGGCACGAGGGTGCTGAGCGTGCAGATGGCGAGCGCCACGGCCGCCGTCAGGACGATCTCGACGGGCGAGATCACGACCGGCAAGTGATCGATCAGGTAGATCTTGGGGTCGAGCGCGAGCTTGAAGACGCGCAGGTACACGAGCATCCCGCCGCCGAGCGCGAGCCCGAGCGCCGTTCCGACGACACCGATCAGGGTCCCCTGCACCATGAAGATGCCGAGGATGGTGCGATCGGGGGCGCCCATGGCCTTGAGGATGGCGACCTCGCGCTTCTTCTCGAGCACGATGAGGATGAGCGTCGCGATGACGTTGAAGGCGGCTACCCAGATGATGGTCGCGATGACGAGGGTGAGCGCCACCTTCTGGATGGTGAGCGCGGTGAAGAGGTTGTGATTGAGCTCGGCCCAGTCGAGCGTGTGGTAGGGCGCGCCGAGGATGGACTGGAGCTGGGAGGCGACCTCGCTGCTCCGGTCGAGCGGCTCCACGCGAAGCTCGACGCCCGTCACCGTGTCGCCCTGATCCTGCAGCGCCTGCGCCTCCCGGAGGTCGACGTACACGAGGTGCGAGTCGTACTCCTGAAACCCCGCGGAGAAGATCGCCGCGACGCGAAAGTCGCGCGAGACCGGCGCCGCGTCGGGCGCGGCGTCGATGGACGCGAGCCCGAGCCCGCTGAGCGGGGAGATGAGCTTGACGCGGTCGCCGATCGTCAGGCCCAGATCGTGCGCGAGTGTGGCGCCCACCGCGACCCCGGCCATCGCGCCGGTCGTCCGCCCTGCGCCGGCGGAGGGCGGCGCGTCGGGCGGCTCCGCGCCGACCGGCTCGCCGGGGGCCGCGTCCGGGAGCGAGCCGCCACCGAGCCCCTCGAGCGCCGCTTCGACGTCCGACGGTGACGCGACCGGGACAGTCGGGAGCGTCTCGCGCTCGCCGCGGGCGGCCTCGGCGGCGAGCGCCGCCTCGACGTCCGACGGCGAGGCGACGGGTACCCTCGGGAGGTCATCAGGTACCCTCGGAACATCGCCGGGTACTCTCGGAAGGTCGCCAGGCGCGCCGCCGGGCGCGCCGCCAGGTACTCTCGGAGCGCCGCCGGGCGCGCCGCCAGGTACGCTCGGAGCGCCGCCGGGAGCGCCGCCAGGTACGCTCGGAGCGCCACCGGGCGTGGCGGCCCCGCGCGCGGCCCGCGCCTCGAGCCACGCCCAGGGGTCGTCCGCCTGGTTCGCGGTGCGCTCGCCCTCGCGCGGCGCGGTGCGCTCCTCGGACGCCCCGAGCGGGCTCGCCCCCTCGTCCTCTTCGGGCGCGGGCGGGGCGGGCGCCGGCAGCGCGCTTCGGATGCCGTCGAGCTCGCCCTCGACGATCTGCCGCGGCAGGTCGAGGACGCCGCCGACGAGGTCGGGATCGACGCCCTTCACCAAGACCGAGCGCAGATGGTCGCCCTTCGCGAGCATCATCTCGTTGATGAGGAACGGGTCCGCCGCCTTCACCTCCGGCAGCTCGAGCGCCGTCTTCATGACGCGCCGGTACTGGCTGAAGTCGATGCCGTACTTGAGCACGAGCACATCGGCGTTGACCCCGAGCACCTTGTCCCGGAACTGCTGCTGGAAACCGCTCGTGATCGACAGCACGACGAGCAGCGCGCCGACCCCTATCGCGACGCCGAGGATCGAGATGAAGGTGATCAGCGAGACGGTGAGGCGCTTCTTGGCGCGCAGGTACCGGAGGCCGATCGCGACGCTATGCGCCATGGAAAACCGTAATCGCGAGGTGCATGAGCGACGGCAGGGATGCGCCAGGTGCCCGAGAGCCGAGGTCCCTTACCACGACCCCAGCGCCTCCGCGACCGGCGCTCGCCCTGCACCCGCGCGGCCGCACCCCACACGGGCAAAGCCGCCGGCGGTGCCACGTTCCGGCGACCCCGTGCTATGCCCCGTGCTGTGACCGGCAGCGTTCAAACCCGCACCGAAGGCCCCATCGGCTGGGTCCTCTTCGACCACCCGGAGCGCCGCAACGCGCTCGACGCCGCGATGTGGCGCGCCATCCCCGAGGCGATCGAGCGCCACGACGCCGACCCGAGCGTGCGCGTCATCGGGCTGCGCGGACAGGGCGACGACGCGTTCGTCTCCGGCGCGGACATCTCGGAGTTCCGCGAGAGCCGCAGCGGCCCGGAGGCGAAGCTCTACGACCGCATCACGGCGCGCGCGTTCGCGTCGATCGAGGCCACGAACAAGCCGGTCGTCGCGGTCATCCACGGCTTCTGCATCGGAGGCGGCGCGGGCATCGCCGTCTGCGCTGACCTCCGCTACGCCGCCGACGACGCGGTCTTCGCCGTGCCCCCCGCGCGGCTCGGGCTCGGGTACAGCTCGGCCGGCATCGCGAAGCTCGTCGAGGTCGTCGGCGCCGCGAACGCCCGCGACCTGCTCTTCACCGCGCGCCGGGTCACGGCGGCGAGCGCGGCGCGCATCGGTCTGGTCCACCGAGTCGTCCCAAAGATCGAGCTCGACGCGTTCGCGCACGACGCGATGACGCGCATCGCGAAGAACGCGCCGCTCACCATCGCGGCCGCGAAGGTCAACCTCCGCGAGCTGTCACGCCCCGCGGGCGAGCGCGACCGCGACGCGATGCAGGCGTCGATCGATCGCTGCTTCGAGAGCGACGACTACGCCGAGGGCGTCGCCGCCTTCCTCGACAAGCGCTCCCCGAAGTTCCAGGGACGCTGACCCGCCCATCCGCCCCACACCCGTCCCCATCCCCGTTCCCGCTCCCGCTCCCGCTCCCGCCCCCGTCCCCGTCCCCGCTCCCGCTCCCGTCCCCGCTCCCGCTCCCGCCCCCGTCCCCGCTCCCGCGCCTCGCCCCACGCGTCTGCGCCGACGAATCCCTTGCGGCGTTTAGACCGCCTCTCTATTGTCCCGCCCCATGCGCGGCGCTCTCTCTCGTCGGCTCACCGGCCGCTTCTTCCTCACGCTCTGCGCGCTCTCCGTTCCGCTGACCGCGTACGCCGACGCGAAGCACCACGCGAGCGGCGGGCACCACGGCCTCACCGCGGAGGTGTGGCTGGTCCTGGCGCTCATCCTGCTCGCCGCGAAGGCGGGCGGAGAGCTCGCTGAGCGCATAGGGCAGCCGCCCGTCCTCGGCGAGCTCGCCGCCGGCATCTTCCTCGGCAACCTCAACCTTGTCGGCGTGCACGCGCTCGACACGGTGCCCGAGATGAGCGCGGTCATCCTCCTGGCCGAGCTGGGCGTCGCGCTGCTGCTCTTCGAGGTGGGCCTCGAGTCGACGCTGCTCGAGATGCGCAAGGTCGCCCCGCAGTCGGGCCTGGTCGCGGTGATCGGCGTCGTCACGCCGATGTTCCTCGGTTACTGGGCGAGCGCGTGGCTGGTGCCCGAGGCGCACTTCGCGATGCACCTCTTCACCGGCGCGACCCTCGCCGCGACGAGCGTCGGCATCACCGCCCGCGTCCTCAAGGACATCGACGCGATGGACTGCCCCGAGGCCCGCGTCATCCTCGGGGCCGCCGTCATCGACGACGTGCTGGGGCTCATCGTGCTCGCGGTCGTCGTCAGCATCGCCTCGGTCGGCCACGTGCCGAGCGTCGGCTCCTTCGGCGTCATCCTCGGCCTCGCGACGGGCTTCCTCGTCGGCGCGTTGCTGCTCGGCGCGTTCGTGATGCCCGGCATCTTCAAGGCCGCCTCGAAGCTCCGCACGCAAGGCGTGCTCGGGGCGCTCGCGATCGCCCTGTGCATGCTGCTCGCGGGCGCGGCGTCGGCGGCCGGGCTCGCGGCCATCGTCGGCGCGTTCGCCGCGGGGCTCATCCTCGACGAGGTACACGTCCGGCCCTTCGGCAAGCACTCCGCCCACGACCTGAACGAGCACGTGAGCCCCATCGTCGCGGTCCTCGCGCCCATCTTCTTCGTGCGCACCGGCATGATGGTCGACCTCGGGTCCGCGAACACCGAAGCGGTCACGCTCACCATCGCGCTCACCGCGGTCGCCGTCGTCGGGAAGCTGGTCGCGGGCTTCGGCGTGCGCGGCGAGACGGATCGCTGGTCGGTCGGCATCGGCATGATCCCGCGCGGCGAGGTCGGCCTCATCTTCGCCGACCAGGGTGCGCGCATCATGGTCGACGGACACCCGCTCATCGAGCCCGCGGTCTACACCGCGATCGTGCTCATGGTGATGGCGTCGACCATCATCACACCGCCCTGGCTCGCGGTCCGGCTGCGCAAGATCCTCGCTGCCCGCGCCGCGCAGTCCGCCGACCCAGCGGCCACGGCGGAGTAGCGGCCCGCCCCCGCGGCTCGTAGAACTGCCGCCCATGTCTGCCGAGCGCTCATCGGTCCTCGCGGGCCTCGACCGCGCCAGCTCGAGCTTCGAGCGCGTGCAGCGGGCCCTGAGCGAGCCGCGCGTCGACCTGGCCGGGCTCCCGCCGGGCGCCGCGGCCTGGCTCCTCGCGCGCGCCTCGCAGCAGCCGGACGCGCCGCCCACGCTCGTCGTGGTCCCGGACCTCGACCACGCGCGCCGCATGGCCGACAACCTGCGCTTCTTCCTCGAGGACGCCTCGGAGGAGGACGAGCCCGCGCGCGTGCTGCTCTACCCGGCCGCCGACACCTCCCCCTACCTCGACGTGGCGCCGGACCGTCGGGCCGCCATGGACCGGCTCGCGGCCCTCTTCCACCTCAGCCACGATCTCCCGTGGCGCTTCCTGGTGCTCCCCGCGGGCGGGCTCGTCCGGCGGGTGCCGCCGCCGGACGCCCTCGCCGCCCGCTCCTGCGTGATTCGGGCCGGCGAGGAGCTCGACCGCGACGCGCTCATCGCGCTGCTCATCGAAGGCGGCTACCTCCGCGTCCCCGTCGCCGAAGACCCCGGCACGTTCGCCATCCGCGGCGGCATCGTCGACATCTTCCCGCCGCACGCGACGCTGCCCGCGCGCATCGAGCTCGACGACTGGCTCGTGCTCGGTATCCAGCTCTTCGATCCGGGTGACCAGCGCTCGGTCCGGCGCGTCGAGCAGATCTTCGTGCACCCCGTGCGCGAGACGATCCTCGGCGAGGCGGAGCGCACCCTCGCCCGCCAGCGCGTGCGCGCGCTCTGCGACTCGATCGATCTGCCGACGACGCGCACACGCCAGATCCTCGACGACATCGACAGCGGCCGCACGTTCTACGGCCTCGATGGGCTGCTCCCGGCGTTCTATCCGGGGCTGGCCACCCTCTTCGACTACACGCCGGACGACGCGCGCCTCGCCGTCGTGAGCCCGACGGCGTGCGTGAAGGCGATCGAAGATGAGCTCGGACGGGCCCGCGGTGATCGCGGCGCGAAGGTGGAAGCCGGCGCGCCGGCCTTCCCGATGCAGGCGCTCTACCTCGACGAGGCCGAGGCGGCCGAAGCGATCGCGCGGCGCCCGCTGCTCGTCGTGCACCGGCTCGCCGTCGGCGGCGCCCGGGGCGAGAGCGAGTCGCCGCTGTCGATGCTCGAGGCGGTCGATGAGCGCAGCCTCCACGACCTCGGCGCTACCGACCAGACGGAGCTCGTCACGCGCCTGAGCCTGCACCGCGCGCAGCACGGACGCGACGAGGCGCTGCAGCCGGTCGCCGACGCGGCCAAGCGCTGGCTCGACGAGGGGCTGCGCGTCGTGTTCACCGCGCGGACCCGCACGCAGGCGGACCGCCTGACGAGCCTGCTCTCCGGCTACGAGGTGCCGGTCGACCGCAACCCGGCGCCCTACGGGCTCGGCTTCGAGGCGAGCCTCGCGACGCGCGCCCGGGTCGCGATCGGCCAGCTCGACGGGGGGTTCATCGCGGCGACCGAGGGCGCGGTGTTCGTGACCGAAGAAGAGGTCTTCGGCGCGCGGTCGCACCGTCGCACCCGCAAGAAGCAGTCGAGCGCTCGGCAGCGCGGCGCCTTCCTCGAAGACCTCCGCGAGCTGACGGTCGGCGACTACGTCGTGCACGTCGACCACGGCATCGGCGTGTACCGCGGCCTCGAACGCAAGGTGCTCGCCCAGACCGGCGACGAGCGCCTCCGGGGCGAGCCGGCGCGCTCGCTCGAGGTGCTCGTCATCGAGTACGCGGGCGCCGACCAGCTCTTCTTGCCGGTCACCCGCCTCAACCAGATCCAGCGCTTCGGCGCGAAGGACGGGCGGCAGCCGAAGCTCGACCGGCTCGGCGGGTCGACATTCGCGACGAAGAAGGCGCGCGCCGAGCGCGCCGTCAGGCAGCTCGCCGACGACCTGCTCAAGCTCTACGCCGAGCGCGCGGCGCGCGAGCGACGCCCGCTCGAGCCGACCGACCGCGCCTACGCCGAGTTCGAGGCGACCTTCCCCTTCGACGAGACGCCGGACCAGGCGCGCGCCATCGAGGACGTCCTCGAGGATCTCGAGCGCGCGCAGCCGATGGACCGGCTCGTCTGCGGCGACGTCGGCTTCGGCAAGACGGAGGTCGCGCTCCGCGCGGCGTTCCGCGTGGCGATGAGCGGACGCCAGGTCGCCCTGCTCTGCCCGACGACCGTGCTCGCCCAGCAGCACTACCTGAGCTTCCGGGCGCGCCTTTCGAGCTACCCGCTCGAGGTCCGGTCGATGTCGCGCTTCGTGCCGAAGGCGACCCAGCGCGAGACCCTCACGAAGCTGCGGGACGGCGCGGTCGACGTCGTCATCGGCACCCACCGCCTGCTGTCGAAGGACGTACACTTCCGCAAGCTCGGGCTGCTCATCGTCGACGAAGAGCAGCGCTTCGGCGTCGCGCACAAGGAGCGCCTGAAGCGCCTGCGCACCGAGGTCGACGTGCTCACGCTGAGCGCGACGCCCATCCCGCGGACGCTCCAGCTCGCGATCGGCGGGCTGCGGGGGCTCTCGCTCATCACGACCCCGCCGGTCGACCGCCGGGCCGTGCGGACGTTCGCGTGCCGCTGGGACGAGCACACCATCCGCGAGGCGGTCGAGCGCGAGCTCGCGCGCGGCGGGCAGGTGTTCTACGTCTACAACCGCGTCGACGGGCTCTACGAACGCGCCCAGCGCCTGCAGGACATGATCCCGGACGCGCGCATCGCCGTCGCCCACGGCCAGATGAAAGAGGGCGCCCTCGAGCGCACCATGACGGACTTCGTCGACGGCGAGTACGACATCCTCTGCTCCACCGCCATCGTCGAGAGCGGCCTCGACATCCCGCGCGCCAACACGATGATCATCGACCGCGCGGACATGTTCGGGCTCGCGCAGCTCTATCAGCTCCGCGGTCGCGTCGGTCGCTCTCGCGAGCGCGCGTACTGCTACCTGATCACCCCGCCGCCGAGCCAGATGACCGACGAGACCCGCGAGCGCATCGAGGCCCTCGAGCGCTTCACCCAGCTCGGCTCCGGCTTCCACGTCGCCTCGCTCGACATGGAGCTGCGCGGCGCCGGCGAGCTGCTCGGCGCCGAGCAGAGCGGGAGCGTGTCGCTCGTCGGCTTCGACCTCTTCGTGCGGATGCTCGAAGACGCCGTCGCCGAGCTGCGGGGCGAGGTCGTCGAGCACGAGGTCGACCCGGAGCTGTCCATCGACGTCGAGCACTACCTCCCGGACGACTACATCGACGACGTGGGCCTGCGGCTGTCGTTCTACAAGCGCCTCGCGGAGGCCGACACCGAGGGAGACGTCGCGCAGCTCGGCGAGGAGATGGAGGACCGCTTCGGGCCGCCGCCGCCCGCCGCCCGGCAGCTCCTGCGCGCGATGGCGCTCAAGCCCGACCTGCGCCGGCTGCGCGCGCTCGGCTGCGAAGCGGGCGCTCGCCGCGTGGTGCTGCACCTGCGCCAGGACACGCCGCTCGACCCCGCCAAGGTGATGCAGCTCGTCTCGACGCGCCGGAGCCCCTGGGCGCTCGACGCCGATATGAAGCTCAGCCGCCACTTCGACCCGGACGAAGGCTCCGGCGACTCCATCGACCGCGCCCGCGCCGTCCTCGACGAGCTGCTGGAGCGCCACCTCGCCTGACGGCCCGGCGCCTCCCGCGCGGGCACGTCAGGTTCGGGAGGGGTCGCGCGGCTGCTGCTCTGAGTCGGCGGGGCTCAGTGGATACGCTTGGTGTGTCCGGCCCACTCGCGCTCGCGGAGCTTGAACTTTTGGATCTTGCCGGTCGCGGTCTTCGGCAGCTCGCCGAACTCGACCGACTTCGGGCACTTGAAGTGCGCGAGCCGTCCGCGGACGAAGTCGATGAGGTCTCGCTCGCTCACCTCGGCGTCGGGCCGCAGCGTGACGAAGGCCTTCGGCACCTCGCCCCACTTGTCGTGCGGGACACCGACGACGGCAGCCTCCTGCACCGCCGGATGCTTCACGATCGCGTGCTCCACCTCGATCGTCGAGATGTTCTCGCCGCCGGACACGATGATGTCCTTGCTGCGATCGCGCAGCTCGATGTACCCGTCGGGGTGCATCACGCCGACGTCGCCCGAGTGGAACCAGCCGCCGCGGAAGGCGCGCGCCGTCGCCTCGGGGTCGTCGTAGTACCCGCGCATCACGTTGTTGCCGCGCATGACGACCTCGCCCATCGTCGTCGCGTCCGCGGGCACGTCGCGCATCTGCTCGTCGACCACGCGCACGTGGCCCGCGAAGAGGTACGGCACGCCCTGGCGCGACATCACCTCGGCCCGCCGCTCGACGTCGTAGCCCTCCCACTCGGTCTGCATCTCGCAGAGGGTGTGCGGCCCGTAGGTCTCGGTGAGGCCGTACAGGTGCGTGACCGCGAAGCCGATCGCCTCCATCTGCTCGAGCAGCGTCGGCGAGGGCGGCGCGCCACCGGTGCACACCCGCAGCGGCGGATCGAAGCGCTTGCCGGCGGCGTTCGGCGCCCCGGCGATCATCAAGAGCGCGGTCGGCGCGCCGTTGAAGTGCGTGACCCGGTGCTTGTCGAGCATCCGGACGATCGCCTCAGGGTCGAACGCGCGCAGACAGACGTGCGCGCCGCCCGCGGCCGTGATCGCCCACGGCATGCACCACCCGTTGCAGTGGAACATCGGCAGCGTCCACAAGAAGACGCTCTCTTTGGTGAGGCGCGCGGAGCCGATCTGGCCCATGGCGTTCAGCGTGCCGCCGCGGTGGGTGTACATGACCCCCTTCGGCGTCCCGGTCGTTCCCGAGGTGTAGTTGATCGACAGCACGTCGAGCTCGTCCTCGACGCCGGGGACGAGCGGCAGCGGCTGCACGCCGGCGCTGAACGACGCGTACGCCTCGGCGCCCGGCCGCGCGGGCGCGCCCTCGTCGGCGATCTCGACCACCCGCTGCAGCGACGGGGTCTCGGCGCGGATCGGATCGACGACGGGCGCGAGCTGCGGGTCGACCAGGAGCACCTTCGCGCCCGAGTGTTCGAGGATGTACCCGACCTCCGCCGAGGCGAGGCGCGTGTTGATCGAGACGAGCGGCGCGCCGAGCAGCGGCATCGCGAAGGTCGCGACGAGGTGCCACGGCGTGTTCGGCGCGAGCACGGCGACCCGGTCGCCCTTGTCGACGCCCGCGCGCCGCAGGGCAGCCGCCATCCGCCCGACCTCGTCGCCGAAGCGCGCGTAGTCCCACCGCAGCGCGCCGTGGATCACCGCGGGGCGGCTCGGGAAGACGCGCACGGTGCGCGCGATCAACGATGTGGGCGTCAGCGGATCGGTGAAGACATCGATGTGCGGGGTCTCGGTCATTTGTGTTCCCTCCCTCGGTGCGCGCGGCCGGGTCCGCGCCCATACCGGTCAGTCGGGCCGCTCAAGCGGCGGCGCTTTCGGGGGCCAGCACGCACAGCCACAGCCCGCTCCCTTCGATCTTTGTCGCGTGGGCGATGTCGGGGCTCGGCGCCTCGGCCTTGAGTCGACGGAGCGCCGCGCGGATCGTGCCGCCGCGCTCGGTGCGGAGCAGCTCGAGCGCCTCCCGGTTGGCGGCCTCGATACCGCCGCGATCGTCGACGACGACGACTGGCTCCGGGCGCTGGTCGATCAGCTCCCGCACGAGGTAGCGCAGCGAGCCCTGCGTGACCGCGTCGTCGGTACCCGAGGGCGCCGCCGCGTGGTCGAGCACCTCGTTCAGCGAGCGCATGACGAGCGCGAAGCCCTTCGAGGCCTCCGACGTGCGGCACCGGACGCGCGAGTCGCCCTTCGCCGCGGCGAGCACCACCCGGTGCAGCTCGTCGAGCGGCTCGAGCAGGCGCTTGCGAATCCGCCCGAAGACGAGCAGCCCGACGACGAAGCCAGCGAACCCGAGCAGCGCGCCCGCCCACGCGCCGGCGGCGCCGAGCCTGCCCGCGCGACGGTCGGACTCCCGCATCGCGTCACGGCTGGCCGACGCGAGCGTCTCGAGCCCGCCGACCACCGCGACCCTCGCCTCGGCGTCGCCGGCGAAGGCGCCCGCGGCGTGCTCGCGCACCTGCTGGGCCGCGGCGTCGACGGCCGGCCCCTCGAGCCCCGCGCGCGCCTCGTCTAGCATCGCCACGAAGCGCCGGTCGCGCTCCGCCACCGCTTGCGTGGTCCGGTCGCCGCCCGCGGGCTCGCGCTGCGACGCCAGCATGACGAGCATCTTCTCCGTCGCCGCGAGCGCTGAGTCGTTCTTCTCGACGATGCGGTGGATGGCCGGGGCCATCCGGATGAAGAGCCCGGTCGCACCGAACGCGATGACCAGGAGGATCGCGATCAGCGCGCCAAGCCCGAGGGTCAGATCTCGCTTAGATTCCATCGCACGACCACTTCACAGAGCGCACCGCCGCACCCGAACGTAGCTTCACTCGTAGCGCTCCATCAGCTTCGCAACCCGCCCCTTGAGCGCGACGATGATCAGCACGTCGCCCTCCTCGAGCGGGTCGTCCGGGCGCGGGGTGACCACCGTGTCCTCGCCGCGCTGGATGGCGGCGATGGTGATGCCGTGCTTGCGCGGCAGGGCGAGCTCCGCGAGGGTGCGCCCGACGAACGCCGCCGGCAGCGCGACCTCGCTCACGGTCATCGCCCGGCCGAAGGGGTACTCCGCGCGGACGTTGCGGAAGGCGAGGTGCGTCGCGAACCACTCACCGAACGCGCGCTCCGGGTTGATGACCTCATGGGCGCCGATGAGCCGGAGGATGCGCTCGTGAAGCGGGTCGGCCGCGCGGGCGATGATGCGCGCCGCGCCCATCTGGCGGAGCAGCGCCGTGCACAGGATCGACGCCTCTCGCGCCTCGTCGCCGATCGCGCAGACGCAGAGGTCGCGGTTCTTCGGGCCGGCCTTGCCGAGCGAGGCCTCGTCGGTCGCGTCGAACGCGACGGCCTCCTCGGCGAACTCGCTCGCGTAGCGCACTCGCTCCGCGTTCGAGTCGACCGCCATCACCTCGACCCCGAGGTCGTCGAGTGAGCGCACCACGGACATCCCAAACTGTCCGAGCCCGATGACGAGCGCTTGCTTCTTCATGAGACCGCCCTCTGCTGACGAGTGTGCAACGACGACCCGCGCGTCATCCGACCGGCACGTCCTCTTCGGGGAGGTGCCACGAGGACTCGCTGTGCTGCTCCGACAAGAGCAGGAACGCGGTCAACGGGCCCACCCGGCCGAGAAACATGCACAGCATGATGATGACCTTTCCGACGAAGTCGAGCTTTGGAGTCGCGCCGATGGTCAGCCCGACGGTGCCGATCGCCGAGACGACCTCGAAGAGCGCCACGTCCATCGGGATGGCCTGCGTCACCTGGAGCGCGACGAGCGCGAACGCGACGGTGAGCATGCCGAGCACCGCGATGGCCGCGGCGCGGTAGACCGTCTCGCGCGGGATCTCGCGGCCGAACGCGGTCACCTCCTGCCGCCCCCGGATGGCCGTGACGATGGGCATGAAGACCACGAACGCGGTGGTCGTCTTGATCCCGCCGGCGGTCCCGCCCGGGCTCCCGCCGATGAACATCAAGAAGATCATGAGCGTGATCGACGCCGGTGACAGGGCCTGCATCCCGACCGAGTTGAAGCCCGCGGTCCGCAGCGTCGCCGACTGAAACCACGCGTTGTTCAGCTTGTCCGCGAGCGACATTCCGGCGAGCGACACGTTCCACTCGAGCGCGAGCAGCAGCACGAAGCCGCCGACGAGGAGCGTCGCGGTCATCGAAAAGACCATCTTCATGCGCAGGGTCAGGCGCCGGCCACGGGTGAGCTGCGGCAGGGCGACGATCGCAGCGGGCGAGAGCCCACCGGCCACGATCAGCGCGGCCACCGCGTGCAGGACGGCGCCCGAGTGCTGGTAGGGGATGAGGCTCGCGCTCTGCAGCGCAAAGCCCGCGTTGCAGAACGCGGAGATCGACGTGAAGACCCCCCGCCACACGGCCATCAAGAGCGTGTCGCCCGAGAGCCAAAAGCACGCGGCGAGCCAGAGCGCGCCGACTGCCTCGAGGCCAAACGTGACGCGCAGCGTCTGGCGGAGGACGTCGACGAGGCGCGTGCGGTCGTCGCCGCCGAGCAGCTCGGCGACCGCGCGCTCGTGGGACAACGTGAGCCGGCGCCCGAGCATGGCGAACGCCGCGGTCGAGAAGGTCATGATGCCGAGCCCGCCGACCTGGATGAGGAGCAGCAACACCCCCTGGCCGTAGCCGGTGAACGCGGTGGGCGTGTCGAGCACGATGAGCCCCGTGACGCAGACGGCGCTCGTCGACGTGAACGCCGCGTCGATGAAGGAGATGCCGCCCTCCGCGGTGGAGCTCAGCGGCAGCCAGAGCAGCACCGCGCCGCCGGCGCACAGGAGGGCGAACGTGACGACGAGGAGGCGCGCCGGATGGTGCGCGATGACCTCGACCCACAGCGGCGTCCCGCCGTCGTCGTCGCCGCCGTCGCGGAGGGGATAGACCGCACCGAACACCGCGAGGACCGCGCCGAGCGCGAGGGCGCTGCCGAGCTGGCTCGCCGCGGCGAGCGCCACCACGCCGAGCGCGAGGACGCCCCCGATGCCGAGCGCGACCTTGTCGACGAGCGAACGCGGCGCCTGGGCGAACGCGACCGCCCAGAGCACCGCCGCGTAGGCGAGGCTCGCGCCGGCGCCCGCGAGGGCCAGGGCGTGGTGGTCGATGGGAGCCACCGCCGCGAGCAGGCAGCAGAGCACGGACGCGACGAAGGCGAACCGCGCCGAGCCCGGGCCCACGAGGGTGGGGGGCGGCGGGGCCGTGCCGAGCGCGGGCCCGATCGGGGCGGCGGTCGATCGCCACCGCCACACGATGAAGACGAGCGCGCTCACGCCGACGAGCAGCGCGAGCGTGAGGGTCGGGCGCGTCAAGAGCGTCGGGGCGCCGAGCGCGAGCGCGCCGAACCACCCCGTCGCGGCGAGCACCGTGCCGAGGCGGCGACGTCTGCGCACCACGAGCGCGCCGAGCAGCACGGTCGTCGCGGCGACGGCGGGACCGCGCGGGTCGACGCCGCCCGCCTCCGCGCCGGGCGAGGCGAGCGCCAGCGCGACCAGCCAGGTGACCGGCACGAAGGCCGCAACGAAGGCCGACCGAGAGGAGAACGAGCGCACGCGCGACTCAGAGCCTCACGCGATGGGTCGCACGTTGCGGCGCGCTGCGCCCTCGAGGCGCGCCGCCTCGAGTAGCTCCGCGTGAGCGTCCGGGACCGCCTCGGCCATCGCCCAGACGTCGGGGACGAGCTCGGAGTCGCAGATGAACGCCAGGTCGACGCTGTCTCGGTAGCTCATCAGGGTGAGGTTCAGCCCGGCGCCCTCCATCACCGGGCCTACCGGGTAGATGGCCTCCACGCGGGCGCCGGCGAGGTAGATGGGGAAGCGCGGCCCGGGCACGTTCGACACGACGAGGTTGTGCACCGGCCGGTGGCGGCTCGCGAGGTTCATGCTCGAGTAGAACCGCATCGCCGTGTTGAAGGTTCGCGGCGCCGCGAACTCGGCCCACTGGGTGAGGGTGTCCGCGCCGATCGCCTGGAAGTCCGCCTTCGCGCCCTTGGTCGCCTGGTGGATGATGCGGATGCGCTCGGCCGGGTCCTCGACGTCCGTGCCGAGGGTCGCGAACATCGCCGAGACCCGGTTGTTGTAATCCTCCGTCTCGCTCTCCGCGCGGACCGAGATGGGGCACACCGCGATGAGCGAGCGTGACGGGAGCGAGCCGCGGCCCTGCAGGTAGCGCCGCAGCACGCCGCCGGCCAGCGCGAGCACCGCGTCGTTCAGCGTCACGCCAAACGCGTTCTTGACCACCTTGAGCTCCGCGAGGGCCACGCGCGCCATCGCCACGTTGCGGCGCGCCGAGATGCTGGCGTTGAAGTGCGTCGGCGGCGCCTCGAAGGGCAGCGGGCCCTTGATCGACTCGGGCTTGCGGCGGCGCCACAGCACGCCCGCGAAGCGCGGCACGGCGTCACCGAGCGCCTTGGCGAAGCCGAGCGGCTGCCGCGCCCGCGAGCGGAGCGCCGCCGTGATGAGCTCGGCATCGCTTGGGATGCGCTCGCGCTCGACCGGCGGCGGCAGGCTCATCGGCGCGGTCTGCGCGGTGGGTGCGAACAGGTGCATCACCAACCCGGCCCCGGACACCCCGTCGACCAGCGCGTGGTGGAACTTCAGCACGAGACAGAAGCGTCCGCCCTCGAGCCCCTCGATGACCCACGCCTCCCACAGCGCGCGCCGGCGATCGAGCGGCGTGCTGTAGATGCGCCCGATCATCGCGCCCAGCTCCTTGTCGCCGCCGGGGCGCGGGAGCGCCACCTGGCGCACGTGGTGGATGATGTCGAAGTCCGGATCTTCCACCCACAGGGGGTGGTGCAGGTCGAGCGGCACCTGCACAAGCCTCCGCCGGAACGGGGCCTTGCTCTGCACGCGGTGGGCGATGAGGTTGACCACGCTCTGGTACGAGTAGCCGCCGGGCATCTCGGCAGGGTCGAGCACCGTGGCGAACGCCACGTGCAGCGGCATCTTGGGCGTCTCCATGTACAAGAAGCTCGCGTCGATGCCCTTCAGCCGTTCCATCGTTCCCTCGTTCCATCGTTGGCGGCCCACCTCGAGCCGCCCGGCACGATCGCGCGCCGCCCTGCCTCTTCTACCGAACGCCCTGCCCCATCACCGGCCGGCGCCCGCGGCCCCCGAGTCTGCCACAACCCAAGCCCCGCGCCCGCCCCGAACCACCACCCCGATCCGCACCCGAACCACCCGCCCCCGCGCCCGTCCCCGCCCCCGATCCCTCCCCCCGGGCGCGTCCATGGCTGCGGCGAGCGCAGCGGGAGTATGGTGCGGGTTCGACGGGCGGGCGCTCGCGGAGGGGATGCGGCGTGGAAGGGTTTGACTATGTGGTGGCCGGCGGCGGGACGGCGGGGTGCGTCGTCGCGAGCCGGCTGAGCGAAGACGCGGGGTGCAGTGTCTGCCTGCTCGAGGCGGGCGGTGAGGGACGCGACGTGCTGATCCGTGCGCCGCTCGGGTTCGCGGCGGCGGTCCCGCGGGGGCTGCTCGGGTGGAACTACCACACGGTGCCGCAGGCGGGCCTCGGCGGCAGGCGCGGGCTGCAGCCGCGAGGGAAGGCGCTCGGTGGCTCGAGCGCGATCAACGCGATGATCTACGCGCGCGGGCACGCGGCGGACTTCGACGGCTGGGAGGCGCTCGGCAACCCGGGCTGGGGCTACCGCGACGTGCTGCCCTTCTTCAAGCGGTCGGAGAACAGCGAGGTGCACCCCGACTCGCCGTACCACGGCGTGGGCGGGCCGCTGAACATCGCCGCGCTCCGCAGCCCGAACCCCATGAACGAGGTCTTCCTGCGGGCCTGCCGGTCGTACGGGATCCCCTTCAACCCGGACCCCAACGGCGCCGAGCACTACGGCTGCTACCACGTCCAGGTCACGCAAAAAGACGGTGAGCGCCAGAGCGCGGCGGCCGCGTTCATCCACCCGAACCTCCACCGCACGAACCTCGAGGTGAAGACCTCGGCGCACATCGCGCGGGTGCTCTTCGAGGGGGGCCGCGCGGTCGGGGTCGAGTACCACCGCGACGGCCGCACCGAGCAGGTGCGCGCCCACCGCGAGGTGGTGGTCTCGGCAGGCGCGTTCGGCACGCCGCAGATCCTCATGGCCTCGGGCGTGGGCCCAGGGGAGCACCTGCGCGCGCTGGGCATCTCGCCGGTCCTCGACGCGCCCGGCGTCGGGCAGAACCTCCAAGACCACATCTCCGCGCTGCTCATCTACCGCTCGCCGCGCAACTACGACACGATCGGTATCTCGCCCGCCGGCGTGAAGCGCCTCCTCGCGGCGATGTGGGAGTGGCGGCGACACCGTACCGGCCTCATCACGAGCTGCGTCGCGGAGTCGGGCGTCTACTACCGCACCGACCCGACCGTCGAGGTCTCGGACATGGAGATGGAGCTGCTCGTCGGCATCGCCGACGACCACGGGCGGCGCAACCACCTCGGCCACGGGTACTCCGCCCACCTGCTGCTCGCGCGCCCGAAGAGCCTCGGCGAGGTCCGGCTGCAGAGCGCGGACACGCGCGACGACCCGCTCATCGACCCGCGCTACTTCAGCGACCCGTACGACATGCCGGCGCTGGTGAAGGGCACCCAGGTCGCGCTCGACATCATGGCCCAGCCCGCGTTCGACCCGTACCGCGGGGAGATGCTGATTCATTACGAGCGGGACGACCCGGCGCAGATCGAGGCGACGCTGCGCGAGCACGCCGACACCGAATACCACGTGTGCGGGACGTGCCGGATGGGCCCCGACAGCGACCCGACCGCGGTCGTGGATGCGCGCCTGCGGGTCCGCGGGCTCGAGCGGCTGCGCGTCGTCGACGCGTCGATCATGCCGCGCATCACGAGCAACAACATCAACGCGCCGGTCTACATGATCGCGGAGAAGGGCGCGGACATGATCCGCGCGGACGGCTGATCGCCCGGCCGCCCGTCTTTCCCCCCAACGGCCCCCGACCTGCCCTCGACCTCCGCGCTCGCCCGGCACGCTCGCTCGGCGCGCGGCGCGCCCGCTGGCTTCGTCGACCGGGCGTCGCTTTTGTCGCACGCGCCTCGCGACCCGAGCGGTCCGTCACCGGACGAGCGGTCCTCGCGCTGCGCCGAACGACGCGGGTTCGCTCGCCTTTTCGGCGTCCCGTCACGACCCCTGCGCAAGTCTCTTGACGGTGGTCCAAAAAACCGGCACTCCGGACAGAACACAAGTGGTTGTGGTGCTCAGTGGGGGAGCCACGCTATCGCTTGTGTATGTCCTGTGGATCGATTGTTCCTCGGTTGGGGATGAAAGGCGGGCATCGTGGCGCTAGAGACAACCCGAATGGAGACCAAGGCACAACCGCAGGCGCGCGTCGCGCGCACGCAGAGCGACGGCGGCCTCACCGTCGAGCGGCGCTTCACCGAGCCGGGTGAAGACGCGCTCGCGACGGTCGATTACGAGCTACGCAACAGCCAGATCACCGGCGCGGACGGTTCGGTCGTGTTCGAGCTGAAGGGCGCCGAGGTGCCCGCCGCCTGGAGCCAGCTCGCGACGGACATCGCCGTGTCCAAGTACTTCCGGAAGGCGGGCCTGCACGGCGACAAAAAGCAAGGCGAGCGCAGCGTCAAGCAGCTCGTCTACCGCGTCGCGCACAGCATCCGCGAGGCGGGCGAGCGCTTCGGTGGTTACTTCGCCGACCAGGACGCGGCCGACACGTTCGAGGCCGAGCTGTCGCACCTGCTGGTCCACCAGAAGGCCGCCTTCAACTCGCCCGTCTGGTTCAACTGCGGGCTCTACCAGCGCTACGGCATCGAGGGCTCGGGCGGCAACTACGCTTGGGAGCCGAAGACCGACACCGTCGAGATGCAGAGCACCGCCTACGAGCGACCGCAGTGCTCGGCGTGCTTCATCCAGGCCGTCGAGGACGACCTCATGTCCATCTACGACCTCGTCCGCAACGAGGCGCGGCTGTTCAAGTACGGCTCGGGCACCGGCTCGAACTTCTCCTCCATCCGCGGCAAGCAAGAGAAGCTCTCGGGCGGCGGGACCTCGAGCGGTCTGATGAGCTTCCTCGAGGTGCTCGACCGCGCCGCCGGCGCGACGAAGTCCGGTGGCACCACGCGGCGTGCGGCCAAGATGGTCTGCCTCGACATGGACCACCCGGAGATCGAGGACTTCATCGACTGGAAGGTCCGCGAGGAGAAGAAGGTCCGGGCGCTCATCGCAGCCGGCTACGACGCCGACTTCAACGGCGAGGCGTACCACACCGTCTCCGGGCAGAACTCGAACAACTCCGTCCGCGTGACGGACGAGTTCATGCGCGCCGTCGAGCGCGACGGGGAGTGGAAGACCACCTTCCGCACGACGGGCGAGGTCTCGGAGACCAAGCGCGCGCGGGCGCTCTGGCGCAAGGTCGCCGAGGCCGCCTACGCCTGCGCCGACCCCGGCGTCCAGTACGACAGCACCATCAACGACTGGCACACCTGCCCGAACTCCGACCGCATCCACGCGTCGAACCCCTGCTCCGAGTACATGTTCCTCGACGACTCGGCGTGTAACCTCGCCTCGATCAACCTCACGAAGTTCGTCGACGACCACGGCAACTTCGACATCGCGGGCTACCGCCAGGCCATCCGCGTGCTCATCCTGGCGATGGACATCATCGTCGACTACGCGAGCTACCCGACGCGGGACATCGCGAAGAACAGCCACGACTACCGCCCGCTGGGGCTCGGGTACGCGAACCTCGGCACCCTGCTGATGCGCCTCGGCGTGCCGTACGACAGCGACAAGGGGCGCGCGATCGCCGCCGCGCTCACCGCCGTGCTCTGCGGCCACGCGTACGCGACCTCGTCCGAGATCGCCGCGAGCAAGGGTCCGTTCAACGGCTACACCCGCAACCGGCAGCCGATGCTCCGCGTGATGGAGAAGCACCGGGCGGCCGCGTACGAGGTCGGCGAGCCGAGCTTCGTCGCGATGGTCGACGGCGAGGACCCCGGCTGCCCGCCGGCGCTGGTCGAGGCGGCGCGCGCCGACTGGGACCTCGCGGTCGAGCTCGGTGAGCGGTACGGCTACCGCAACGCCCAGGCGACCGTCCTCGCGCCGACCGGGACGATCGGCCTGCTCATGGACTGCGACACGACCGGCATCGAGCCGGACTTCGCGCTCGTGAAGTTCAAGAAGCTCGCCGGCGGCGGGTACTTCAAGATCGTCAACCAGAGCGTCACCGCGGCGCTGCAGCAGCTCGGCTACACCGAGGCGCAGGTCGCCGACATCGTCTCGTACGTCACCGGCACGAACACCTTCACCGGGGCGCCGCACATGGGCCGCAAGGCGCTGCTCGCGCGCGGGCTGACCGAGCGCGACCTCGACAAGGCGGAGAAGGCCCTGCGCGGGGTCTTCGACGCGGGCGCCGCGCTCGCGCCCTGGGTGCTCGGCACCGAGGTGTACGAGCGGCTCGGCATCGCGCCGGCGACCTACGAGAAGCCGGGCTTCCACCTGCTGCGCCACTGGGGGCTCACCCAGGCGCAGATCGACGAGCTGAACGACGTCATCGTCGGGCGGATGACGGTCGAGGGCGCCCCGCACCTGCGCGCCGAGCACCTGCCCGTCTTCGACTGCGCGAACCGCTGCGGCAAGACGGGGCAGCGCTTCCTGCGGCCGATGGCGCACGTCTACATGATGGCGGCGGCGCAGCCCTTCCTGTCGGGCGCCATCTCGAAGACCGTCAACCTGCCCGCCGAGTCGACGGTCGACGAGGTACAGGAGATCTACCGCGAGGGGTGGCGGCTCGGGCTCAAGGCCGTCGCGCTCTACCGCGACGGCTCGAAGTCCTCGCAGCCGCTGAACACGAACGACGGCGAGAGCGGCAAGGGCGACAAGAAGGCGCAGTCCGGTGCGAAGCCGGAGCCGGCGCAGGCGACGCTCGTCGACTCGATCGAGCGCGAGGGCCGCACCCCGCCGCCCGCGAACCGCCACCGCTTGCCGAAGAAGCGCCACGGCTTCACCCAGGAGGCGCGCGTCGGCGGGCACAAGGTCTTCCTGCGCACCGGTGAGTACGACGACGGCTCGCTCGGCGAGGTCTTCATCGACATGCACAAGGAGGGCGCGTCGTTCCGATCGCTGATGAACTGCTTCGCGATCAGCGTCTCGATGGGTCTGCAGCACGGCGTCCCGCTCGAGAACTACGTCTCCCAGTTCACCTTCACCCGCTTCGAGCCGGGAGGGATCGTCGAGGGGCACCCGAACATCAAGTTCGCGACGTCCATCATCGACTACGTCTTCCGCGTGCTCGGGGTCGAGTACCTCAAGCGCTACGACTTCGCGCAGGTGCCGCCGGAAGAGGAGCAGGTCGAGCTGCAGAACCCGACCGACGTGACGGCCGTCAAGCGCATCGAGAACGCGCCCCCCGGCGACCGGCCCTCGAGCGAGGACATTCAGCCCGCCGAGCAGGTGACGTTCGGGTTCGACACGCCCGCCGCGGCGAGCACGTCGCGGGGCAACGCCCTCGACCAGCAGCTCGGCGAGATGATGGGCGACGCGCCGATGTGCGACAAGTGCGGCCACATCACCGTCCGCAACGGCGCCTGCTACAAGTGTTTGAACTGTGGCAACTCCATGGGCTGCTCCTGACCCCTGCGGGCCGTGAGCGGCGCATTGAGCGGCTCACGCTCGCGCGTCGCTCACGGGAGGGGCGGTGATCGATTTCGGCGAGACTGATTATGTCGTCCATGGGGACAACGCGGTCGTGCTGCCGAGGCTGCCGGACGCGCGGTTTCAGCTCGTCTATATCGACCCGCCCTTCAACACGGGGCGGTCGCGCGAGCGCCGGACGCTGCGCACGGTGCAGCGCGCGGACGGCGACCGCGTCGGGTTCGGTGGGCGGCGGTATGAGACGTCCGAGCTGTCGCGGATCGCGTATGGCGACGCGTTCGACGATTACCTGGCGTTCCTCGCACCACGGCTCGAAGAGGCCCGACGGCTGCTCACCGACGACGGCACCCTCTACCTGCACCTCGACTACCGCGAGGCGCACTACTGCAAGGTCCTGCTCGACTCGATCTTCGGGCGTGAGTGCTTCTTGAGTGAGGTGATCTGGGCGTACGACTACGGAGGCCGCGCGCGCGACCGCTGGCCCGCGAAGCACGACACCATCCTCGTCTACGTGAAGACGCCGGGGCGCGGGAAGCACTTCTTCGACCGGGACGCGGTCGGGCGCATCCCCTACATGGCGCCCGGCCTCGTCGGCGCAGACAAGGCGGCGCGCGGCAAGCTGCCGACCGACGTCTGGTGGCACACGATCGTGGCGACGAGCGGCGCGGAGAAGACGGGCTACCCGACCCAAAAACCCGAGGGCGTGGTCCGGCGGATCGTCGAGGCCTCGTCGGCGCCCGGGAGCTGGGTCCTCGACTTCTTCGCCGGCAGCGGCACGACCGGCGCCGTCGCGCGAGCGCTCGGCCGGCGCTTCGTGCTGGTCGACTCGAACGAGGCTGCGATCGACGTCATGCGCCGGCGACTCGGCGCCGCCGGGACGCGCTACCTGACGGTCACCTGAGCCGCGCCGAAGCCCGCACCCGCACCCGATTCGTGGGAAGCAACTCGATGTCGACGGCAGGCGCCACAACATCTCGTGGCCACCGACCGTCGTCGACCACATCATGTAGTGGGCCGTAGCCGGCCTGAGGAGTTACTTCCCACGAATCGCACCCGCATCCGCGCCCACTCCAGACCGCGATCCCGAACCCGATCCCGAACCCGAACCCGTTCCCGACCCCGCTGCCGATCTCGATCCCGATTCCCGATCCCGATCCCCCGCGGCGGGCCAGCGCGCGCCTCTCCGCGGCATGTTACGATCGAGCGACATGCCAAGCCTGAAATGGGTCGTGCCGGAGGGGCGCCCCCGTGTGTTCGGGGTCTTCAAGAAAGCGACGTCGATCGGTTACGCGCGCAGCAACGACATCGTCCTCGACGACTCCTCCGTCGCCCCCTTCCACGCCCAGCTCGTCTTCGACGGGCGCGACTTCACGCTGTCCTCCCTCGACTCCGACGCGACCGTGCGCGTCAATGGCAAGCGCCGCCGCCGCGGCAAGCTCTTCCACAACGACCGGCTCGAGGTGGGCGAGGCGGAGCTGGTCTTCTCGGTCTTCGACGAGGGCGCCGAGCCGGAGCGCGCGCCGGACACCGGTGGAGAGATCGCCGGCATGGTCAAGCTCTCGGACCTCACGCGGCGGCTCCTCGAGCTGCGCACCGTCCCCGAGCAGATCGACGCGCTGCTCGACGCGGTCATCGAGCTCACCGCCGCGAAGAAGGGCTTCATCGTGCTCCTCGACGACGGCGAGCCCTACGTGGCCACCGCGCGGAACGTCGCCCGCGAGCAGCTCGACGCCGGCGTCGCGGACCTGTCGGACACGATCCTGCAGCGCTGCGTCGAGACGCGGCAGCCGCTGCTCGTGAGTGACGCCCAGCACGACCCAATGTTCGAGGCGAGCGCGAGCGTGATGAAGCTCGAGCTCAGCTCGGTCATGGTCTCGCCGCTGATCGCGCGCGGGCGGCTGCTCGGAGTGCTCTACCTCGGCAACGACGACGTCGTGAACCTCTTCGAGTCGGCGCACCTCGATCTGCTCACGGTGGTCGCCGGCCAGGCGTCGCTCGTGCTGCACAGCGCGCTGCTGCTGAACGAGGTGCAGCGCGGCCGAGACCGCATGGCCGAGGCGCTCGGGACGCGATCGTTCGGCGACCTCATCGGCAGCCACCCGAGCCTCGTCGAGATCGAGCGGCGCATCGAGAAGGTCGCGCCGACCGACATCAGCGTGCTCGTCACGGGCGAGACCGGCACCGGCAAGGAGCTCGTCGCGCGCGAGCTGCACCGGCGCTCGAAGCGCAGCGAGGGCCCGTTCGTCGTCGTCAACTGCGGCGCCATCCCCGACAACCTGCTCGAGTCCGAGCTCTTCGGCCACGTCCGAGGCGCGTTCACGGGCGCCACGGCGACGCGCGTCGGCCGCTTCCAGCTCGCGAACGGCGGCACGCTCTTCCTCGACGAGATCGGCGAGATGCCGCTGGCGCTCCAGGTGAAGCTCCTGCGCGCGCTCCAGGAGCGCACGGTGACCAAGGTCGGGGGCGGCAAGCCGGAGGCGGTGGACATCCGCGTCGTCGCCGCGACCCACCGCGACCTCGACGCCGAGATCCGCGCCGGGCGCTTCCGCGAGGACCTCTACTACCGCCTGCACGTCGTGAACCTCGACCTGCCCCCGCTGCGCGACCGCGGCGACGACGTCGTCGTGCTGGCCAAGTACCTCCTCGCGAAGCACGCGAACGAGCTGCAGGTCAACGTGCGCGGCCTGACCCCCAGCGCCATCGCCGCGCTCCGGGCGTACCCTTGGCCCGGCAACGTGCGCGAGCTCGACAACCGCATCCGGCGCGCGCTCGTCCTCGCCGACGGGCCGCTCCTCGACGCGCGGGACATCGAGCTGAGCGACGCGGAGCGACTCGACGCGATGCCGCTCGGCCAGGCGCGGGACGAGTTCACCCGCCGGTACGTGCTCGCGGCGCTCGAGCGCAACGGCGGCAACCGGGCCGAGACCGCGCGCGAGCTCGACGTCGATCCGCGCACCATCTACCGCTATCTCGAGCGCGAGCCGGACGAGCGCGCACCATCGAGCGCCTGACATCGATGTCCGAGGCGAACGACCGCGACGCGACATGGCACGGTCGCGTCCCCGACCGGGAGGCCGCCAGTGTGCAGCCCGTCGCGAGCGAGCCGTGTCCCGAGGTCGGCACGGCGCTTGCTTCGGCAATGAATATTGCCGCACACCACGCAACGCCGCCCGCCGCGTCGGCCCGCCGGGCGCGACGCTCGCTCGCCGCGCTAGTCGCGCTCGTCGCGACGCTGATGTCGGGCTGCCTCGTCACCGACACCATCGACTTCCCGGACGAGGTGAACTACCCGCCCTCGATCGTCGCCGCCCCCGGTGGGCTCCCGATGAACCGCATCGCCCACATCGACCGCTCCACCGCTACGAGCGACGACCTCACGCTCGACGTGATCGTCCGCGACCCGAACGAAGACCAGACCCTGCGGTATCGAGTCTTCGTGGACGACGACACCTTCGACAAGCTGCCGGTGCTCGACGGTGACCTCGCGCCGCTCGGCACGGTCGACAGGCACACCATCATCCGCCTGCCGCTCGAGGCGCTCGGAGTGGCCGGCCGGTGCCACCGCGTGGAGCTGATCGTGACGAGCGCGTTCAGCCCGAGCGGGACGGCGCTCCGCGAGCCGGCGACCCCCGGCGACGTCGACGACGCCTCGTGGTGGATCGAGCTGACCGACGCCGATCACCCCTCGATCGAGCGAGCGTGCTTGTGAGCCCCGGCCGCCCATCGCGCGTGCGTCGACGGCTCGGCCCGGCCGCGTGCCTCGCGCTGGCGGTCGCCACGGCGGGCGCGTGCTGCGGCTGCACCTTCACCGAGCCCACGCTCGAACAAGGCGTCAATCGCTGCCGGCGCGACGGCGATTGCGCGAGCGGTCGTTGCGAGGGGGGGGGTTGCATCGCCGCGGCGGCGACCTCGTACCCCGTGACCCTCATCGTGACACCGGCCGCGACCACGAGCCGGCCCATGCTCGCGAGCTGGTCGTCCGGGCCGCGGAGGCCGATGGGCGCTGCGGAGTGGGACATCACCGCGCCGGCGCAGACGCGCGTGCTCGGGCGCGTCACCTTCATGGACGTGCCCGTGCCGGCGGGCATCGCCTTCCGGCGCCTGAGCCCCGTGGCCGGCCGACCCCTCGATCCGCTGCGGACGACGACGGTCGCCGAGCCGGGCGACGGACCGGACGGCGCGCCCTTCGACTACTCGGTGTACCTCGAGCGCGGCGCTACGTACGACGCCGAGATCCAGCCGAACGACGACACGCTGGCGCTGCCCGACGAGGCCTCCTCGGCGCCCGCGCGCACGCTCTTGCCTCCGCTCACGCTGCGCTTCACCGTGCCGTCCACGGGGCCGGACCGGGCCCGCGCGAACCTCGAATACCCCGCGTCGCTCGCGCAGCGGTGCACCGCGTCGCTCCGCAGCGCCTGCCGGCTCTCCGGCGTCGTGCGCAGCGCCGCGGTCTCCGGCCCGAACCCTACGGTGAGCGGCTTGACCGTGCGCGCGATCGACGCGGTCTCGGGCGCCGTCGTCTCGTCGACCGACCGCACCGTCGACGGGCGCTTCACGGTGCGCATCGCGCCGACCAGCGCGCGCTACCTGCTCGAGGTCAGCGGCGTCGCCGACGACGTCGCGACACCGACCGTCACCTTCGACCCTGCGCTCTTCTTTCCGGGCGACCAAGACCCGGTGCTCCTCGTGCCCGCCGTGTCCGAAGTGCGCCGCACCGTCGCCGTGCGCACCACCGACGGGACCCCCGCCCCCGCGGCCAACGTGCGCTTCAGCGGCACCGACGTCGGCTCCTCGCCGCTCAACCTGTACGGCACGTTCGTCGCCGCCGGGGTGACCTCGTCCGACGCGAGCCGTCTCGGCGAGCTCGAGCTCCCGCTGCTCCCCGGCGCGTACAGCGTGCGCGTGGTGCCCGGGCAGCCCGTGCGGGCCGCCGTGCTCGAGACGGCGCTGACGGTCGGCTCGGGCGACGACACCGCCGGCGAGCCGATCGTCCTCACGCTGCCCGTGCGGTCGCGTCTGGTCGGCACCGTCCGAGACCCGAACGGACGCGCCATCGTCGCCGCGAACGTCGACGCGCTCGCGCGGCGCGTCGGCGCGCAGCCCTCCGCGCGTTCCTCCCACAGCACGACGGACCCGACCGGCCGCTTCTCGCTCGATCTCGACGGCGGCCGCTACGACCTCGTCATCAAGCCGCCCGACAACACCGGCTACGGTTGGCTCGTCGTGGCCGGCGTCGAGATCGGCACCGGCGTCGAACGCAGCGCCTCGTACTCGGTCGCGGCGCCGGTCGTCGTCCGCGGGACCCTGCGCGACCAGGCCGGCGTCCCACTCGCGGGGGCGGTCGTCCGGGCGTACGCACTCGTCGGTCCCACCGGGTCCATCCAGATCGGGAGCGGCTCGGACAAGGACGCGCTCGGCGGCGAGCGCGAGGGTGTCGCGACAGACGAGGCGCCCGCGACCTACGACCTGCTCGTCGGACAGGCGAGCTCCGACGCGTCGGGTCACTACGAGCTGCTCCTGCCCCAGGCGCTGTAGTACGCTCGTCACCGTGGGTCGTTCGGCGAGCGGCGCGCGTCCGCCGACCGCCTCGCCGAGCCCGAAGCCATGCCCACCGACGACCCGATGCCAGTCCATTCCGGCGAATCCGCCGTACGCGTCGACGCGAGACCGCCGCTCGCCGTCGTCACGATCGACCGGCCCGCCGTTCGCAACGCGGTCGACGGCCCCACCGCGCGGGCGCTCTACGACGCGTTCGTCGCCTTCGACGACGACGACGCGCTCGCGGTCGCGATCCTCCGGGGCGAAGGGGCGCACTTTTGCGCCGGCGCGGACCTCGAGGCGCTCGCGAGCGGCGACGCTGAGCGGCGCAACGCGATCGAGCCGCTCCGGGCGAGCGACGCGCGCTCGCTCGGACCGATGGGACCGACCCGGCTCCAGCTCCGCAAGCCCGTCATCGCGGCCGTCGACGGCTACTGCGTCGCCGGCGGGCTCGAGCTCGCGCTCTGGTGCGACCTGCGCGTCGCGACGGAACGCGCGGTCTTCGGCGTGTTCTGCCGGCGCTTCGGCGTCCCGCTCATCGACGGTGGCACGGTGCGCCTGCCGCGCGTGGTCGGCATGGGTCGCGCGCTCGACATGGTCCTCACAGGCCGTCCGGTCGACGCGGAGGAGGCGCTCGCGATGGGCCTCGTGAACCGCGTCGTCACGCCGGCCGCGCTCATCGGTGAGGCCGAGCGGCTCGCCGGACAGCTCGCGTCGGCGCCGGCGACCTGCCTGCGCAACGACCGCGCGAGCGTGCATGAGCAGTGGGGGCTCGGCGAGCGGGACGCGCTCGGCAACGAGCTGCGCCGAGGTCTCGAGACCCTGCGATCGGGCGAGGCGCTCAGCGGCGCGCACCGCTTCGCCGCGGGCGCCGGTCGACACGGAGCGGGGGCGAGCGAGGGCGTGGGCGCCGGCGAGGACGGCGACGCGCGCTGACGCCCTGGCCTGCCAGCGGGTTGTGCCACGAAGGCTCGGCGGCTCGGCTATGCTCGTCGTGACCCATGCCCGAGCGGTACTACGAGCACATCCCGGTGACCGACGCGCTCGCGGCGGAGCGCACCGTGCTCTCCGCGGAGCGCACCTTCCTGGCGTACCTGCGCACCAGCTTCGCCATGTTCATCACTGGGCTCACCGGCAGCCAGCTCCTGCGGCGGGAGTCGCTCGTCGTCACGGGGTACGTGCTGACCGCGGCGAGCGTCGGCGTGCTCATCGTGGGCGCCATCCGCTACCGCGCGTCGCGCCGCCGCGTGCGCCACCTCATCGCCCGCCTCGTCGCGACGCAGCGGTAGCAGCGCGCTCGCGGCGCCTTCAGTAGAGCTTGTCGCTGTCGATCTGGATCGTCACGGGGCCGTCGACGTCCGAGCGCACGCACATCGAGGCGCGAAAGCGTCCCGTCGCGACCCGCAGCCCGCCGGCGCGCAGGCGAGCGACCACCGCTTCGTACAGCGCCTCGGCGAGCGCCGGCTCGGCGGCGTCGGTGAAGCTCGGCCGGCGCCCGCGCCGCACGTCGCCAAAGAGCGTGAACTGCGACACGACCAGGACCTCGCCCGCGATGTCCGTCACCGAGCGCGACATCTTTCCGGCCTCGTCCTTGAACACCCGCAGGCCGGCCACCTTGTCGGCGACGTAGGCGACCGCGCCCGGGCCGTCCGCCGCGGCGACCCCGAGGTACACGAGCAGCCCCCGCCCGATCTCACCGACCACCGCGTCGTCGACGACGACCGCCGCTCGCGCCACCCGCTGCACCACCGCGCGCATGGCCCACCGCTACCAGCGGATCCTCTCGAGCGCCAGCGTGCCGAGCCGCGCCCGAGTGACGCTCGCACGCGATCGTCGCGGCAGCGGACGCCCCGGTCGCCCAGCCGCCAGGGTGCCCTCAGAGCAGCACGACGAGGTACGCGGCGAAGCCGGCCAGCAGCAGCGCACCTTCCCAGCGGTTCACCCGCATCCCTGACCACATCAGCGGCAGCAGCAGCAGCGACGCGCCGATGAGCCACCAGTCGTCGCGCCCGATGAGCTCGGGCGGCACCACCATCGGCCGCAACGTCGCGGCTACGCCGACGATGCCGAGCGCGTTGAAGATGTTGGACCCGATCACGTTCCCGACGGCGATGTCGTCCTGTCCACGCCGCGCCGCCACCAACGACGTGATCAGCTCCGGCGTGCTCGTGCCGGCGGCGACGATCGTCAGACCGATGACCGTGCTCGAGACGCCGAGCGCCTGCGCGACGCCCACCGCGCCGTGCACCATCGTTCGGGCGCCCGCGGCGAGCAGGGCTATCCCTACGGCTACGGCCAGCAGGTTCAGCGCGAGCGCCTGCCACCCTGTGCGACCCCACGAGGCGGTCGCTACCTCGGCGAGCGCGTGCTGCTCGGCCGCCGAGGCCGCGTGACGCCCCACCCACACCACGTACACCGTGAAGCACACCATCGCGCCCAAGAGGATGGCGCCCTCGACGCGTCCGACGCGCCCGTTGAGACAGAACGCGTGGAGCACGACCGCGGACGCGAACATCACCGGCCACTCGAGACGAACGGTGCTGCCCTGTATCCGCAGCGGCCGGACCAAGGCGGTGAGCCCCAACACGACCCCGATGTTGAAGATGTTGGAGCCGACGACGTTGCCGAGCGAGAGGCCGGGGCGGTCTGCGATCGCTGCCTGCACCGACACGACGAGCTCCGGCATGGAGGTGCCCGCGGCGACGACCGTGAGCCCGACGACGGCCGGCGTGACGCGGGCGCTCAAGGCGAGTCCGCTCGCGCCGCGGACCAGCGCCTCGGCGCCGCCCACGAGGAGCGCTAGCCCGACCAACACGAGGAGCCAGTCCAACAAGGCGGGCTCTCATACGGCGCGCGGTCGGGCCGCGCCAGACGACCGCAAGAGGCGCGCGGCGCGATACGCTCCAGCCATGGCTGACACGAACACGACGCCTGCGCGCGCCGGAATCGTCCTGTCGGGCGGCGGGGCACGTGGTGCCTACGAGGCGGGCGTCACGGCGGGGATCATCGAGACGCTCGTCGCGCGCGGTTCACGGCATCCGTTCTCGATCTTCACGGGGACGTCGGTGGGCGCGATCAACGCGGCGTGGCTGGCCGCGCACGCGGACTGCGCAGACCTCTGCGTCGGGGGCCTGCTCGAGCAGTGGCGCGCGCTGGACCTCGGCGAGCACCTCCGGATCAGCCCGCGACGCTTCCTGCTGAGGGGACGCGCGGGTGATCGGCTCGGCCGCTCCCTCGTCGACCCGCGCGCCCTCGAGAAGCTCGTCGGTACCCGCATCCCCTTTGAACGGCTGCACGCGAACGTGGACGCCGGGCTCGTCCACGCGCTCGTCATCGCGGCGTTCAACGTGGGCACCACGCGGACGACGATGTTCGCCGAGCTGGCCGAGGGCGCGTCCTTCAAGAGCTCCCGCGACGCGCGGCGCGTGGCGAAGCCGACGCGAATCCGCGACGTCCACGTGCTCGCCTCGGCGGCCATCCCGCTGGTCTTCCCCGCGCGCCGGATCGGCACCCGCTACTACTGCGACGGTGGCATCCGCTTCAACACCCCGCTCGCGCCCGCCATCCGCACCGGCGCCGACCGGCTGCTCGTCGTGTCTGCCCTGCATCAGCAGCCGACGGGGGACGTCCCTCGCTCCACCGAGGCCCGCCACACCGCCGCCTACCCGAGCCCGCTCTTTCTGATGGGCAAGGTCCTCACGGCGCTCTTGCTCGACCCGCTCGATCACGACGTCGCCGTGATGGACCGCATCAACCGGCTGTGGCGTACGCTCGAGACCACGCTCGAGCCGGCTGAGCTGCACCGCATCCAGGACGTGCTGCGCGCCACCCGCGGCGCGGCCTACCGGGAGGTGCGCACGCTCGTCTTCCACCCGTCGGAGGACATCGGCGAGATGGCCGCCGCCTACGCGCGCGAGACCAGACATCGCTCGCTCACCGACCGGCTCTTCGCGGCGCTGTCGACGCGCGGGAACGAGATGGAGGCCGACCTCTTGTCGTTCCTGCTCTTCGACGGTGGGTTCGCCACCCAGCTCATCGAGCTCGGCCGCGGCGACGCCCGGCGGCGCGCGGACGAGGTGTGCGCGTTCTTCGCGCCGGAGGCCTCCTGACCTTCGACGCCGCCCGGGCGCAGATGCGTGGGGTGGGAGGTCGGTTCAGGCGCGGGGTCGGGGTCGGGACCGCGTGCGGGTGCGGGGGCGGGCTCAGGAGCGGGTGCAGGATCGGGTGCGGGTGCGGGTGCGGGTGCGGGTGCGGGATCGATGTCGCGAGCGGGGTCGATGTCGGGAGCGGGGGCGGGATCGGGGTCGATGTCGGGAGCGGGGGCGGGATCGGGCGGGCGCTGGCGCGGGTGCGGGGCGTGCGGCTCGGGGCCGGAAGGCGCTCACACGCCAGCCGCGTCGCCGCCCCAGATGTACTTGTGCGCCTGGAGCTGAAAGCGGGCCGGGAGCCGGTCTTCCAGCATCCACGCGATGAGCTGCGCCGGCTCGAGCTCACCCCACACGCAGCTCAGCAGCACCGCGCCGGCGCGCTGCGCCAGGCCGTGCTCGGCGATGACCCTGCGCGCCCACTCGTAGTCGGCCCGGTCCGCGAGCACGAGCTTGACCTCGTCCCGCCGCGTGAGGCGCTGGACGTTCGACCACCGGTTTCGCTCGCACTCGCCGCTGCCAGGCGCCTTGAAATCGACGATGCGGTGCACCCGCGGGTCGACGGCGGAGATGTCGCGCTCGCCGCTCGTCTCGAGCAGCACCGTTCGGCCCGCGTCGCAGAGCGCGCGCAGCAGCGGGAGCGTCGCGGCCTGGAGCAGCGGCTCGCCCCCGGTGACCTCGACGAGGGGCGTCTCGTGCGCGAGCGCCTCGGAGAGCACGTCCTCGAGCGAACGGCGCTCGCCCCCCTCGAAGGCCTGCGGCGTGTCACACCACCGGCAGCGGAGGTTGCAGCGAGAGAGCCGAACGAACGTACACGGCCACCCGACGAAGCTCGATTCGCCCTGGATCGACGCGTAGATCTCGTGGATGAGCAGGCCGTTCGGGTCGTGCATCGGCTGACCAGCGTGCAGGGCGCGGGGGCGCCGATCAAGCCAGCTTCAAGCCGCCCCGCCCCCGTGACGCCAGAGACCACCGCCGCGCGGTGAGCGAGGGGGTAAGCCGCGATCGGGACGTTCAAGGGCGCCGAAGGAGCCGCTCGAGCGAACACCACGCGCGCGCCGCCCGCGCGGCCGCATCGTTCGGCTCTGCTGCCGGCGCCCCGAAGAGCAGCGCAAAGATCAGGCCCTGGACCATGAGCGTCATGTCCTCGACCGAGACGCCGTCGACGAGCTGGCCTCGGCGCTGCGCCTCGAGGAGCGCCTCACGGCCAAGCGCGAGCGCGCGCCGCTTCAGCGCGGCTACCCGCGCGGCGCCCTCGGGGCCCGCGGCGTGGGCGAGCTCGTCCGAGAAGACGATGCGCGGGATGCCCGGATGCTCGTGCACCATCTGCACCCGGTAGCTGACGACCTGACCCAGCCAGTCGAGCGGATCGTCAGTCCGGTCGGGAAGCCGCTCGAACATGACCTCCTCCACGCGGTCGAGCGCCGCGACGACGATGGCCTGCTTATTTCGAAAGTGCCGAAAGAGCGCGCCCTCGGAGATGCCTACGCGTTCGGCGATCGCGGCCGTGGTGAATCGCTGAAGCCCAGCCTCGGCGATGATCCCGAGCGCCGCGTCGACGATCTGGCGGCGGCGTTCTTCGGTCGGCAAGCGACGCGTCACCTCGGAAGTAAACACTCGCTTGCGTTCATCGCCAAGCGGAATCATCTTACGAGAGGCAAGTGAGTAAACATTTACTTATGTCATGGTGCCCATCATGAAGCGTCTCGCCATCGCCGCCATCGCCCTCGTCGTCGCGCTCGGCGCCGCCATCGGGTGGAAGATCCACGCGCAAGCTCGGGCGCAGGCTGGGCCGGCCCGCGGCTCGGGCATCGTCGAGGGCACCGAGGTCGACGTCGCCGCCCGCATCGGGGCGCGCGTCGATGAGGTGCTCGTCAAGGAGGGCCAGCACGTCACCGCCGGGACGCTGCTCGCGCGGCTCGACTGCCGAGAGCCCCGCGCCGCGCTGGGCGAGGCCGCGGCGCGGCTCCGGGCCACCATGGACGAGCGCCGGGCCGCGGAGGCCCGCGCCGAGGCGTCCGAACGTAAGCGCTCGGCCGCGTGGGCGTCGAGCCGCGCGGCGGAGGCAACGCAGGCTGCGCTCGCAGACCGCCGCGCGCTCGCCGAGCGCGACGCCGAGCGGGTCGAGGCGCTCGGGACCTACGCGTCCGAGCAGCGGCGGGACCA
>JAGQJE010000245.1 GCA_020430775.1 Myxococcales bacterium
CCGCCGATCCCGGAGCACCCCATGGCCCGCGCCGCCCTCGCCGCCGCCCTGGGCCATCCCCTCGCCCGCGCCCATCATCGCGCGCCCGGCCGCGTAGCGCGCGAAGTCGCCGCCGGCGAGCGCCGTCGTGTAGCGCGCGTCCTGCGAGAAGTCCTGGTCGAGCTTGAACTGCCGCTGCTTGGCCTCGGCCTCGGCCTGGCTGATGCCGATCTGGGCGACCTTCGCGGCCCGCTTGGCGGTGCCGATCTCGGCCTGAGCCTTCTGCAGGCGCTGCCGGTCGTCGTCGTTCAGGTTGAGCTTGAACTCGCCGATCTCGACGACGCGCACGCCGACGCTCGCGAGGTCGGGCGCCTCGCGCTGGAACATCTGCGCGAGCTTGTTCTGCATCGGCAGCAGCTCGAGCATGCTCTTTTGCTCGGCGACGCAGACCTCGCCGATGACGGTCTTGATACCGTTCATCAGCTTGCCCGTAAGCCACGCCGTGACCTCGTCGTTGCTGCCGGGCGCGCCCATGCCGACGTACCCGACGATGAAGCGCTCGGGGTTGACGATCTGCAGGGCGTAGGTCCCGAAGATGCGCGGGGTGACCATCTCGCCGAGGATCGGGTCTTCGACGTAGCCGAGCTCACCGCCGAAGCGCTGGTCGAAGACGGGCTTGACCGTGACGAAGTACAGGTCGGTGATGAAGACGTTGCCGCCGGTGACCTTGTCGACGAGGCCCGAGAGGAAGGGGATGTTCTGCGCGGAGAGGGTGTGGCGGTGGCCCGCGCCCGCGGTGCGCAGCGTGCCGACGATCGAGCCGTCGCGGAAGAAGACGGCCGCTTCGTCCGCGTCGACGGTGAGCTGCGCGTGGTTCGGGATCGTCGAGTCGGGGTGCTTGTAGACCAGCGCGGACTTGTGCTCGTCCGGCCGCTGGATGAGCATCTCTTGGACGCCCTGCTTCACGAAGTCGAAGATTCCCATCGGTGCTCCCCTGGCTGTGCTCGTCGTAGAATACAGGAATCGCCGGTCAGGGCTACGGACGGGGTCCTGATGTTCTGAGGCCCTGGCGCCTCTACGCGCCTCGACGCGCACGGCCACGCGCGCGGCGCTCAGCGGCCGGGCGACGGCTCGCAGGCGACGTGCTCGGGCACGAGCCCGGGCCGCGGCGACTGCTCGAAGGCCCCCTCCGGGACGACGACGCCGAGGGTGATCTTGCGGAAGCGCACGAGGGTGTCCACGTCGTGCGCCTCGTCGACGAAGTGCACGACGAAGGGCATCTGCACGGTGGCCGCCGCGGCCCCCTCCCCGAGCGGCACCGCGCGGTAGTCGCGAAACTCCACCGTCCAGAGCCGCGAACCGTCGGGGCCATACAGCGTCGAACGCGCGAGCCGCCCGTCGCTGCCCATGCTGCCCATGCTGCCCACGCCGCCCTCGCCGCCCTCGCCGCCGGCGCTGCCAGCGCTGCCCGCGTCTGTCGGGGCGGCGGTCAGCTCGATCACCTGACGAAAGCCCGCGGCGTCGCGCAGGGTCACGCGATAGCGGCCGCGCTTGCACGCCATCGTGGGGGCGCCGACGGCGTGGAGGCGCGGGGTGTCGCCCATCAGCAGCCGCGCGACCTCCGCGCCGGACATGCGGATCCCGAGCAAGCGCTCGATGTTCGCCGGACAGGCCTCGCCCTCGAGGTAGCGCTCGTCGCGGAGGTCGGTGAGGGCGAAGCGCGCGCCGTCGCTCGTCAGCACGGCCGCGGGCCCGAGCTGGGTCATCGCGTCGAAACGCACGCGGTCCGGGCGCTCGAGGAACATCAGCACGGTGCCCCGCACCCGCCCCTCGGCGCCGCGCTGGTCGACCCGCGCCTCGGCGCGCAGCGTCTGAACACCGGCGCGGCTCGCGGACTGCGACGCGAGCGCGCCGGCCGCGTCGGCGAGCGGGTGCGCCGGACAGCGCGCGGTCGTCGCGCACCCGGCCACCAGCGCGCACAGCGCCGCGCATGCCGCGAGCCGCGCGCTCATGTGAGCAGGCCCTCGACGACGCGGAGCGCGAGCTCGTAACGACCGAAGGGCGGCATGATGTAGGCGCCCGCCACGCGATCGCGGACCTCCGAGAGCATCTCGCGGGCGATCGCCACCCCCTCTGCGCGCCCCGCCGCGCCTGACCCGGCGCCCTTCATGCGCCGGCGGATCTCGTCCGGGATCTGCATGCCGGGGACCTCGTTGTGCAGGAACTCCGCGTTGCGGTAGCTCGCGAGCGGCAGCAGCCCGACCAGCACCGGCACGTTGAACGGGGCGACGTCACCGAGGAAGCGGTCGAGCACCGCCGGGTCGTAGACCGGCTGCGTCATGATCAGCTCGGCGCCCGCCTCGATCTTCTGGATGAGCCGGGCGATCTCGAGCGGGTAGTCGCGCGCCGCGGGCTCGGCGCCGGTCGCGCACAGGAAGCGGGTCGCCGCGTCGAGGGGCTTGCCGCCCGGGTCGAACCCGTGGTTCAGCCCTCGGATGAGGCGGAGCAGCCCGATCGAGTCCATGTCGTAGACGGCGGTCGCGTCCGGAAAGTCGCCCATCTTCGGCGGATCGCCCGTGATGACCACGAGGTTGCGCACGTCGAGCTCGTGCGCGGCGAGCAGGTGCGCGACCAGGCCGAGCACGTTGCGATCGCGGGTCGTCACGTGCATCAGCGTCGGCATCTGTAGCTCGCGCTGGATGCGCAGGCAGAGCGCGAGGTTGCCCATGCGCGCGCTCGCCCTCGCCCCATCGGCCACGTTGATGACGTCGACGCCGGCCTCGTGGAGCATGCGGGCGCCCGCGAGCGCCTTGTCGAGGGAGAGGCCGGGCGGCGGGTTCACCTCGACCGAGACGATCGGCTTGACCCCGAGCAGCGCGCCAAGCCGCCCCTTCTCCGACGTCCGCGCGACCGTGCAGCCGGGCGCGGGCTCGACCGCGCGCACCGAGGGCAGGTCCCGGGCGCCGCCCTCGCGGTCCGTCTCCGCCTCGTCCGTGACCGCCGCCTGGGCCGCCCCGCGCCGCATCCGCGCCGCCGACGCGATCTTCTTGATGTGCTCGGCGGTCGTCCCGCAGCAGCCGCCGACGCCGTGCACGCCCGCCTTGAAGAGCCGCTTCGCGTAGAGCTGGAAGTACTCGGGCGTCGCCCAGTACGCGAGCCGCCCCTCGACCCGGCGCGGCAGGCCCGCGTTCGGCATCGCGACGAGGGGCAGCCCGGCGTCGAGCATGCGCGTGGCCATCTCGTAGACGCCCGCGGGGCCGTCCGAGCAGTTCACCCCGAGCGCGTCCGCGCCCCACCCCGCGATGCGCGCGGCGAGCTCGGCCGGCCCGGTCCCGTCCGCGGCCGTACCGAACGCGTCGAAGGAGACCGACGCGACGATGGGCACGCCTGCCGCGACGCGCCGGGCCGCGCGCATCCCGAGCTCGAGCTCCTCCGGCTGGCGGAAGGTCTCGAAGATGATGCCGTCGACGCCCTCGCGCGCGAGGACCGCGCAGGGCTCGACGAACGCCTCCTCGATCGCCTCGAGCTCCCGCGCCTCGAGCGTCTTTAGCATCAAGCCCGTCGGCCCGACCGAGCCGAGCACGTAGCCGCGGGCCCCGATCGTCTCGCGGGCGAGCTTCACCGCCGCCGTGACGATGGGGTCGACGTCGCCGGCGAGCCCGTGCGGCTCGAGGCGGTAGCGGTTCGCCCCGAAGGTGTTCGTCAGCAGCACCTGCGCGCCCGCCGCGACGTACGCCGCGTGGACCGCGCGCACCACCTCCGGGTGCGAGCGCGAGGCCTCGTCGAGGCTGCGCGTGTAGAGGAGCCCCCGCTCGTACAGGGCGGTCCCCATCGCGCCGTCGAACACCAGCGCTCCGGCGCGCAGCGCATCCAAAAAGGCGGGGCGCGTCATGTGCGGCTTTTACCCGATGGGCTCGGGATGTCGAGCCTGCACGGACGGGCCCGCGGAGCGGCCGCGCGGACGGCGCGGACCGGGCGGAGGGAGGTCAGACCTCGACGTCGGGCTCGACGAATTGGAAGGCGATCACGTCGCTCCGGCCGTGCATGCGTCGCTCGAGCGCGTTGATGGCGCGGACCGCCTCCGCGTTGCTCAGGCCGTCGCGCATCCGCACCTTCGCGGCGAGCACCACGTGCCGCGGACCCTGCTGCACCGTGAACACGCGCAGGATCTCGACGATGGCGGGCTCGCGCGCGGCCTCCTCCCGGAAGGCCTCTACGATTGACGGGTCCGCCGACTCGCCCTCGAGCAGCGACTTGACCTTGCGCGCGAGCCAGAGCGCGACCGCGCACAAGAGCAGCCCGATCGCGATGCTCCCGGCGGCGTCCCAGCGCGCGTCGCCCGTGAGCTTCGTCATCGCGAGCGCGATGCCCGCGAAGAGCAGACCGAGGACCGCGGCGCTGTCCTCCGTCACGAGCACCACGAGGTCCACCGAGCGGCTGGTCCGCAGGAACTCGAAGAACGAGCGGCCCCGCCGGAGCTTCGCCGCGGCGCGGAGCGCCTGGGTCGCGGCGGTCCCCTCGAGGAGCAGCGACACGCCGAGCACCACGAAGGCGACCCACGCGTCCGCGATGGGCTCCGGATGCTGGAGCTTGTGGATGCCCTCCCGGATCGAGAGCACCCCGCCGCCGAGGAAGATCATCAGCGCGACCAGAAACGACCAGAAGTAGACGGCCTGCCCGCGGCCGAGCGGGTGCTTGTCGCTCGGGCCGAGCTGCGACTCGCGGTGGCCGAGGTAGAGGAGGACCTGGTTGATGGAGTCGGCGGCCGAGTGGATCGCCTCGGCGGCCATCGCGCCGGAGCCCGTGAAGAGCGCCGCCGCACCCTTGGCGAGCGCGATCCCGACGTTCGCCAGGAACGAGATCAACAACACCCTGAGGTTGCCCGCGGCGGCCATGGCAGGCGTGCTCTGACCCGACCCGAGCGCGCGGGCAATCGCAAAGACCATCGAGGAGTCGGCGCGCTCGGGCTATGGTAGCGTCGAGCCGCCGCGCGGACCCGTGGCCGACCAGCCCGCCGTACGGTACCCGGGCCGAGATCGCGCCCCACACGACGAGGAGAAGACCGATGAGCGTTGTCCCCGAGACCCCCGCCCCGCCCGTCGACATCGAGGGAGACGGCGAGCTTCGCGCTACGCTGCGCACCAGCAAGGGCGACATCACCGTCCGGCTCTTCGAGAAGAAGGCGCCTCGGACGGTCGCCAACTTCGTCGCGCTCGCGACGGGCGCGGTCGAGTGGCGAGACGGCGACGACAAGACCTCGCGCCCGCTCTACAGCGGGACGATCTTCCACCGCGTCATCCCCAACTTCATGATCCAGGGCGGCTGCCCGCTCGGACGCGGCACCGGAGGTCCTGGGTACCGCTTCGGCGACGAGATCCACCCGGACCTGCACCACGACGGGCCCGGGGTGCTCTCGATGGCGAACTCCGGCCCGGCCACGAACGGCTCTCAGTTCTTCATCACCGAGGTGGCGACGCCGTGGCTCGATGGGAAGCACACGGTCTTCGGGCGGGTCATCGAAGGGCAGGACGTGGCGCACGCGATCGCCGAGACGCCCCGCGACCCGCGTGACAAGCCCGTCGAGGACGTGCGCCTCGAAGAGATCGTCGTCTTCCGCGCCTGACCGGCGCAGCGGTGCACCGTGCCGGTCGCGCGCGGGCGCCCGCGCACGAAGCCGCGCGACGCGCGGGCGGCGTGATAAGCTGGGCGCACCACAGGAGAGAGCCGTGACGAAGAACTTCGCCCAACTGGTGTGGCTCGGAGCGCTCGCCGCCGCGCTGCTGTCGTCGCTCACGCCCGCGGCCCACGCCCAGCCGCCGAGCGCGTACGAGCTCGGTCAGCGGGCCTTCGAGGCCGGACGCTACGACGAAGCGCTGACGCAGTACCAGCGCGCGTACGATCAAACCGGCGACGCCGACGTTCTGTACGACATCGGGCTCACCCAGGATCTCCTCGGCAAGCCCGGGGCGCTCGACTCGTTCGAGCGCTACCTCGCCGCGCGGCCCGACGCCCCGAACCGCGCCCGCATCGAAGCACGCATCAAGGAGCTGCGCGCGGCACACGGCGCGCCGAGCGGGACGGCGACGCAGAGCGGGCCGGCCGAGGCCGCCTCGACGGCAGAGGCTCCGCACGAGCGCGGACGCGGCGGCTCGAAGATCGCGCCGTGGCTCGTGCTCGGCGGCGGGGTCGTCGTCGCCGGTGTGGGGGCCGGGCTGCTCATCAAGGGCAGCAGCGACGCCAAGGCCATCAACGACGTCACGCTCGACGACGGCATCTTCTGGAGCAGCCGCGCCGCCGACGCGAGCCGCGCCGACACGCTCCGCAAGGCGGGCATGGCGACGCTTGCGGTCGGCGCCGCCGCGGCGGTCGGCGGCCTCGTCTGGTACGCGGTCGGGCACCACGCAGACCGTGCAGACCGTCCGGTGACGGTCTCCGTCGGACCGAGCGGCGTCCTCGTCCGCGGCCGGTTCTAGCCGCTCGTCGATGGGCCGGCTCGGTCGCGGGCACCGACTCGGTCGGAGCCTCGGCTGCCGACTCGCCAGCCACCCGCGGTTCGGCCGACGCCGGGCGTTGTGAGTGTGCGCGTGGTGCTGTAGCCTCGCTCGATGGACCGCGCCCGGCTCCAGAGGTTCGTCGACGCGAAGCACCAGACCTTCCGGTGGCATCACCCGGACGAGATGCACGCGTATAGCGCGGTCGAGACCACGGACGAGGGCCTGCTCTGGTACACGTGGTCGAACGGCGGCGAGCAACACGGTGAGGGCGATCGCCTGCTGCAGAGCTACGCCGACTTCGCGTCGAACGGGCCGGCCCGGCCCCTGCCCGAGCAGACCGCCGCGGCGCTGCGACGCGCCATCGCTGAGCTCGGTCTCGCAGCACCGGTCGGCGCTGCCGCTACGCGGGCGAACCGATGAGCGCGGGCGCTGAGGGCAGGCTCGGCGGCAAGGTCTCCCTGATCACCGGCGCGAGCCGAGGCATCGGCGCCGCGATCGCGCGGGCGATGGCGCGGGAGGGAGCGCAGGTCGTGCTCGCCTCGCGCAAGCTCGAGGGCCTCCGCGAGGTCGCGGACCAGATCACGGAGGCCGGCGGCACCGCCGAGCCCATCGCCTGCCACATCGGCCACGACGAGGCGCGGCGCGCGCTGGTCGCGCAGGCCATCGAGCGCTTCGGTCGCATCGACGTCCTCGTGAACAACGCCGCGACGAACCCCCACTTCGGGCCGATGCTGAGCGTCGACTGGGGCGCCTTCCGCAAGACCTTCGAGGTCAACGTCGAAGGCTACTTCGGCCTCACCCGCGAGGTCGCGCTGCACCTGCGCGCCCGAAAGGCGCCTGGGAGCATCCTGAGCGTCAGCAGCGTGATGGGCACGATGGCCGCGCCGCTGCAGGGCGTGTACGGCATGACCAAGGCGGCCGTCATCTCGATGACCAGGACCCTGGCGATGGAGCTCGGCTCGGACGGCATCCGCGTGAACGCGCTCGCGCCTGGGCTCATCGAGACCAAGTTCGCCGCCGCGCTCACCAGCAACGAGGCCATCCGCGAGCGGATCGTCGCGCGGACGGCGCTCGGTCGCGTCGGGGTGCCTGAAGACGTGGCCGGCGCGGCGGTGTTCCTCTGCTCGGACGAGGCGAGCTACGTCACGGGGCACGTGCTCACGATCGACGCCGGCTGGACACTCGGCTGAGGGCGCCACGTCGCGGCGGCGCGGCCCGGCGCGGCCCGGCGCGGCGCGGCGGCACGACGGCCTCGGCCGAGGTCGGTCATTACGCGTTCGGGGCAGGTCGCGATATACACTGACGGCGCGGCGCACGCGCGCCCATCGACCCGACGACCAGGATGCCCGACACGGAACCGCGACTGCGCATTGGCCTCATCGGTCCCGCCGCCGACGACGAGCAGCTCGGGCGCGCGGTCGACTGCCTCGTCGGCGAGCGGCACGTCACGCAGACGGTCTACCTCGGGGGCGATGACCACGTGGAGCGGCTCGCCGCCCACCGGCGCCAGGCCGTGCTCGACGACCGCCCGGGCACCTTCCTCGACCGCGCGGCCGAGCTCGCCCCGAGAGGCTCCGCGGCCGCCCTGCGCGCCCTCCTCGGCGCGGACGACCAAGCGCAACGTCTGCAGGCGGTTCGTACCGTCCCACCGCCGAACGCCCGCTCCGGGCTCCACGTCGAGATGCTCGACGATCGGATGGTGCTCTTCGCGTTCGACCGCGGCGCGCTGACGCAAGAGGACATCGCGAACGCCGACCTCGTCATCTACGGCCGCGCCGAAGAGTGCGCCTTCGAGCGGATCGGGCCGCGCGCCTTCGTCACCCCCGGGCAGCTCGAGGGCGGCTACGTGGCGGTGCTCGAGGTGGGCGAGGACGCCACGCTGCGTTTCGAAGGGCTCACCCTCGACGGCGAGACGCGCCTGTCCGAGACGCTCCCCGAGCGCGCCGAGGCGCCCAGCGAGCCTTGAGATGACTGGCGAGGAGCGCACGGACGGCGACGACTCTCCGGGACGGATCGCCGTGTTCGGGGGGAGCTTCGATCCGCCCCACGTCGCGCACGTCATGGCCGTCGCTTGGGCGCTCGGCGCCGGCGCCATCGACGAGGTCTGGGTCATCCCCGCCTTCGAGCATCCGCTCGGCAAGGTCGCCGGCGCACCGTTCGCGGACCGCTACGAGATGACGCGGCTCGCGATGGCCGACCTGCGGCGCGTGCGCGTCCTCGATCTCGAGCGTCGGCTCGGCGGCGGCAGCCGCACGCTGCGCACGGTCGAGACGATCCTGCGCGAGCGGCCCCGGGCGCGGCTGCGCCTGCTCATCGGGAGCGACCTGCTCCGAGAGGCGCCGCGTTGGCACCGCTGGGAGCGCATCGTCGCGCTCGCGCCGCCGCTAGTCGTCGGTCGCGCGGACCACGTGCACGCGTCGGACCCTCGGGATGAGCAGCGCGTCGTGCTGCCCCCGATCAGCTCGACCGAGGTGCGCGCCGCGCTGCGCCAGCACGCCCCCACGGCGTGGCCCGCGTGGCTGCGCGCCGTCGTCCCGGCGGCTGTGCTCAGCCACATCGAAGCCCACGCCCTCTACCGGGAGCACCCGTGAAGACCCTGGTGCTCGGGCGAGGTCGCGTGGGGACCGCGCTAGCCGAGGCGCTCCGCGCGCCTCGCGCGGCGGACGCGGGCGTGCGCGTCCGCGCCGGCGCCGGGTCGAGCCCGCGTGAGGAAGACCTCGGGTGGGCGGAGGCGGTCGTGCTGGCGATCCCCGACGGCGCGCTCGAGGGCGTCGCCGCGCGCATCGCCGGGTGGCTCGAGCCGAGCGCGGTCGCGCTGCACTGCGCGGGCGCGCGCACCGCCGAGGCGCTCGGGGCGTGTCGCCGGCGGGGGTGCCCGGTCGGCG
>JAGQJE010000246.1 GCA_020430775.1 Myxococcales bacterium
AGCGGGGCTGGTACCGCGTCGAGCGCAAGGTCGGCGAGCACCTGCGTGCGGTGCGCACGGTGCCCACCGACAAGTACGCGCCGCTGGCGTTCGACGTCTGCACCGAGGCTGAGGCCAAGGCGCTCGACGCGGGCGAGAGCGAGGCGGCGAAGGTCAAGCGAAACGCCACCGACGACCTCAAGGTCACGACCGCGCGCGGCACCGTCACGACCGACGACCTGCCGAAGAACACGCCTCCCGTTTCCGCGCCGCCGACCGCGAAGGACGACGACGCGGGCAGCAAGCGCGGCAAGCGCGAGCGAGAGTGACGTGTACGCCTCGGTGGCCGACCTGCGCGCCGAAGGCGTGACGGCGGCCGAGGCGAACGACGCCCGCCTTGAGCTGCTGCTCGACGAGGCGTCGCGGCTCATCGATCGCGTGACGGCCTGGTTCTTCGAGCCCCGCTTGCTGACGCTGACCGTCTCGGGGCGCGGCGCGCCGAGCATCGAGCTTCCCGTGCCGCCGATCCGCGTGGACCGGCTCCTGCTCGGCAGCGTGGAGCTGTCGCTCGACCCGAGCGAGCTGCTCATCGTCGGCGCGCCCGTCCAGCCTGGCTTCGACGGCCCGCGCTTCACGCGCCGCCACGGGCGCACGTTCCCACGCGGCCACGGCAACGTGGTGGCCGAGGGGCTCTGGGGCTTCACCGAGGACGACGGCACGCCCACGGGGCGCACGCCGCCTGCGATCCGCCGCGCGACCATGCTCCTCGTCCTGCGCTCGCTGGCGCCGCTCGCCGACGACGCCTCGTTCGAGGCGCGCAGCCGCTGGCGCATCATCGAGGAGCGCACGCGCGACCAGAGCTACCGGCTCGACCCCTCGAAGGCTTCGGCGTCGGCGAGCCTCACCGGCGACCCGGAGGTCGATGCGCTCCTTGCGCTCTACGTGAGGCGCACGCCCCTCGGAGCGGCGTGATGCGCGGTCGACTCATCTTCCCGTTCGTCGCGGAGCTGCATCGCCTCGACACGCCGGCAATGGCGCCCGACTACGACGAGGACTTCAAGGAGCCCGTCCTCGTCGATACCGACGACGATGGTATCGGTGAGCCCTTTCGTCGCGAGCATCCGCCGGTGCGCGTCCCCTGCCAGGTGGAGCCGGAGGCTTTTGAAGCCTTGCGCATGGCGACGTCCGGGAACACGCCCAGGTCGAGCTTCGACCTGGTCTTCC
>JAGQJE010000247.1 GCA_020430775.1 Myxococcales bacterium
GAGGGCGCCCGCGACGACGACCCACAGCCCCCAGCGCGGCGCGACGGCGACCGCGGCGCCGGCGGCCTCGATCGCCGCGACGCCCGCGTGGACGCGCCAGGCCGTCAGCGCGACCGCCGCGAGGACGACCGCCGACAGGAAGGGCACGGCCACCCGCATCGCGCGGAGCGCGCGGCGCGTGCGTTGGCGCAGCAAGATGGAGAGCTGCCCGCAGGCCGCGGCGGGGACGATCCACGCGTTCAGCGCGGGACCGACCGCGAGCCCGAGGCCCGTCAGGGTCGCGCCGTCTGCACCGCCGCGCGTGGCCCACGGCGACAGCCAGCCCACGCAGACGAGCGCCGCACCGAGCGCGACCCACCCTCGGCCAAAGCGCGGGTCGTACGCCGCCAAGGGCGCGTCCGCGTCGGGCGGCACGCAGCGACCGAGCCGCTCGATCGGCACGAGCGGAAGGTCGTGATCTGGGCAGCGATCGAGCCCCTCGAACGGTTCCTCGCAGAAGGGACAAAAGCGCGTCGGTGCTTCACCCATCGTCTGTCTATGGCGCATACCACGACGGCGCCCCACTGAGCGCGTCGCCGCCCGGCGCGGGCCGTCGTGCGTGGATGCGCGGGTCGCGGCTTCGTGATAGAGCCGCACGGTCGTGCCCACGCTGAGCCCGCCGGAGCTGCAGATTCGCGCCATCACGCGGTCGGACTACCACTACCTCGTGTCCGTCCTCGACCGTTGGTGGGGCGGCCCGGGCGGCCAGCGCATCGACCCCCTCTTCTTCTACGAGCTCGGCGACGACGCGCTGGTCGCGGAGCGCGACGGCGAGGTGATCGGCTTTCTGCTCGGGCTCGTGACGCCGCGCGAGCCAAGGCTCGGGTACGTGCACCTGGTCGGGATCCACCCGGACCACCGCCGCCGCGGCGTGGGGCGTGAGCTCTACGAGCGCTTCGCCGAGCGTTGCCGGCGGGCTGGCGCCACCAAGCTGAAGGCCCTCGGCGCCAAGGGGCACGAGGGCTCGATCCGCTTTCACGAGGCGGTGGGGTTTCATGCGCGTGAGGCGCCGGACTACGCCGGCCCTGGGCGCACGCGTATCGTCTTCGAGCGCGATCTCTGAGCGAACGGTCCGGCACGCCGGCCGAAAGGTCTACCGTTGACCGCGATAGGGCAGTCGCTATGCTCTGCACCGAACGCGGCGCACGGGGACGGCGGGCGCACGCTCGACCCGCACCGCGACGGACGGCGGTCCGTGCAAGCAAAGATGTGCTCGGCCTGTCATCGTTCGAACCGCGCGGCGGGCGCGAGGCTGCGCGACGACCCCTCACCACCGGCACGCTTTTCGACCCAGACGCGCTCACTCCGTGGGAGGCTACACAGCGATGACGTACAGCGGCGCAACCGAGGTTCAGAACGCACGTGAGCAGCTCGGCGACGCCCTGGCCGAGCTACAGACCTCCGCCGCGCTCCCGGAGGACGTCCTCGACGTCGTCCAGCACATCGCCCAGGCGATGGGCGCCCTCTTCGACGCCGAGCGCGCCGACCGCGAGGTCGAGCGCCAGGCTTCGATCAAGAACGCGCTCGGCGCCCTCTCGCAGACGCTCGCGTTGCTCCAAGACGTGAAGAGCGGCCACCCGGGGCTCGACGCCGCGACCGAGCGGACCGCCTCGGTCATGAGCATCTTGTACGACGTGAGCGCCCCGAGCGCCCCGAGCGAGGGGAAGCGCGGCGGGCGAGCGGACGACGCGAAGACGCGCGGGTCGGGCGGCAAGTCGAAGCGACGGCGCCGGACGAGCAGCCGCCCTCCAGCACCCGCCGCGCCGCCGGACGCTTCGCGGGTCGAGGTCGAGGTGAACATCGGCGCGACGACCGAGTCGAACTTCTACGTCGGCTTCTCGGGCGAGGTCAGCGACGGCGGCGTCTTCCTCGCGACCTACGAGGTCCAGCCGAAGGACACTCTCATCGACGCGCTCGTCACGCTGCCGGGCGGATACCAGTTCCGGACGCCAGGGTATGTGCGCTTCGTCCGCGACGCGATGGACTTCGGCTCGGACGCGGAGCCCGGGATCGGCATCCAGTTCGACTCGCTCCCAGAGGACGCGCGCGCGCTGATCCTGCGCTTCATCAAGAAGCGCGCGCCGATGTTCTACGACGAGTAGCGCCGCGCCGGCGCACCGGTAGATGGCCCGCGCGGACCGGTCCGCGTAGCGTGTGGCCGTGTTCTCCCGCAAGGCCGCGCTCCGCCCCGTCCCGCCCTATGCGGTCGTCGACGAGCACGTCGTCGAGGCGCTCGATGAGTGGCTCGACGCGTCGGAGCCTCGGCTGCAGCGCGCGCTCGACGTCGCCTTCCGCGAGCTCGAGCTCCGCCAACCCGCCGTCCACGACTGGATCGGCGAGCGCCTGAGCGCCGTCGAGGACCCCTACATGCAGTCGCTCGGCTACTTCCTCGCTGTGGTGGTCTTCCTCGCGTTTCGGGACGCGTTTCCTCGGCGCCTCACGCAGCTCGACGCCACGGACCTCGACATGGCGGACGAGACGCTGTCGGTCGACGAGGCGCTCCGCGCGGCCGACCCAGCCGAGATCGTCGAGAGCGACCAGGTCGTGGCGCTCGGGCAGCCGGCGGTCCTCGGCTACGTCCAGCAGCACATCGGGGAGGCCCTCGAGCAGGCCGAGCAAGAAGTCGATCTCGACGCCCTCGACCGGGTATATCGAGCTGTGCTCGTCGAGGTCATCGCGCTAGGCCATGCCGTCACCTCGCCGTCCGGTCACCAAGGACCGCCGCGCGAGGCGCTGGCATGAGGCGTGTGGGATGTCGCACATCCCCGCGGGGCGCCCGGCGATCGCCGGCGGCGCGACGGGCGGTCGCGCCGATCGCCCTGCTCGCCCTGCTCGCCGTGGTGGTCACGGCCGGCTGCCTCCGTACGGTGCCGTCGCGCTATCGCGCGCTCCCGCACGCAGCCGGCACCGCGTACTGCTCGGCGTACGTCGAGGGCAGCGGCGTCGTCGACGTCGAGCGCGACTACCTGCCGCGCGTGCTCGCGTGCGAGAACCACGCCGCGGGCCCGGAAGCGCTGCGAGCGCAGGCCATCGCCGCGCGCTCGTATCTGTACTACGAGCTCGAGCGCCGCGGCTCGATCACCGACGGCGAGACGGACCAGGTCTACACCTGCGGGCGGAGCCCGACGCCGGCCATCTACGACGCCGTCCGCGCCACCGCGGGCGTCGTCGCGCGCTATCGCGGTGAGATCGTCGCGACCTTCTACGTCGCGGGCGCGACGCAGGTCTCGCCCTCGTGCGCGCAGCCGGTGAGCGACCGCACGACGACCGAGCGCTACGTCACGTACAACCTCGGCCGCAGCGGCGACGCGGTGATCCAATCGCCGCTCGGCTACATCAACCCGGCGAACGTCCAAAACCGCGGCGCCATGTCGCAGAACGGCGCGAACTGCCTCGCCGACAGCGGCTGGCGAGCGGCCGACATCCTGCGCTTTTACTACGGGACCGACCTGACGCTCACGCGCGCGCTCGGGCCCTGCGTGCGCGACAGCTTCGACTCCGTCCCGACGCTCCGCGCGGAGCTGCAGCCGCCGGCCGGTGCGCCTCGCACGGCGGGCGGCGAGCGGCTCGATGGGCGCGTGGCCTTCGGCGACCCTGGGGCCCCGCAAGGCGCCGCGGGTGTCGGGGGCGTCGCAGCCGGTGGTCGCAGCGCGGCTGTGGGTGGGAGCCGCGAGGCGCCCGACGTGGCGTGGCCTGCCCCCTCGACCGCCGCCGCGCCCTCAAAGCCGGCCCGCGTCGTCCCGTCGACCACCCACGAGGTCGAGGTGCCGCCGCCGTCCGAGCGGCCCGTGCGCCTGCCCCGCGGCGTCACCCCGATGCCGACCACGCGCCGCGACACGCGACCGACCGCCACCCCGGCCCGCCCACAGCCGGGCTCTGGCGGGACGCGGCCGGGCGAGCGCCCCATCGACTGGGACCCACCCTTCGACCCCGGCTGAAGCCGACGACCGCCGGACCGGCTACCCCTCTTCGGGTGGCCTCGCGGCAGTGAGCGGCGAGCGCGCGCTCGCGAGGTCCTCGGCGTCCGCCTCGGACCCGTCTTCGGCGGACGCCGCCGCTCGTGTGGCGCCCCGCGACGGCGCAGCGCGCGCGCTGTCCGGCTGCGTAGGCTCGACCCGAACCCGAGCGGGCAGGGCGCGACCGCCGGAGCCCGCCGTCGCCGCGCGCGGGCGCAGCGCGTAGTACAGAGTGCCGTCCGCGTCGATCTCGAGCGTCACGTGGGTGCCGTCTATCATGTCGGTGAGGAGCGACTCCGCCACGTCTTCGGGGATCCGGAGCGCGGACGCGACGTCCTTCACCCGCACCGTGCCGCCCTGGTGCGCCGCGATGCGGTGGACGGTGAGCTGTCGGGCGGCGCGAAGCTCCGCGTCGGCGAGCGCCGCCTCCTCGGCGCGCAATCGCCGGGCGCGGACGACGCCGAGGACGCCGCCTGCGCCGAGGAGCACGGCGAGGACGACGCCGGCCGCGCCCGGCACCAGGCCGAGCGCCGCGAGCGCCCCGACGAGGCCGATGAGACCCGCGCCAAAGCCCGCGACGCCGTAGCCGGCCGCCCGCGCGCGATGCGCTCGCTTCCACTGCGTGCGGAGCGGCGCCGGCTCGACGACCAGGTCGGGCTCCCAGGGGCGTGCGGCCCCGCACGCGGTGCAGACGTGGCGTCCGGCCGCGTCGACGCGGACGGCGGCCACGGCCTGGCAGCGAGGGCAGCGGTTCGCCTCACGCAGGACCCTGCCGCACGCGGGGCAGCGCGCGGCGTCCGGCGCGACGGCGGCGTCGCAGCTCGGGCATCGCGCGGGCGAGCCCGGACCCGTGGCGTCGGCGCTCGGCGGCGGCGCGGTCACGGCTCGCCCAAGAGCTTGCTCATCGAGGCCTCGTCCGCGGGCGTAAAGGCGACCGTGTCGAGCTCCACCGACGCGACCCAGCGGTAGGTGTGGACCGCCTTGCAAACGAGCGCGGTGGTGCGCAGGGCGCACTCGTAGAGGTAGAGGTTCACGGTGTAGTGCTCGTAGGGGTGGCTCACGAACGAGATGAGGTGGCGTACCTCGACCTCGACGTCGAGTCGCTCGCGCAGCTCACGCCGGAGCGCGGCGCGGTCGGTCTCGCCCTCGACGACCCGGCCACCCGGAAACTCCCACAGGTGGGGGAGCACCGCGTTGGCCCGACGCTGCGTGATGAGGTACCGGCCGTCCTGCGCGATGAGGGCCGCCACGACGCGGATCGTCTTCTGGCTCACGACGGCTCGGTATATCACAGACCGACCCGCCGCTCCGGCCGACGGCGGTCAGACGACGTAGCGCTCGACGACGTCGCGCGCGGGGCGATCGACCGCGACGAGCGGGCTCGTCACGAGGTCGCGCCCGGCGGAGACGACGAAGAGCGACTCGCCCGGTCCCGGCTCGCCGTCGCACGCGCGCACGGAGCCGTTGGGCAGAAAGCTGAGCCCGCCGGAGACGCGCCCGCGGAGCGCGGTGTGGTCTCGGAGCCACCGCCCCGTCCGCCGGTCGCGCACGCCGACGCAGGTCTGGCGGCGGACGTGGTACTCGGTGTTGAGCGTCACGAAGACTCGATGAACGCGTCGCTCTCTGCCAGCGTAAGCCATGGTCGGCTCCTCCTACGCGCCCTCGAGCGCGGCTGCACGCGCCACCGGTGGCGCCGCACGAAACCTACAATGTCCTACATGCACCCACAAGTTCCGTGCACGCTCCCGCTCCTGCTCGCACCGGCGCCATGCACGGACCCGGAGCGCACCCCGTGGGGCGGCCGTCGCATCGTGGAGCGCTACGGGCGGACCGTCCCCCGCGACGTTCCGGACGACGCGCCCGTCGGCGAGTCATGGGAGCTCTCGGTCACCCCGGACTTCCCGAGCCGCCTCGACGACGGCCGCCTGCTGAGCGAGGTGCTCGCGTCCGATCCGGCGCAGCTCCTCGGCGCAGAGGCGGCGCGCGGTGGGACCGCCCTCCTCGTCAAGCTCCTCGACGCCGCGCAGGCGCTCTCGGTGCAGATCCACCCGCGCGACGACTACTCGGGCCTCGGCGACGCGGAGAGCGGCAAGCCCGAGAGCTGGTACGTGCTCGATCGCGCGCCCGGCGCGGGGCTGTACCTCGGGCTTCGCCGGGGCGTCGACGAGGGCTCGCTGCGCGCGGCCATCACCGCCGGCGCGGACGCAAGCGCGCTGCTCTCGTTCGTCCCCGTCGAGCCCGGCGACTTCTTCGTCATCGACGCGGGCACGGCCCACGCGATCGGCCCGGGCGTGACGCTCGTCGAGCCGCAGCGCGTCGTGCCGGGCCGGCGCGGCGTGACGTACCGCTACTGGGACTGGAACCGCCGCTACGACGCCGCCGGCCGACCCGTCGACGCAGACGCTCCGGACGGGCGCGCGCGCACCCTGCACCTCGAGCACGCCCTCGCGGTCACCGACTGGGACGCGCCGCGCGAGGCCGCGCTCCTCGCGAGCGCCCGCTGCGCCGCAGGCGCGCCGCGGCCTTCGGGCCC
>JAGQJE010000248.1 GCA_020430775.1 Myxococcales bacterium
GACCGGGAGTGGATCGGCGGAGCGAGCCGGTCGCCGCCCCCTGACCGGGAGTGGATCGGCGGGACGTGCTGGTCGCTGTGCGAGGTGAATCAGGACGCAACGAACGCAACTGGGGACCGATGAGGGGTCACTGTGACACAAGCCCGCATGTCCCTTCCCCGCTCCACCAGCATGCTCACCCGCTCGACGGTGATGGGCCTGTACCTGTTGGCGCCCGGGAAAACCGTCAACCAGATCCTAGAGTACTGCCTCGTGTGGGCGGCCCAGCGCCGCGGCATCCGCATCCACGCCTTCAGCGCCCAGAGCAACCACTACCACCTCGTCGTCACCGACCCGGCGGGCCTGCTCTCCGAATTCATGCAGGACTTCAACCGCGGCGTGGCCTGCTGCCTGCTCGCGTACTACCGCAAGCGCTTCCCCGAGCGGCGCATGGACGCGGTCTGGAGCCCAGCGCAGTCGTTCTCCCAGCAGTTCCTCGTCAACGCCGCCGGCATCCGCGACAAGATCGCCTACTCGGTCACCAACCCCGTCAAGGACGGCATGGTATCGCAATACCAGCAGTGGCCCGGTCTCAGGCTGTGCCCGGACGACTGGGGCACAGGAACACGCACCGTCAGACGGCCGCCGTACTACTTCAAGCACACGCCTGAGGAGCTCACCTACGAGGTGGTCCCGCCCACGCAGCTCGACGGCCCGCTCGAGCAGGTCGTCGCCGACGCAAACCACGTCATCGACGAGCACGAGGCGCGCGCCCGAGCGACGCTCGCGGCGAAGGGGCGCCGCTTCGCTGGCCTCCGGCGGATCAAAGCGACCGACCCCTTCGACGCGCCGCGCGGCCAGCGGCCGCGCGGCAACCTCAACCCCACGGTCGCCGCCGGCGGCGACGCCCGCGCCTTCGCCAACGCGGTCCGCGCGGTCAAGCGCTTCCGTTCGGCCTACCGCGAGGCGTGGCGGCGCTTCAACGCGACGGTCAAGCGCTTCTGCGCGACATACCGCGAGGCGTCGCAGCGCATGAACGCGTCGCTCGAGCACCTCTTCCCCGGCGGCACGCTGCTGATGCACCGGCGGTACGGCTGCGCCCGGGCACCGCTCGACGCCCGCTGGTGCCACCTCGCCACCCCCTCCTGAGCCCCACGTCGCACCCAGGCGACCCTCCTGCAGCCGCCTGCGCGTCGCAGCGGAGGGCACCGATCCGCCCCGAGCACGCCCGCGGCGCTGCGATGGCTGCCCTCGCCGCGCTGCCGCCCTCCTTCCCCCGCCGTGGCGCCCTGGCGTCGCGAGCCGAAGTACACAAAGGACGCATTCGTCCGCCGTCGACGTCCCACGGACGGGCGGAGCCGCCCTCCTACTCCCGGTCAGAGGC
>JAGQJE010000249.1 GCA_020430775.1 Myxococcales bacterium
GTCCGGGCGGGTGGCCCCGGCGTCTCGCCCCACGCCCGCGTCGCTCGGTGGGCGTCCACCGTCGGGAGCGACGACCCCGCCCGGGCCCGCGTCCGCCGCCGCGGGGTGCGCCGGTCCGCCTGCAGCGGCCGGGGAGCCTCCCGCGCCGCCCGGAGGCGTGGCGGCGCGGTCTCCGTGCCCCGCGTTCGCCGTCAGCACCGATCCGCCCGATAGCTCGGTCCACAGAGAGACCAAGCGGTCGCGCTGGGCGTAGGCGACCGCGCCTGCCCCGACCAGCAACGCGAGGAAGATCCACAGCCCGACGCGCGCGCCGCTGCGGACCGGCAGGCGGTAGTCGTCGTCCTCGTCGATGTAGAGCGCGTGGTCGCTCCGCGGCGCCTCCTCCGGCGGACGGCTCGTCGGGGCGCGCCGCGCGGCGAGGACGTCCTCGATCTCGCTCGCGTCCGCGGTGCGCGTCTTCGGGATCGCGCGATCGGGCTCTGCCGCGGCGGCCGCTCCGACGGCTACGGCGCGTGTCGGCTGGTCCGAGCGCGGCGCCGTCTGCGTGGTGGCGAGGGCCGGGTCCGCCGGCGGCCGGACGGTGGTCTGGTCTTCACGCAGCCGGCTCGCGCCCGGCATGGGCTCAGCGGGGACTGCCGCGGCCACGGGGCCTGCGGCGCCCATGACGGTCCGCTTCCGCGGGGCACCCGCCCCGCCGTGGTCCGTCGTCCGGTGCGCGGGCACGGGGGCCGCAGGCACCGGCACGGGGGCCGGCGCCGGCATGGTCTGGGCGGAGCTGCCTCCGAAGGCGACGGTCCCGCCGCGGACGCGGCGGTCGCGCCCGGCTTCGATGAAGAATGGCCGCAGCTCGGCGATCGCGCCGAGCTCCTTGAAGGGTTCGCCGGTCCGGGCCAGCGCGTCGCGAGAAGAGACCTCGCGAGCGAGGATGCGCTCCTGCAGGTTCGCGAGGGAAGAGAGGGTCTCGGTGGAGCCGTCCTCGCGCTTGAGCGTCCAGCGCGTGCCCTCCTCGGGCTCCGCGCGCGACGCGGCCTCGTCACGGTCTCGGCGGAAGATCTGAAAGGTGTGGCCGCAAGCCGTGCACTTGACCCTCGTGCCTCGATCGGAGACGAGGGCCTCTTCGAACTCATACTCTGCGCCGCAGCGCTCACAGGTGACGTCCATCTGCAGCCTGACGGTACTCGACGTATCGAACCCTGTCGACGCGCCCGCACGCGCCAGACCCGGTGCTACGCTTGGCCCTCGACCGTGCCGCGTCCGGACCTCGCCCCTTTCATCGAGCACACGCTCCTCGCAGGCGCGGCGACGGCCGCCGACGTCGAGCGGTTGTGCGACGAGGCCGTCGAGCACGGGTTTTTCGGGGTGTGCGTCACCCCTGCGCGCGTCGCGCTCTGCCGGCGGCGCCTCGATGGGACGGGCGTCCGCGTCGTCTCCGTGGTGGGCTTTCCGCTCGGCGCGAACCTCACCACCATCAAGGCCGTCGAGGCCGTCCGGGCCGTCGGCGACGGGGCCGACGAGCTCGACGTGGTCGCCGCGCTCGGGGCGCTGCGCGACGGCGCCTACGACCTGGTCGTCGAGGACATCTGCCAGGTCGTCCGCGGCGCGCAGGGGCGCCCCGTGAAGGTCATCCTCGAGACCGGCGCGCTGACCGAGGAGCAAAAGCGCGTGGGCGCGGCGCTCGCAAAGGGCGCCGGAGCGGCGTTCGTGAAGACGTCGACCGGCTTCGGGCCGGGCGGCGCGACCGTCGAGGACGTGCGCTTGCTGCGCTCGGTGGTGGGTGCGACGATCGGGGTGAAGGCCTCGGGCGGGGTCCGGGACGCCGCCGCTGCCGACGCGCTCATCGAGGCGGGAGCGACCCGGATCGGGACGAGCCGCGGCGTCGCCATCGTGCAGACCGACGCGGCGCCTCCGGCCTCGGGGCCGCCCGTGGCGCCGGCCGCTGTAGCGCCCCATGAACCCAAAGGAGAACCGACACGATGACGGTCATTGCGGTCACAGACGCGACGTTCGAGCGCGACGTCCTCGGGGCGCAGCTCCCGGTGCTGGTCGATCTCTACGCAGACTGGTGCCAACCGTGTAAGCAGCTCGCGCCGATCGTCGCGGAGGTCGCCGCCGAGCTCGAGGGCAAGCTCGTCGTCGCGAAGATCGACATCGAGGCGAGCCCCATGGTCGCGCAGGCCTTCCGGGTCCAGTCGATCCCGATGCTGGTCCTCGTGCACCAGGGCAGAGTCGTCGACCAGCAGGTGGGCGCGATCGACAAGAACACGCTCCTGCGCATGGTCGAGCCCGTCCTCCCTGCGTCCGCGGCCGAGGTGAAGCCAGAAGAGCTCGCCCAGCTCGTGAAGGCGCGACGCGCGCTGCCCGTCGACGTGCGCGACGCGGGGTCCTTCGGGCGCTACCGCATCCCGGGGGCGGTCAACGTCCCCGCCGCGGACGCGAGACGCCGCGCCGCCGAGCTGGCGCCGTCGGACGGCCGGCTGCGCGTGCTCTACGGGCGCTCGACCGACGAGGCCAAGGACGTCGCCGAGGCGCTCCGCAGCGCCGGGGTCGAGGTCGGCTTTCTCGCCGGCGGCTTCCTGCACTGGGAAGCGGACGGCTACGAGGTCGAGCACGGCTGACGGAGCAGTCTCAGCACCCCAAGCGCCGCCTTGCATCCGGCGCCGCCGCGCTCCGCGGTGCTCCGCGGTGCTCGGTCGCCGGCTCCTTCACGGGCTGTAGGCATCCCGTTCGGAGCCGCCTCGGTCGCGCCGCGGGCGGGGCGGCGTCGTCTGCGGCGTTGTCGCTCCTCGCCATATCTCTGGATATGGGTCGTCGCGCCGCCTTGCATCCGGCGCCGCCGCGCTCCGCGGTGCTCGGTCGCCGGCTCCTTCACGGGCTGCTACGTTCCCGCTCGCGACCTGGGGGGGCCGCGATGAGGGAGAGATGTGATGGCTGAAGCCTTGCCCTATGTCCCCGGCCTCGCCGGCGTCCCCGCAGCGCGCACGAGCGTCTGCCTCATCGACGGGGAGGTCGGAAAGCTCGAGTACCGGGGCTATCCGATCGAGGTCCTCGCCGAGCACTGCACCTACGAAGAGGTCGCCTACCTCCTCATCTTCGGTGCCTTGCCGACCAAGACGCAGCTCGACGCGTTCAGCGCCGAGCTCGTCGCAGAGCGAGGTCTCAAGTTCCGTATCGTCGACGTCCTCAAGACGCTGCCGGAGAGCGGCCATCCGATGGACGCGCTCACGGCGGCCGTCGCGACGATGGGGATGTTCTACCCGGGCGATCACGTCGCCGACCCGGACTTCCGGCGCCTGAGCGCGATCCGGCTCATCGCCAAGGTGCCGACGATCGTCGCGGCCTGGGACCGCATCCGCCGCGGCGACGATCCCATCAAGCCGAGCACCGAGCTCGGCCACGCCGCCAACTTCCTCTACATGCTCGACGGCAACGAGCCGGGCCCGGTCGCGTCGCGGGTCTTCGATGTCGCCCTGACGCTGCACGCAGAGCACTCGATGAACGCGTCGACCTTCACCGCGAGGGTCGTCGGCTCGACCCTCACCGACCCGTACGCCGTCGTCGCGTCGGCCGTCGGCGCGCTGTCCGGGCCGCTGCACGGCGGCGCCAACGAGCGCGTGCTCGAGATGCTGAGCAAGCTCGACGATCCGTCGGCCGCGTCCGTGCGGCGCTGGGCGGAGGACCGGCTCGCCCGCAAAGAGAAGATCATGGGCTTCGGCCACCGGGTCTACCGCGTGAAGGATCCGCGAGCGACGATTCTGCAGGGCCTCGCGCAGGAGCTCTTCGACCAGAAGGGCAGCACGCCGATCTACGCCGTCGCCGGAGAGCTCGAGCGTCAGATGAGCGAGCTCGTCGGCGACAAGGGCATCTACCCGAACGTCGACTACTACAGCGGCATCGTCTACCAAAAGCTCGGCATCCCGACCGATCTGTTCACTCCGGTCTTCGCCATCGCGCGCGTCGCAGGGTGGCTCGCGCACCTGCTCGAGCAGCTCGAGGACAACCGCATCTACCGCCCGAGCCAGGTGTGGGTCGGCGAGGCCGACCGGGCGTTCGTCCCGCTCTCGGACCGCGGCTGAGTCGGCGAGCCTCGCGGGGCTCAACCGCCGCCGGCGGTGCCCTCGGGCGCGGGCGGCGCCTTCGCGGGGCTCAGGGCGCGGCGGTGCAGCCAGTCCGCGCCGGCGTCGCAGCCGGCCAGCTTGCCGTCGTCGAGCGCGATGTGGAAGTGGAGCTTCTGCTCGGTGCCAGGCGTAGTGATGACGCGGCAGCTCGAGTCGACGATGACCGCTTCGGCCTCGAACGGGAGCCCGGCGAGCATCGCGAGGCCCTTCTTCGGGCCGAGCACGAAGACCGCCGTGCTCAGCGCGTCCGCGTACAGACCGCTCGGTGCGATCAAGGTGACTGACATCGTCCCCTCGACCGGCAGGCCCGTCTTCGGGTCGACGATGTGGTGCCACCGCCGGCCGCTCGGGTCGACGTAGACGTGCTCGTAGTCGCCTGAGGTCGAGATGGACACGTCGCTCGCCTCGATGGCGGCGAAGTAGTCGTTGCGGCGGGGATGCTGGATGCCGACGCGCCAGGGGCGCCCGCCCCGAGTGCCGTGCACCTGCACCTGCCCGCCGCCGAAGATCATGTAGTCGTCGATGCCGTGGGCGCGCAGGACGTCGCCCGCCCGATCGAGCGCGTAGCCCTTGCCGATGCCGCCCGTGCCGATCGCCATCCCGCGCTTCATCAGCTCGACCGTCTGCGCGGCGCCGTCGACGCGGACGGCGTGGTAGTCGATGAGCGGCAAGAGCGGCTTCAGCTCGCCGTCGCGCGGCACCCGGTAGTGCCCGGGGCGGAAGTCGTAGACCTTCCGGAGGACGGCCCAGCTCAGATCGAACGCGCCGTGGCTCCAGCGGCTGACGTCGAGCCCGGCCTTTACGACGGCCAGCGTGTCCGCGCTCACGTGGACAGGGGCCTTGCCCGCGGCCTGGTTGATGCGGGAGATCTCGCTCGTCGGGATCCACTCGGAGAGGACGTCCTCGAGGCGCGCGATCTCGTCGAACGCGGCCTCGATCGCCGGCGCGGCGGACGCCTCGGGCGCGACGGTGCTGATGACGAAGACGGTGCCCATCATGTCGCGGTGGGCGCTGTAGAGCGGCGCCGCCGCGGGCGCGGGCTCTGCCGACGGGTGGGCGGGCGCGGCCTCCGGGGCGTTCTCGGCGGGCGCGGCCTCCGCCGCCTTCTCGGTGGGTGCGGGCGGTGCCGGCGGGTGTGCGGTCGGCTGCTTCGCAGCGGGCTGCGCGTGGCTGGGCGGCCGGTCGGCGGACGGCTGACGCGAGCATCCCGCGACGACGACGAGACCGAGGACGAGGAGCCTGGCACATCGCCGTGCGGGCGCCGGCTGCTTCGAGCGCGACGCTCGATGCGCCGCCGCGGGGATGCTGCCCATGGCGGCAAGCTCGCGCCTCGGTGCGGCCGAGTCAACCGCAGACCATCGCGTTGCGCCGACCACCGCCCTGCGTCGAATTGCCGCCGCGGCGCTGCGATTGGGGCCGTTCGGTTGCGGGGCGACCGGGCGGGTTCGCCGACGGGCTGCTACGATGCGCGCGTGCTCTGCCCGCCTCTCGGCCGAGTTGCCGCCGCGACGGCGTGGCCCCTCGCGTTCGCTTGCGCCGCCGCGTGGCTGGGCGCGGCCCCGCCCGGGCGCGCGCTCGGCCCCACCAGCCAGGTCGACCTCCGCGGCGTGTCGGTCGGTGACGCGCCGGAGCCGCGGCCGACGGCCCGCCAGCGCCTCGCCTGGGAGGTCCGCAAGCGCACCAGCGTGCAGACCCGCCTCGAGCCCACCGCGACGCGCTTCGACGATCCGTCCATCTTCGCGACGCCCTTCCTGTACTGGAGCGGCGACCGCGCCTTCCGCCCGCTGCGCCCCGCCGAGCTGTCCGGGCTGCGGCGCTTCATCGAGCTTGGCGGGTTTCTGCTGATCGACGACGCCGGCAGCGACGCCTTCGACGCGTCGATCCGCCGCGCGCTCGCCCGCGCGTTCCCGAGCCGCCCGCTGCGCCCGCTGCCGAGCGACCACGTCATCTACCACTCGTTCTATCTCATCGACCGGCCGGTCGGGCGCGTGCTCGGCCCCGACCACATGGAGGCGATCACCCGCGCGGGTCGGGTCGCCGTGCTCTACACCCGACAGGATCTCGGGGGCGCGTGGGCCCGAGACAACCTCGGCACCTGGACCTACTCGGTCGTCCCAGGCGGGTCTGGCCAGCGCGAGATGGCCATCCGCCTCGGCGTAAACATCGTCATGTACGCGCTCTGCCTCGACTACAAAGACGACCAGGTCCACGCACCGTTCATCATGCGTCGCCTCGGGGCCCGACCCTGAGCCAGGCCGTGCAGACGACCACCGACTGGACCTTCACCCTCGGGGCGCCGCATCCGCTGTGGACGGTGAGCGCGGTCGTGGTCGCCGCGGCGCTGCTCCTCGCGCTCGCCTTCGTCGAGGGGCGACGCCTGCGGCCGCGCCGCCGCGTGGGGCTCGTGCTGCTGCGGGTCGCGACGCTCCTCCTCGCCGCGCTCGTGGTGCTCCAGCCGACGTGGACGCGCGAGCGCCTCGAGCACCTCTCGGGCCGCGTCGCGGTGCTGCTCGACGCCTCCCGTAGCATGACCATCGACGGACCCGGGGGGCGCGAGCGACGCGCACAGGCGCGGAAGCTGGCGCAGCGCTGGGCGGGCGAGGCGACCCCGACCGCCGTCTCGGTCTACACGGTCGGCGACCGCCTCGAACCGACGACCCTCGCGGCGCTCGCAGGCGCGTACCCGGCCGACGAGGACGCGAGCCGCCTCGCCTGGGCCGTCCACAAGCTGGTCTCGGAGGACGAGGCGGGGGACCTCGGCGCCATCGTCGTCGTCTCGGACGGCGCCGATCCGGCGCTCGATGCACATGACGGCGTGCTCAGCGATGCGGGGTCCGTCGCTCTCGGGGTGCGGGTCCACACGGTCGCCATCGGCGCCGGAGGCGCCCTGAAGGACGACGCCATCGCCGATGTGCAGGTCGATCCGATCGCCTTTTTGCGGCAGGACGCGACGGCGCACGTCACGCTCCGCTCCATCGGCGGAGCGGGCGCGCGCCGGGTGCCGGTGACCCTCACACACGACGGTAGCGTCGTGCGCCGTGAGGACGTCGACCTCCCGGCCGACGGCGAGGCGAGCGTCGACCTGCGCTTCACCCCTGCCCGGGTGGGCCGCGCGCTCTACCGCCTGTCGATCCCGGTGGAGCCGGGCGACGCCGTCCCCGCGAACAACGAGCACGCGTTTCTCGTCCGCGTCGAGCGCGACAAGACCCGCGTGCTCCTGGTCTCGGGCGAGCCGAGCTGGGACGAGCGCTTCTTGCGGGCGTTCCTCAAGAGCGATCCGTCGATCGAGCTGATCTCGTTCTTCATCTTGCGGACGGCGAACGATCTGCCGATGGCGCCCGCGTCGGAGCTCGCGCTGATTCCCTTCCCGACCGACGAGCTCTTCCGGGAGTACCTCGGCACCTTCGATCTGGTCATCTTCCAGAACTTCGACCACCGCCCCTATCGCATCACCCCGTACCTACCCCGCATCCGCGACTACGTGCGCCGGGGCGGCGCGTTCGCCATGATCGGCGGCGACGGCTCGTTCGGGTCGGGCGGCTATGGCGGGACGCCGATCGCCGACATCTTGCCGGTTAGAATGCCCTCGGGGAAGACCGCCGCGAGCGATCTCGTCGATGACGCCCCCTTCTCCCCGCGCGTCGTCGATGATCTCTCCCGGCACCCGCTGCTCGCGCTCTTGCCCGACCCGCGACTGAACGCCGCGCTCTGGCGCTCGCTGGCGCCGCTCATCGGCGTGAACCGCGTCGCCCGGCCCCGCGCCGGCGCGCAGGTCCTGCTCCAAGACCCGAACGCGCGCGCGATCGACGGCGGGCCCGCGCCGGTCGTTGCCGTGGGCGAAGCGGGGCAGGGGCGCGCGCTCGCCGTCATGACCGACACGACGTGGCGCTGGGGCATGACCAGCGGCGGAGAGGGCGCGGACCCGAGCAGCTATGCGCGTTTCTGGGACCACGCGGTGCGGTGGTTGACGCGCGACCCGTCGTTCGATCCCGCGCAGCTCACGACCGATCGCGAGCGCTACGGGATCGGCGCCGCGGTGCAGGTCGACGGGCTGCTCCGCGACGGCGCGTATCGCCCCATCGCCGGCGCGGCCATCGCGCTGACGATCGAGGGGGCGAAGGGCCACGTCGTCGGCTCGACGGTCGCGCAGACGGACGGTGACGGGCGGGTCCACGCGCAGATGACCGCGCCGACCACGGCGGGCGGCTACGAGGTCGTCGCGCGGCGGGAGGGCGCGGAGGCCGCGCTCGCGAGCGTCGGCTTCATCGTCGAGACGGGCGGCCGAGAGCTCGCCGACCCGCGGCCGCACCCCGAGCGGCTCGAGGCGCTCTCGAAGGCGACGGGCGGGCACTTCTACCCGACCCCGGAGAGCGCGCCCGCCCTCGGCGCCTTCGACGCGACCCGCGTCCGGAGCCTCGGCGTGGTCGACGTCGCGCCGTTCGCCGCCTGGTGGGTGCTCGTCGCCGCGGCGGTGCTCTTCGGCGTCGAGTGGTGGCTGCGCCGCCGCTGGGGCCGACGGTAGCGGTCGTCGCGATACGCGGCGGCTACTGGCCGGAGGACGGCCGCCGCGAGGCGCCGCTCGGTGTCCGCGTGGTCGAGGTCGAGGTCGCCGCCTGCGCCGCCGTCCCAAGCCCGACCGGAGCAGCCGCGGGCACCATGGTGACGGCGGGCTCCAAGGCGTCCACCGCTTCGCCGGCGTCGTCGGCGCCGTCGTCGAGACGCCCGAGCAGCTTCCGCGTCACGCCAAACGTCACCACCATCGCGAGCGTGAAGTACAGCACCGACGAGGCGCCCGTCGCGGTCGAGACGATGGCCGGGCCCGGGCAGTAGCCGACGAGGCCCCAGCCGACGCCGAAGACGAGCGACCCGACGACGAGCCGCGGGGTGATGTGGCGCTGGTTCGTCGGGTGAAAGCGGCTCGCGGCGAAGGGCCTCCGGAGCCGCTTCGAGAACGCGCTCGCGACGGCGTACACCCCGATCGCGCCGACCATGACGAGGGCCAGCGAGGGGTCCCACCGGCCGCCGACGTCGAGGAAGGCGAGGACCCGCGCCGGGTCGGTCATGCCCGAGACCGCGAGCCCAGCCGCGAAGAGCGCGCCCGCGAAGACGAACGAGAGCTGGCGGATCAAGACGGCCCCCCGGTGAGGGTGCGCGCCGCGTAGACGGCGAGCATGCCGGCGGCCATGAACGCCGCGGTCGCGACGAGGGAGCGCTTCGACACACGGGCGACGCCGCAGACCCCGTGCCCGCTCGTGCACCCGTTCGCGAGGGTCGTGCCGAAGCCGACCAGCGCGCCGCCGAGCACGACCACGCCGACGGACGCGCTCGGCGCGCCGAAGGCCTCCGGGAGCAGCCGCGAGAAGAGCACGCCGCCGCCCACCAGCCCGAGGACGAAGCTCAGCCGCCAGCGCTTGTCGCCGCGGGGTGCGTCGAACAGCCCGCCGGCGATGCCGCTGATGCCGGCGATGCGCCCGTGCACCAGCCAGAGCAGCGCCGCGGCGAGCCCGATCATCACGCCGCCGGCGAGCGGTCCGTAGGATGACTCGAAGAGCAGGTGCAGTGGGTTCATGCGTGCGTCGTCCGCGCGGAGCGATTGGGACCGACTCTAGGGTCGACCGGGGCGGCGGTCACCCCGCACGGCTCAGAGGCACACGTCGTCGAAGGGCACCCACGGTACGTCGAAGGACGCGTCGACTCGAACTACGCGCGTTCCGACGTGGTTGCAGTCCTGGAGCGTCCCGTGAAACGAGCCGGCCGCGTGCCCCGACGCGCCGAGGTCGCGGAAGGTGACCGTGCCGGACGCCCCGCCGCAGCTCGCGAGCGTGCGTTGGGGAGTGACGAGGGTGACCGTCACGTCGGAGAGCGCGTTCACCGGGACCAAGAAGCCCGGCGCGACCGTGCCGTTCGTCATCGCGGAGCCGGGCACGCTGACGGCGAAGGTGGTCTGACCGGCGGCGAGCCCGCACGAGTCGGCGCTGAGCGTGACGTAGAGGGTCGTCGCGGCTCCGCACAAGAGCGGGTTCCAGCTCACGGAAGCGAAGCGCAGCGGCGCGAGCGTCGCGTCGGCGACGGTCACGGTGTTGTCGGGCGAGCGGCGCGGCAGCTCGACGCAGCCCGTCGGCAGGCCGCCCGCGTCCGGTGCCCCCGCGTCCGGTGTCCCCGCGTCCGGCTTCGGTCGACCAGGGCCTGCCACGACGGGTGGCCCCGGCGTCACGACGACGGCGCCGTCGGTCACGCCGGTCACGCCGCCGTCAGCCTCGAAAGACGAGTGACCCCCGGCGTCCTGGGAGGCAGCCGAGCAGCCGGCGGTCGATCCGAGCGCCAAGCACAGGCTCAGCAAGATCGAAGTGAAGCGCATCCGTCACCGTAGCACGCCCCCCGTGACGCGGGCACGAGGGCGCCGGCCGCGGGGCGCAGATGCGTGGAGCCGGAATTCGGTATCGAGAGCGGGATCGGGAGCGGGTGCGGGCACGGGACCGGGATCGGGAGCGGGTGCGGGTGCGGGCACGGGCACCGGCGCTCGTCAAGGTAGTTGTCGGGTCGGGTGATTGTGCGGGTGTCGGTCCTAGGCGGCCGTTGCGGGGGCTTTGGCGCGCACGTCGACGATGCGGTCTGGGTTCAAGGTGACGATGGTCGGGC
>JAGQJE010000250.1 GCA_020430775.1 Myxococcales bacterium
CCAGAGCCGATCCCATCGACGAAACGGCGCGAGACCTCTCGCACGCGCCGCCCATGCGCCCGGCCGCCTCCGCCGTCCGCCGACCCACCAAAAAAACCGCCTTCCTTCCCATGAATCGGGATCGGGATCGGGATCGGGTGCGGGTGCGGGATCGGGGGCGGGGGGTCTCGATGAGCGGCAGGGCGTCCCGCGCGCTCGCTGGTCGATGGAGCGATCGAGCCGGTTGGTGGTATAGGTGAAGGGTGTCGGTACAGAGGACGCGAGGAGCAGCGTGATGGGGAAGCCTCGCATTGCGTTCGTCGGCTCTGGGGGCGCGACCAAAGGTCTCGCGCACCTCGGCGTGCTGATGGCGATGGAAGAGCTCGATCTACGTCCGGACATCTTCGTCGGGGCGTCGACCGGGGCGATCGTCGGGGCGTTCGTCTCGCAAGGGCTCGGCTCCGAAGAGATGATCGACTGGTTTCGTCCGTTCTGGAGGCGGCGCGACGCGAAGCCGCTGAAGGCGCGGCACTTCCTGGGCCTGCCGAACGGCGAGCAGCTCCGCCAGCCGGGCTACCTGACGAGCGGCGTCTTCTCGATGGATCGCGTCGAGCGCTTCCTCGCGTCGCGCCTTCCCTGCAACGACTTCCGCATGCTCGAGCGGCCGCTCTTCGTCACCGCCGCCGACATCGACGGCCGCGGGCGCGCGGTCTTTGGGCGCGGCTACCGTGAGGACGTCCCCATCAGCCAGGCGCTCGCGGCGTCGTCGTGCATCCCGGTGCTCTTTCGGCCCTATCGCATCGGCGACCGCTACTACGTCGACGGCGAGCTCGTCCGAACGCTGAGCGCGGATCTGGCGGTCGGCGCGGGCGCGGAGATCATCATCGTCTCGAACGTCTACCACCCGACGGTGACGCGCCCACCGCGGCGCTCGATCGCGCGCAAGGGTGCGGTGCAGGTCGGGCGACAGGCCTTCGACATCCTGCTGAACGAGAAGTCGCGACGCTCGATGGAGCTGATGCAGCGCCTGCATCCGCACGTGACCCTGCTCGACGTCGCCCCGTCGCTCGGCCGCTACTCGTTCACCTCGCGCCGCCACGCAGAGCGCATCGTCCAGCTCGGCTACCGCGAGGGGTTCAGCGTGCTCGCCGCCGCGAAGCGCCGCGGGCTCTTTGAGGTCGCCGCCAACGTCCGCACCGTCGGCGAAGCCTGACGCGCGTGGGGTGGCGGCGCCCCCTGTGGGCGCTCGGCGAGCGACACGCGGCAGGCCGCTCAGGGCCCGGCGGCGTCAGGTCTCTGCGCAGAGCCAGCTCACGTACGCCTCCAACCCGCGCTCGACCGGGAGCGCGAGGAGCTCCGGGACGGCGTAGGGGTGGTGCTCGACCAGCCAAGCCTCGAGCGCGGCGTAGCGCCCGCGTCGCGTCTTGATGACGAGCTGCGCCTCTGGCTCGTCGTGGACGACGCCCTCGAAGCGGTAGATGGAGCGAACGTTCGGGACGATCTGGACGCACGCCGCGAGCCGGGTGTCGACGAGCCCGCGCGCGAGCGCGCCGGCCTCCTCCGGTCCGGGCGCCGTGCAGAGCACGACCAGCGGCGCGTCGGCGTCGTCGCGGGGAGGGTGCCCGGTGGTGGGGGCGCGCGGCGGCTCGCCCGTCACAGGGTGTGGAGCGAGACGCTCAGGTCTCGGTCGACGAAGACCACGTCGCCGTCCGCGAGCCGCGTGTAGCCGGTCGGGAGCGTGTCTCCGTCGCTCACGATGAGGACGTAGCGCGGGTCGACTCCGCCCGGGCGGCTCTCGGGCTCGTCGGGAACCTCAGGCAGCCCCGTGCGCTCGATGAACGCCATCGGCGCGCCACGACACACTCCCATCATCTGCCGGCCGTTCGAGACGATGACGTTCAGCACGGGCGCCGAGGCGCCGACCTCCGCCTCGAGCCGGTCGGTCAGGGCCACGGCGGAGCGGAGCGCCGGGAGCACGTCGGCGGGCTGGACGTCGACGGCGTCGAGCTTGCCCCCGTCGTGCAAAAACGAGAGCAGGACGTGGAAGAAGATCTCGCTGTCCGTGCTGCCGCGGATGTTGCGGCGGATGAAGTCGGGGATGGCCTCGATGAAGCGCCCGCGGATGGCTTCGAACTCCTCGATGGTGCCGAGGTGCGCGAGCGTCCAGCTCCGCATCCGGAACGGGTGGATGTTCTCGCTGCGGAAGTCGCCCACCGTCGGCTGTCGCAAGTGCAGGATCACGCAGTCGGAGCGCACCCCGTCGGCGAGATCCTCCCAGTCGATGCGCTCCTCGGGTCGCAGCGGGCGCTTCTTATGGAGCACCTCGCCGTTGTGGTAGAAGCCGATGCCCCACGCGGCGGGTTCGGCCGGGACGGGGGTAGGCGGCGCGTGCCCAGCGCCGCCGAGGGCGGGCGGCGGTTGCGTCGATGGGGAGCGCCCGAGCACCGCGCGCTCCTGGTAGAGCGCCGCGGCCAGCGTGTCGCTGCGGTTCGCCATGTAGCCGACGAGCCGTGCCATGGGTGACCTCCTCTCGAACCTGGTCTAGCGGTCGTCTCTCGATACTGCGACAGACCGTCGCGCGTTTTCATTCCCTTACGAGTGCGACGCGCCGGCCGCGTGGTTATGCATCGCGGCGCGCCGCCGAGCGCATTTTGTCGACGACCACGCGCGTGCGCTCAGCCGCCCGCGCGTCGGCCCAGCGTCGAGACACCCATCCACCCGCGACGAGGACGCCGGCGGGTATCCACACACCCAGCAGCGCGAGCAGGTCCGACGCGTCGAGGCTCGCCATGGTCTCATGAGGGAACGTACCACGCCGGCGGAGGCCTTCAACGAAGCGCTCGCGCGCGCCGCCGAGCGCGTTCTTGGAGAAGCGCGCCGCGCTCGGTAGCGTGCGCCATGGCCGAGGCGCAGCCAGCCGGGTACGAGGCGCTCGACGCGTTTTTGGCGCACCTCCGCGTCGAGCGGGGCCTCGCCGCGTCGACGCTCGACGGGTACGCGCGGGACGCGGGCCGCTTCCTGAGCTTCCTCGACGAGGAGGCGCACGTCGCGCTCGCAGACGTGGACGTCGACGCCGTCGCCGGCTACCTGCTCTCGCGCGCTCGAGCGGGGGTCAGCGCCCGCACCCAAGCGCGCGCGCTCAGCGCGGTGCGCGGGTTCCTCGGCTTCCTCGTGGAGTCCGGCGCGCTCTCCGCGAGCCCGTGGGACGCTATCGATACGCCGCGCTTGTCTCGGAAGCTGCCCGGCGTCCTGTCCCGCGCCGAGGTGCTGCGCCTGCTCGACGCGCCGTCGGGCGACCTCCCGAACCGGGTCCGCGACCGCGCGATGCTGCACACGATGTACGCGAGCGGGCTCCGCGTCTCGGAGCTCGTTCGCCTCGCGCTGTCGGAGCTCGACCTCGAGGGCGGGTACGTCACGCCCTTCGGCAAGGGGCGAAAGCGCCGCCTCGTCCCGCTCGGCGAGGTCGCGGCGGAGGCGGTCGAGCGCTACCTCCGTGAGGTCCGCCCCGCGTGGGCGCGGCCGAACAGCCCGCACGTGTTTCTGACAGCGCGCGGTCGGCCGATGACGCGGCAGCGCTTTTGGCAGCTCATCAAGGAGTACGCGCGTCAGGCGGGGATCCAGGGCGACGTGTCCCCGCACCGGCTGCGGCACTCCTTCGCGACGCACCTGCTCCTCGGCGGCGCCGACCTGCGCGTCGTGCAGGCGCTGCTCGGCCACGTGGACATCGCGACGACCCAGATCTACACGCACCTGTCTCCCGAGCATCTCCGGCAGATGCACGCGCTGCACCACCCGCGCGGGTGACCGGGCACGCTCCGCCCATGGGCCCCACGATGGGGACACGCTCAGAAATTCTTTGCTTTTGACCGGGAAGATCCCAGACAGTTGCCTCGATGGACGTCTTCGACGTGTGGATCTTGAACTTCCGCCACGCGCAGGAACCCCCTGTCGCGGGGCTCCAGCGCGTATTTCGCATCGACGAGGCCACGGCGACCGCGCTCGAGAACACCGTCCCGCGCGCCGTCAAGCGCGGCGTCTCATCGATCAACGCCGAGCGGATGCGCGCCGCGCTAGAGGCGATCGGCGCCGAGGTCGAGCTGCGACCCTCCACCACGACAGCTCGCCCGCGAGCGGGGTCCGGCGTCTCGGGGCTGCCTTCGCTCGCCGCGCGCCGCAACGCGACGGAGAGCGGGTCGGGCTCTCGGCGCCCGCCGCCTTCGCCGAACGCGGTGTCGGGCGCCTGGCGTCCGCCTCCGCCGCCAAAGCAACTGGAGAGCTCCGCGGAGGCCGAAGCGCTCCTCGGCGACACGGGCACCGGGTCGTACTCCGGGATGAGCCCGCCAACGCAGGCGCCTCCCGTCGTGTCCGGCTCGCGGCTCCCGCCGCCGGGCGGCGGCCCGCTCTCGGGCGCGTGGCGTTCGCCGGGCTCGGAGGCGCTCTCGGGGGCCTGGCAGGGGCCGGCGACCGATCCCGCCGGCTCCTGGGCCGGCCTGAGCGGCGTGACGGGCGTGAGCACGCGAGGGCCGACGGACCGACCCCCGCCGCCCGAGACGAGCCCGGTGATGATCCGCGCGCGCGAGCGCCAGCGACACCGCTATCTGCTGCAGGCGGTCGTCCTCCTGGTGGTCGGGCTCATCCTGCTCGTGGTCGCGCTAGCCACCGGGCACTCCATCTTCGTCGGGAAGGGCGGCGTGGTCTGGACCGTGCTGACGGCGATCGCGTTCTTCCTGATCGGCGTCGGGGCGTACGATACGCTCCAGACCGTGCGGTCGACGGGCGACGTGGAGTGACCCCCGTGCTCGCCAGACGCCTGCGCGCGCCCTGCGCCGGAGCGGCGCGCTTGTTTACGGAGTGATCGATGAGCTTGTACCGCGTGGCCTGGGCGGTCCTCTGTTTCGCCGCGGCGTTCGGGATCAACTACGCCCGGGGCGGCGGCCAGGGGTCCGTCCCGCCGGAGCGCGCCGAGTCCGACATCTTGCAGTCGATCCTCGGCGGCAAGTCGGTCCCGGCCAGCTCGTTCTTCCTCCTGCCGGGCGCGAAGGTCGACAAGACGACCTGCGTGCTGACCGGCGGCGCGCTCGTCAACGAGCTCGAGGGGGCCGGAGCGCTTCGAGTGACGGCCATCGGCGTCCACGACGACAGCGAGACCGCCCACGGCGCCGAGGGCATCGTCATCACGCTCCCCGACGACCCGGACACGCGCGCGTCCGTCATCGATCTGGTCCGCCAGCGCTGCCCAAGCGCGACCATCGGTACCAAGCACGCGTTGCTCTACTGACCGGCTGCGCGTGGCCGGCTGCGCGCGCGCAATCCGCGCCTGTAGCGTTTCTCGGGCGCCCGTGGGTGCTCCCGGGCTCCGACATGTGGTAGCTGTGCTATACGCCGCGCGCGCCCCTCGTCGACGCGCAGGAGGCGGCAGGTCGGACGCGGTCACCGCGCGCCGGCCTCACCCGTCGTGAACACGGAGGACCCTTCATGCCCGACTTCCCGAAGCCGACCCACGGTACCCCGCTCTCGATGGGTTCCGATGGCCACCTCGCCGTCCCGAACGATCCCATCATCCCCTTCATCGAGGGCGACGGGACCGGGCCCGACATCTGGCGTGCGTCCCAGCGCGTCTTCGACGCCGCCGTCGACAAGGCCTACGGCGGCGAGCGCAAGGTCGCGTGGTGGGAGGTCTTCGCCGGCCAGAAGGCGTTCGACGAATTCGGGTCGTGGCTGCCGGAGCAGACCGTCGAGGGGTTCCGAGAGTACCTGGTCGGCATCAAGGGCCCGCTGACGACGCCGATCGGCGGCGGCATCCGCTCGCTGAACGTCGCGCTCCGCCAGCAGCTCGACCTGTACGTCTGCCTGCGCCCCGTGCGTTGGTTCACGGGGGTCCCCTCACCGGTGAAACACCCGGAGCGGGTCGACATGGTGATCTTCCGCGAGAACACGGAGGACATCTACGCCGGCATCGAGTGGCAGGAGGGCAGCGCCGACGCGAAGAAGATGCTCGCGCTGCTCGAGCGCGAGTTCCCGGAGCGCTACAAGAAGATCCGCTTCCCGGGCAGCACAGGCCTCGGCCTCAAGCCGGTGTCACGGGAGGGCACCGAGCGGCTCGTCAAGGCCGCCATCGACTACGCCCTCGAGAACGGGCGCAAGAGCGTCACGATCGTCCACAAGGGCAACATCATGAAGTTCACCGAGGGCGCCTTCCGTAGCTGGGGCTACGACGTCGCCGAGCGGGACTACGCGGACTCCGTCTACACGTGGGGGCAGTGGGAGCGGACCAAGGCGGACAAGGGCGAGGACGCCGCGAACGCCGAGCAGAAGGCCGCGGTGGACGGCGGCAAGCTGCTCATCAAAGACGCCATCGCCGACATCGCGTTGCAGCAGGTGCTCACTCGTCCCGACGAGTTCGACGTCATCGCCACGCTCAACCTGAACGGCGACTACATCTCGGACGCGCTCGCGGCGCAGGTCGGCGGCATCGGCATCGCGCCCGGCGGCAACGCGAACTACAAGAGCGGGCACGCCATCTTCGAGGCGACGCACGGCACGGCGCCGAAGTACGCCGGCAAGGACGTCGTCAACCCCTCGTCGGTCATCCTGAGCGGCGAGATGATGTTCCGCCACCTCGGCTGGAACGAAGCGGCAGACCTCGTCGTCAAGGGCGTCGAGGCGGCCATCGCGAGCAAGCGCGTGACCTACGACTTCGCCCGACAGATGCAGGGCGCCACCAAGATCAAGTGCTCGGAATTCGGGGACGAGATCATCAAGCAGATGGGCTGACAGACGCAAGGACACCCTTTGGCAGAGCCGCCGGTGTCGCCCCTCGCTCGCGCGAGCGGGTCGCGCCGCGCGCGGAGTAGCGAATGAACATCCACGAGTATCAGGCCAAGGAGCTGTACCGGAAGTACGGCATCCCCGTCCCGGAAGGGATCCCGTGCATGTCGGTCGAGGAGGCGACCGCCGCCGCGAAGGCGCTCATCGAGCGAACCGGCAGCGAGACGGTCGTCGTCAAGGCCCAGATCCACGCCGGCGGCCGCGGCAAGGCGGGCGGCGTGAAGGTCGTCAAGGGGGTCGCCGCCGCGACCGCGGCCGCGAAGGACATCTACGGCAAGACCCTCGTCACCCACCAGACCGGCCCCGAGGGCAAGCAGGTGCAGCGCCTGCTCGTCGAGCAGGGCCTGCCGATCAAGCGCGAGCTGTACCTCGCGCTGGTCGTCGACCGCGAGCGCAAGCGCGTGGCGGTCATGGCGTCGACCGAGGGCGGCATGGACATCGAGGAGGTCGCCGCGAAGACCCCCGAAAAGATCCACACCGTGTTCGTCGAGCCGACGCTCGGCCTGATGCCCTACCAGACGCGGCAGCTCGCGTTCGCGCTCGGCCTGAGCAAGACCGAGCAGAAGCACTTCGGCAAGCTCCTCGGCGGCCTCTCGAAGCTCTTCATCGCCGAGGACTGCTCCATCGCGGAGATCAACCCCCTCATCCTCACCGACGATGAGCGCGTGCTCGCGCTCGACGCGAAGGTGAACTTCGACTCGAACGCCGAGTTCCGTCACCGCGACTACTGGGCCTCGGTCCGCGACCTCTCCGAAGAGGCGCCCACCGAGACCGAGGCGGCCGCGGCGGGGCTCTCGTTCATCCAGCTCGAGGGCAACATCGGCTGCCTCGTCAACGGCGCAGGCCTCGCCATGGCGACGATGGACACCATCAAGTACTACGGCGGCGAGCCCGCGAACTTCCTCGACGTCGGCGGCGGCGCGTCGCAAGAGGCCGTCACGAAGGCCTTCAAGATCATCCTCGAGTCCGACACCGTCCAGGGCATCTTCGTGAACATCTTCGGCGGCATCATGCAGTGCGACATCATCGCGCGCGGCGTGGTCGCGGCCACCAAGGAGCTCGGGCTGAAGGTGCCCCTCGTCGTGCGCCTCGAAGGAACGAACGTCGAGCAAGGCAAAGAGATCTTGAAGAGCAGCGGTCTCGCGATCACCCCGGCCGACACGATGGCCGAGGGCGCGCAGAAGATCGTCGAGCTCGCGAAGGGGCAGTGACCGATGTCGATCCTCGTTGACAAGAACACCAAGCTCCTCGTGCAGGGGATGACCGGCAAGACCGGGCAGTTTCACACCGAGCAGATGCTCGCCTACGGGACAAAGGTCGTCGGCGGCGTCACGCCGGGCCGCGGCGGCGAGTCGTTCAAGGGCGTCCCGGTGTTCGACACGATGCGCGAGGCCATCACCAAGACGGGCGCGAACGCGACCTGCATCTTCGTGCCCCCGCCCTTCGCCGCCGACGCCATCTTGGAGGCGGTCGACGCGGAGATCCCGCTCGCCGTGTGCATCACCGAGGGCATCCCCGTGATGGACATGCTGAAGGTGCGGCGCGTGCTCGACGGGCAGACGGCGACCCGCCTCATCGGCCCGAACTGCCCCGGCATCATCACGCCCGACCAGTGCAAGATCGGCATCATGCCGGGCCACATCCACAAGGCCGGCCGCGTCGGCATCCTGTCGAAGAGCGGGACGCTCACCTACGAGGCGGTCGGGCAGCTCACCAAGCTCGGCATCGGCCAGAGCACCGCGATGGGCATCGGCGGTGACCCGATCAACGGGACGGACTTCATCGACGCGCTCTCGCTCTTCGAGGCGGACGATTCGACCGACGCCGTCATCGTCATCGGCGAGATCGGCGGCAACGCCGAGGAGCGCGCCGCGGCGTGGATCAAGCAGCACTTCACCAAGCCGGTCGCCGGGTTCATCGCGGGCGCGACCGCGCCCCCCGGCAAGCGCATGGGGCACGCGGGCGCCATCATCAGCGGGGGCTCAGGCACCGCGGCCGCGAAGATCGAGGCCCTCAAAGCCGCCGGCGTCAAGATCGCCGAGACCCCCTCCGATATGGGCACCACGCTCAAGAGCCTGCTGAAATAAGGAGTCCAGGATGTCGAAGAAACCCATCCGCGTCGCGGTCACCGGCGCCGCCGGTCACATCGGCTACGCGCTGCTCTTTCGCATCGCGTCGGGCGCGTTGCTCGGCGACGACCAGCCCGTGATCCTCCAGCTCATTGACATCCCGCCGGCCATGAAGGCCGTCGACGGCGTCACGATGGAGCTCGACGACTGCGCCTTTCCGCTGCTCGCCGGGATCGAGACGGCGGACGACCCCAAGGCCGGGTTCAAGGACACCGACGTCGCGATCCTCGTCGGCGCGAGGCCCCGCGGCAAGGGCATGGAGCGCGCGGATCTCCTCTCGGCGAACGGGGCGATCTTCACCGTCCAGGGCAAGGCGCTCAACGACGTCGCGAGCCGCAAGGTGAAGGTCCTCGTCGTCGGCAACCCGGCGAACACCAACGCCTACATCGCGATGAACAACGCGCCGGACCTCGACCCGAGCTGCTTCAGCGCGATGGTGCGCCTCGACCAGAACCGCGCCATGACCCAGGTCGCCAAGAGGGCCGGCGTCGCCGTCTCGGACGTCAAGAAGCTCACCGTGTGGGGCAACCACTCCTCGACGCAGTACCCGGACCTCTTCCACGCAGAGATCCACGGCAAGAGCGCCGCGAGCGTCATCAACGACCAGCGGTGGATCGAGGAGACCTTCATCCCCACCGTACAAAAGCGCGGCGCGGCCATCATCGAGGCGCGCGGGCTGTCGAGCGCGGCGTCGGCGGCGAGCGCCGCGATCGACCACGTCCGCGACTGGGTGCGCGGCACGCCGAAGGGCAACACCGTCAGCATGTCCGTCCGGTCGGACGGGAGCTACGGGGTGCCGGAGGGGCTGATCTTCGGCTTCCCGTGCACCTGCAAAGGCGGCGAGTGGTCGATCGTCCAGGGCCTCGAGATCGACGCCTTCAGCCGCAAGAAGATCGACGCGACCGCGCAAGAGCTGAGCGAGGAGGCCGACGCCGTCAAGGACCTCGTCTGACGCACGGCGGAGGCGCTCCGCTCCGCGGTCGCGCCCACCACGAAAGCGCCGCCCGGGAAAGCCTCGGGCGGCGCTTTTCTTGCCCTCGCGGTCCGACGCTCGCGTCCTGGGCGCACGGAACGACGTCCCGACCGCGACGTTGCCGACACGCTCAAACGCGCTATCCCTCGCCGAAACTTCGGCCGGCCAGAGGGTCGGTACCCATGGAAAGGCACCCGAGATGGCCATCGAACGTACGCTCAGCATCGTCAAGCCGGACGCAGTCGAGAACCACAGGATCGGCGCGATCCTCGCGATGATCGAGGAGGCGGGCCTGAAGATCCGCGGCATGCGCATGCTGCACCTGACGCGCCCGCAGGCGGAGGGCTTCTACGCCGTCCACAAGGAGCGCCCCTTCTTCGGTGAGCTGGTGGAGTTCATGACGCGCGGCCCGGTCGTCGTCAGCGTGCTCGAGGGCGACGACGCGGTGAAGCGCTACCGGGACCTGATGGGCGCGACCAACCCGGCCGAGGCGGCCGAGGGCACCATCCGCAAGCGCTACGCGAAGGACATCGGCGAGAACGCGGTGCACGGCTCGGACAGCGCCGACAACGCCAAGATCGAGGTCGCGTACTTCTTCCCCGGCTACGAGCTGTAGCGCGCAGGCGCGGCGGACGCGCTTTCGGCGCGGCGCGGGCGCTGCTATAGCGGCCGGCATGACCGATCAAGCCGAAGCCGAGCTGAAGCCGCTCATCGCCGCCGCCTTCGTCGACCGCGACAAGCTCGACGATCCGGCCCACCGTGAGGCTGTCGAGCAGACGATCGCGCTGCTCGACAGCGGCGCGCTGCGCGTCGCGAGCCCGCCCCGCGAACCGGGCGCCGAGTGGGTCGTGCACGCCTGGATCAAGCAGGCGATCCTGTTGTACTTCGGCATCCGCAAGATGGAGCGGGTCGAGATCGGCCCGTACGAGTACCACGACAAGATCCCGCTCAAGAAGCACCTCGACACGCAAGGCGTCCGCGTCGTCCCGCCGGGGACCGTCCGCTACGGCGCGCACATGGAGCGCGGGTCGATCCTGATGCCGGGCTACGTCAACATCGGCGCGCGCGTCGGGGCGGGCACGATGGTCGACACGTGGGCGACGGTCGGCTCGTGCGCGCAGATCGGCGCCGGCGTCCACCTCTCGGGCGGCGTCGGCATCGGCGGGGTGCTCGAGCCGCCGGGCGCGACGCCGGTCGTCATCGAGGACGGCGCGTTCATCGGTTCGCGCGCGATCGTCGTCGAAGGCGTCCGAGTCGGCGCCGAGGCGGTGCTCGGCGCGAACGTCGTGCTCACCGCGTCGACGAAGATCATCGACGTCACCGGCGCCGTGCCGTCCGAGACGCAGGGGGTCATCCCGCCGCGCTCGGTGGTCATCCCCGGCACCCGCGCGAAGCGCTTCCCCGCGGGCGAATACCAGGTGCCGGCCGCGCTCATCATCGGCCGCCGCAAGGCGAGCACGGACAAGAAGGTGTCGCTGAATGAGGCGCTGCGCGACTTCGGCGTCTCCGTCTGAGCCTCTTCGGGCCCTGGGCGGCGCATTGAGCGGCTTACCGCCTCGGTCCCTCCCTGCGAAATACTCAGAGTATTCCTCAGTCGGGACCTGCGGGGGCGCTCGCTCACTGCACCACCCAGAACCCGAAGAACACATGGCGCCCTGGGCGGCGCATTGAGCGGCTTACCGCCTCGGTCCCTCCCTGCGAAATACTCAGAGTATTCCTCAGTCGGGCGTTACTTCACCCGCCCGCCGCGCGCTCGCTCACTGCACCACCCAGAACCCGAAGAACACATGGCGCCCTGGGCGGCGCATTGAGCGGCTTGGTCTCGGGGGGTCAGCCGTAGGGCCAGTCGGGGGCATCGGCGGGGCGGGTCTCGACGACGGAGGAGCGCGCGAGCAGCTCGGTGGCCCACTCGCGGACGTGCTCCGGCGGCTCGATCTCCATCAGCGGCAAGAAGAGCAAGAAGGGCGCGTAGGCGACCTCTGCCTGCGTGAATATCTCTCCCGCGAGGAAGGTCCGGGTCGCGAGGTGGGTGTCGAGGATGGCGAGGTGTCGCTCGATGCCGGCCTTGGCGGCGTCCATCCGCGCCTGGTCCCAGCGTTCTCGGGGCAGAAAGCGCTTCGGGAAGATGATGGTGCCCACGCGGCCGGCGAACTCGAGGTCGCAGAGCTTCACGTGCATCCGCATCTGCGCGCGCCCGACGGGATCGGCCGGCATCAGCGGCGGCTCCGGGTGCCGCTCTTCGAGGTACTCGAGGATCGCCGTCGACTCGCACACTCGCATCGCGCCGTCCTCGAGCGTCGGGACGCGGCCGTATGGGTTGATGGCGAGGTACTCCGCGGCCTTGTGCGCGCCCTTCGCCATGTCGACCACGGCGGGCGTCCACTCGACCTTCTTCTCGCGCAGCGCGATGTGAATCCGCTGGGCGAAGGTCGACATCGGATGTGTGTACAGCGTCGGCATGGGGTTTTGTACCATGCGTGCGGCGCGTGAGGCCGCGGGATCGCTGCGCTCTTGCCCTCCGGCCCCGGCGACACCATGCCACTGGGCATGGGTCTGAACACGCCGATGCTCGCGCCACCGAGCCATCCGCTCGCCCGCTTGCCGGAGGAGTGGGCCGAGACGCTCGCCGGGTGGGGCGAGCCCGCGTACCGCGGCAAGCAGGTCTTCGAGTGGATCTACAAGCACGGCGTGTTCGAGCCGCGGCGGATGAGCAACCTGCCGAAGTCGCTCCGTGAGCGCCTCGAAGCTGAGTTTGCCGGCCTGCCGCTCGACGTCTCACGGTGCTTCCCGTCGCGCGACGGCACGCGCAAGCTCCTCGTGCAGATGGGGGACGGCGCCGAGGTCGAGACGGTGCTCATCCCGCAGCTCGAGCGCGATCCGGACATCGACCCGGCCGATCGCGCCGACGACCGCGCGGACGGCCTCGTCCCGGGCGACGTGGTCACCCAGTGCATCTCGAGCCAGGTCGGCTGCGCGATGGGCTGCGTCTTCTGCGCGTCGGGCGTCGCTGGGCTCAAGCGCCACATGACCGCGGCCGAGATCGTCTCGCAGGTCCTCGTCGGCAAGACCTACCTCGAAGGTGGCGAGCATGTGCGCAACATCGTGTTGATGGGGATGGGCGAGCCGCTGCACAACTACGACGAGGTGGCTCGGACGCTGGTGCTGCTGACCCACCCGCTCGGGCTCGCGCTCTCGAAGCGACGGGTGACCGTGTCGACGAGCGGCCTCGTCAAGCAGATCGACCGCCTCGCCGAAGACTTCGGCGGACAGGTGCAGCTCGCCGTCTCCGTGCATGCCGTCGACGACGCCCGCCGCTCCGCGATCATGCCGATCAATCGCAAGCACGCCCTCGACGAGCTGATGGCGTGCCTGCGGCGCTACCCGCTGCCGCGACGGCGGCGCATCACGATCGAGTACACGCTCATCCGCGGCGTCAACGATCGCGTGGACGAGGCGGACCAGCTCGCGAGCCTGCTCGACGGGGTCCCGGCGAAGGTGAACCTCATCCCGATGAACCCGATCGACGCGAGCGAGCTCGGGGCGCCGGACGATCGGGCGGTGCAGGCGTTCAGGGAGCGGCTCGCCGCGCGCGGCCTCGCGGCGTTCGTGCGCAGGCAGCGGGGCGACGACATCGACGCCGCCTGCGGGCAGCTCGCGTTCAAAGGGGAGGGGCCGCGCAAGCGCGCGCGGCGCTCGCCGCAGGTCACAGCGAGCTGACCGACCCCTCGGCTCGCCGTCGCGGGACGGGCGCGGTCACAGCACGCCACGCGCCCTGAGCGCGTGCGCGATGAGTGGCACCTCGGACACGAGATCGTCGGGCGTCTTGATCGGCTGGAAGCGCGCGTCGTCCCCCTCCCGCTCGACCTCTAGGAAGGCGCAGGAGACGAAGCGGGTGAGCTCACCGACGAGGTGCTCGAACTGCACCGCGCGGCGGCCGTCCACCTCCTTTTCGACGGCGAGCCAGGTGAGCTCGTAGTCGCGCGCGAGCGCCGCCGCGTCGAACACGAACGAGTTGGTGTTGAAGACCGCGATCCGGGCCTGATCGAAGTCCGCCGGGAAGCGGAAGCCCTCGACGATCTGCGGGACCCCGTCGACGCGCGCCGGCGCGCCGCCCTTGTCGCCGGGATGCTTGGGCGCGACCTCGACCGTCACCTCCGCGCCCCGCTCGAGATGGGCGCCGATGACGGCCGGGTCGAGGGTGGCCGTGAGATTGTCGACGTTCGACATGTAGAGCACCCGGCCGCCGCCGCGGCGGAAGCGCCCGAGGATGCCGCTGCGCTGCAGCGCCCACGGCAGGTCGCCGTGCCCCGGGGCGTAGGGGGAGGGCGCCCCCTGCGCGTCTCGGAAGAGGGCGCCGTCCCGGTCGAGGCGCAGCGAGATGCCCTGGGGAAAGGGCTCGATCGGGCAGCGGTCGGTCGAGAGCGCGGCGGCGAGGGCGGCGACGGCCTCGTGGGTCGCGAAGCTCGTCATCGGAAAGAGCGGCACGCGCCCACCGCTCGTCCGCGCGGCCGCCGCGACGTCCTGGGCCTTCAGCGCGAGAAAGCTCTCGCCGTCGAGGACGGGGACGGCCGCCTTGACGACCCCGCCGAAGCGGGTCGCCATGCCCCCGGCGAGCACGATCGCCCCAACCGCGCCCTCGGCGATGGCGCGGCGGCCGCGTTCCGAGAGCGCGCGCCGCTCCGCGCTGCCAAGAGCCGGCAGGTGCATGCCGTCGTCACGATGCGGCGGGGCGATGGCGCCCCGAACGACGTTGGCCTCGAAAACGCGATTTGTGCCGTCGAGACGGGATCTTGCGCGCGAAAAGGCGTCTTCGTCGAAGCCGTAGCGTTGAAGAAGTGCGCGGGTCGCTGCGTCGAACGAGAGCGGTTCTGTCATGATGCTCCGGCGGGTCGAGGTCTTCGGGTCCAGTCCGCGAGCGTACAACCAGCGCCGTCGCGCTCGCGTGTTCGCGCGCGAGGTGGTCGTTTCCGAGGGGCGCTTCGTGCCCTCTCGTCGCAAAGGAGAGTCCATCGTGTCACGCATCGGCCCCCGACTCCCGGTCTTGGTGCTCGCGCTCGCCGCAGGCGGCACGCTCGGCGGTTGTTACGCGAGCGGCACCTACACGAGCGGCGAGACGACACAATACGGCGAAGCGGTCGTCGTGCAGAGCAGCGGCGGCGAGGTCGGCGACTACGACGCCGACTACGACGACCCGGCGCCGACCTACATCGTCGCCGAGCAGCCGCCGCCGCCGCGGACGATCATCGTGAGCCGCCCGCCGCCCCCGTGGCCGGACGCCGTCTGGGTCGGCGGCTACTGGACCTGGAACAACGGGCAATTCTTCTGGGTCACGGGGCGGTGGATCGCTCCGCGCACGGGCTACGTCTACGTCCAGCCGCAGTGGCACCGCCGCGGGCACCAGTGGGTCTTCATCGCCGGGTACTACCGGCCTGTCAGCGCCGGGACATGGGCATACTGGAGCGCGAGCGCACCGCCGCCGCCCCGCGTCGAGGTCCGCCCGGCGAGGCCGTACTCCGACGCCTTCTGGATCGAGGGGCACTGGGTGCGCGAGAGTGGCCGCTGGTACTGGCGCCGCGGGCGGTGGGAGCGGAGCCGGCCGGGCTACGTGTACGCGCCGTCGCGGTGGGAGCAGCGTGGCGGCCGTTGGTACTACTACCGAGGCCGATACGATCGCCCCGGCCATCGCGACGTCCGGCCGATCGACCATCGGGACGTGCGGCCGGTCGACCGCCGGCCGACACCGACGCGCGGCGATCGCAACGACTGGCAGCGCCCGAGCGATCGGCGCCCGCCGGTGCGCGAGCAGGGGCCAGACCGCGTGCAGCGCGAGCCGACGCGCACCACTCCCTCCGAGCCCTCGCGCACGGAGCGTCCGTCTCCTGGTCGCGACGTCGGCGAGCAGCGACCGATACGCTCCCAGCCGAACCGCAGCGCGCCGGAGCAGCCGCGCGGCCGCATCGACTCGGCCCCGAACCGGGGCTACCGCGAGCCGAACGACCGCGGCCCGCAGAACATGGCGCCGGCTGGACGCCGCGAGCAGGGCCGGCAGCGGATGGGTCCACGATCGCGCTCGAAGCGCTCCGGAGAGGTCCGGCGCATGGCGCCCGAGCGCTGAGCGTGCCTGCGTGACCGGGTGACGGCGTGAGGCGCTTCGTTTGCTGCCGGACCGGGAGCAGAGTACCTGGTAACGGTGGATGCGCGCGGGCGTAACTTGGGTGCATCCACCCCGAGGAGGCGCGCTTGCGCCGCTATCGCGAACACACCGTCGTCGCCTTCGTGCTGGCCTTGCTCTGCTCCCTCGCGGTGCACCTACCCGTCTACGAGGTGCTCGGGGCGCTCGCGGACGTGTGGCAGAGCGAGGCCCCGCCCGAGCCTGAGTCGCCAGTGGCCGTCGACTTCACCGTAGACGACGGCACGACGAAGGCGAACCCGGCCGACGCGAGACACGAGCCGGCTGCAAAACCGCCGCCTCCAGAGCGACGTCACGCCGCGCGGGAGGCGCAGCCCACGCCGCCCAAACCGGACGTCGCCGAGCGCCAGCCGGAGGTGAAGCCGCCTCCTGCCGAGCCCCCGCCCGATCGACAGGCCATCGAGCAGCACAGCGAGCATCCTGACGAGACACCACCGCCGGACACGCGCTTCGTCGCCGCCGAGAACAACCGGGTCGAAGAAGAGACCGCCGCGCGGATTCGCAACTACGACCAGGACACGCGCCACCCGCAGGCGGGTCGGCAGCGCGCCCCGGCGCCCGACGCGCAACACGAGGGTAACGCGCCCGAGCAGCACGTGGCCGACCTGCGAGCGATGCAGGGCAGCCACGCGCGGACGCCGACGCTCGAAGAGACGCGGGAGCGGCGGCCCCGCGAGGCCCCGGCGACTCGTCCGGCCCGGCACGGCGCCGGCGAACAGAGCGCGGCGCGCGCGGAGCCGGGGGCGACGCCGTCCGAGGCGAGCGGCGGCGCGCAGGCCGTCGAGACCGTGACGCTGAACGACGGCAACGGCTCGTTCACCGTGACGCGGCCGGTGCGGCCGTCTCCGGGGCCGGCGGGTGAGGCGGCGCGGGCCGGCGAGCACGGCGCGGCGGCCGAGTCGGCGGGCCGCGGGCGCGGGGTCGATCGGCGCGGGCCCGATCTGCGCGTCGCGTGGTCGGCGGTCGACCACACCGAGACGCTCGAGCAATTCCAGGCGGAGCGCCAGGCGCGGATCGCCGAGCGGCAGTCTACGGCGGAGGGCCAGTCGACCGACGGGCGCTGGAAAGAGTTCCGCGCGGCGGTCGAGAACTTCACGCCGCTCGTGAAGCCAGGGACGCAGACGGCCTTGAACGCCGCCGCCTCGCCCTTCGCGTCGTACATCGCGGCCGTGCACCGGCGCATCCACCGGCAGTTCGCCGATCGGTTCCTCGCGAACCTCCCGACTTTCAGCACCAGCCCGTACTCGGACATGTCCCTGCACACCGAGCTCGAGATCATCCTGAACGGCAACGGCACCGTCCACCGCATCGGCGTCATCCGCCCGAGCGGGCTGCTGCCCTTCGACTTCGCCGCGTACAACGCCGTGATGCGAGGCCAGCCGTACCCGAAGCCCCCGCAGGCGATCCTGAGCGGCGACGGGCGCGTGTACCTGCACTGGGGGTTCTATCGGAACCAGCGCCAGTGCGGGACTTTCAACGTCGAGCCCTACATCCTGCCGCACCCGCCGGGCACGCCGCGCGTCCCGAACGGACCGACCGATCGGCTCGACCAGGGCGGGGTCGTGCCGCCAGGCGCCCGTCCGACATGGGGCACGCAGCGCTCGGGCAGCCTCGAGGGCGAGGTGCTCCGGCGGCGCGCGACGGGGAGCGGGGCCCGGCCGCGCGGGGAGGCGTCGGGGAGCGCGCGATGGGCCGTCGCGGGCGAGAGCGGGCGCGGCGGTGGGTGACGCGGGCGACGCAGCGCTGACCGCGGCGCTGCACGAGCGCGCCGTCGCGCTGGGGTTCGTGAAGACCGGCGTCGCGCGCGCAGAGCCGCTCGGGGTCGAGGCGGAGCGGCTGAGCGCGTGGCTGCGCGAAGGGCGACACGGCTCGATGTCCTGGATGGCCGAGACCGAGGCGGTGCGGGCCGACCCGACCGACGCGCGCATGCTCGAAGGGGCGCGGAGCGTCTTCGTCGCCGCCGCGCCGTATGCGCGCCCGGGCGACGCGCCGCGGCTCGGGCTTGGGCGGGTCTCCCGCTACGCCCGGGGCCGCGACTACCACAACGTGCTCACCAAGCGCCTGCGCAAGGTCGTCCGCTGGCTCGAGTCGGAGGGCCACAGCGCGCGGCTCGCCGTCGACACGAAGCCCGTCATGGAGCGCGCGTGGGCGGAGCGCGCCGGCGTCGGATTCGTGGGCAAGAACTGCTGCCTCATCGTGCCGGGGCTCGGCTCGTACGTCTTCCTCGCCTGCGTCGTGACGAGCGCCGAGCTCGTCCCGGACGCGCCGATGAAGCAGGGCTGTGGCGCGTGCACGCGCTGCCTCGACGCCTGTCCGACGGGGGCGTTCACGGGCCCGCGGCAGCTCGACGCGCGGCGGTGCATCTCGTACCTAACCATCGAAGAGCGCGGCGCGATCCCGCCCGCGCTCGAGCGCCGCATCGGCGAGTGGCTGTTCGGCTGCGACGTCTGCCAGGAGGTCTGCCCGTACAATCGTACGCGACCGGAGGACGCGGCCGTGACCGAGCCGTTCGCGGAGCACCCGCGCTTCGCCGGTGGGTCGCTCGAGGAGCTGCTCAGCATGACCGAGGCGGAGCACGCGGCGTGGGCGGAGGGCTCACCGCTGCGGCGGGCCGGGCGCGTGGCGCTCGCGCGCAATGCCGCGATCGTGCTCGGCAACGCCGGCGACGCGCGGCACCTCGGCGCGCTCGAGCGGGCTGCGCGCGAGCACGACGCGCCGGTGGTGCGGGCGTCCGCCGAGCGAGCGATCGCCGCGATCGAGGCACGCGCACGGGCGCTTGCCGCGCGCGAGTGACCAGCGTACCTACGTCGCGTGCGCTTCGTCGACGAGGTATCCATCAAGGTCGTCGCCGGCGACGGCGGGAACGGCTGCGTCGCGTTTCGGCGCGAGAAGTACGTACCGCTCGGCGGCCCGGCCGGTGGCGACGGAGGTCGCGGGGGCGACGTCGTCTTCGTCGCGAGCGAGCGCCTCACCACCTTGCTCGACCTGCGCTACCGGCGGGTGCTCGAGGCGGGGCGCGGCGAGGACGGACGGGGCAAGGACCAGTTCGGCAAAGATGGCAAGGGACTCCGCGTCGAGGTCCCGGTTGGGACGCAAGTGGTCGACGCGGAGACGGGCGCGCTGATCGCCGACCTCGACGCGCCGGGAGAGGAGGCGACGATCGCCCAAGGGGGGCAGGGCGGCCGCGGCAACATGCGCTTCGCGACCCCGTACGACCGCGCGCCGCGACGGGCCGATGCGGGCACGCCGGGAGAGCGTCGGTCGGTCCGCCTCGAGCTGAAGCTCCTCGCGGACGTCGGCGTCATCGGCTACCCGAATGTCGGCAAGAGCACGTTCATCGCGACCGTCTCCCGAGCGAGACCGCAGATCGCCGACTACCCCTTCACCACGCTGACGCCGAACCTCGGCGTGGTCGCTGTGGGCGACGACCAGAGCTTCGTCGTCGCGGACATCCCGGGCATCATCGAGGGCGCAGCGGACGGAGCAGGGCTCGGCTTGCGCTTTTTGCGCCACGTCGAGCGCACCCGCGTCCTGCTGCATGTTCTCAGCGTCGACCCGGATCCCGAGCGCGAGCCGCTGCGCGACTTCCACCGGCTGACGAAGGAGCTTCGCCGCTTCGACGCCGAGCTGGCCGAGCGGCGAACCATTGTCGCGCTCGGCAAGCTCGATCTCCCGGAGACCCGCGCGCTGCAGCCGGCGCTCGAGCAGGAGCTCGCGGCGCTCGGACACCCACTCTATGCCTTCAGCGCCGCGACACGCGAGGGCGTCGACCGGCTCTTGCGCGCGCTCGCCGAAGCGCTCGCGCCGGACCCAGCCGCCGCCACCGACGCCTGACAACGCGGGCGACCGACGAACCACAGGCCCGCCGCGTGAGCATCCGCCCACCAGCCGCCACGGATCTTTCCGCCCCACCTCAACAGCGAGGCTTAAATCCCTCCGAGGGTACATTTTGGTCGGGGGCGGCGCCACGGTGGATCTTTCCACCGTCGCGCAACGGCGAGGTTTAAATCCCTCCGAGGGTAGATTCGCTCGGGGCGGCGGCGCGGTGGTGGATCTTTCCTGTGTGGCGCGAAGGTCGAAAAAATCGCTCCTGGGGCGGATTCGGCGCAACGGGGCGGTGGCGGGGTCGATGAGTGGGTATGTCTGACCCCCGTATGTGC
>JAGQJE010000251.1 GCA_020430775.1 Myxococcales bacterium
AGCCGGGCACCCGGAAGTCGGCCCCGATGCGTGCGAGCGCGTGGTCGACGGCCGCCGCGCTCACCGTGCGCGCGCCGGCCTCGAGCGCGGCGAGGCGCACGACGGCGCGCAGCTCGCGCACGTTGCCGGGGAAGGGGTGCTCGCACAGGCGCCTCAGCGCGGCGAGGGTCAGCTCGCGCGCGCCGACCTCGGGGCGGATCTCGTCGACGAAGCGCTGCGCCAGCGCGACGAGGTCATCCGGTCGCTCGCGCAGCGGAGGGACGTGCAGCGGGAGCTGGCAGAGCCGGTAGAAGAGGTCCTCCCGAAAGCGACCGCGCGCGACCTCGCGGCGCAGATCACGGTGCGTCGCGCACACGAGCCGGACATCGACCGGTCGCGTGGTCTCGGCGCCGAGGCGGCGCACCTCCCACCGCTCGAGCACGCGCAGCAGCCGTGCCTGCAGGTCGAGGTGCATCTCGCCGACCTCGTCGAGGAAGAGCGTCCCGCCGCTCGCCTGCTCGAACGCGCCCCGCCGCGCCCCGACCGCCCCGGTGAACGCGCCGCGCTCGTGCCCGAAGAGCGCGGCGTCGACCAGCGTCTCGGGCAAGGCGCCGGCGTTCACCGCGACCCACGGGCCGCGGGCGCGCGGGCTCCAGTCGTGCAGCGCGCGGGCGATCACCTCCTTGCCGGCGCCCGTCTCGCCGCCGATCAGGACCGGCCACCGCAGCGCCGCGAAGCGCTCGACGTCGCGCGCGACCGCACGCATCTGCGGCGAGGCGGCGATGAACCCCTCCCGCGCCCGAGCGCCGCCCGCCGTCCGAATGGAGACGGGCCGCGCCGCGACCTCGGTCCGCGCGGCGCAGGACCCCGTCGCGCTCGCGTGCTCGTCGCGCGCCGCGGTCGCCGCGACCCGCAAGAGCGCCCGCTCCACCGGCACCCGGTCATCCATTGCGTCGCTCATCGAGGCTCCCTCCATCGCGTGCGCGGGCACGACACGCCCGGTGTCCGCGCTCCCGTATCGGACCGTCGTGGGCCTGGTTGCGTCCGCCGCACGCGCAGGGCGTGGCTGCGCCGCGCCGCCCTGCGCCGCTTCGCCCGGCCGCACGCGGTGCTCCTCGAGTCACACCGCCATGACGTGCCGACATGCATGCGGGCCTTGAAAGCCCCATGCGCGGTCGCTAAGGTCCGGCAGCGTGAGCGCACCACTTCAGCAGACACCGCTGGTCGGGGAGCACGAGGCGCTCGGCGCCAAGCTCGTGCCCTTCTCCGGCTGGCGGATGCCGCTTCAGTACGAGGGCATC